>NZ_JBIBHN010000050.1:0-37181 GCF_042957035.1 Streptomyces sp. NPDC008137 | reverse complement strand
GTACTGCAGGGGGGACCCTGTGGGAGAGTAGGACGCCGCCGAACAATCATTCAAAGGAAACCCCGCATCTTCGGATGCGGGGTTTTCTGCGTTTATGACGGCTCTACCAGCTTCGTGTCGTACGCCAGGATGACCGCCTGGATGCGGTCTCGGGAGCCCGTTTTCGCGAGGATGCGGCCCACGTGCGTTTTCACCGTCGACTCGGCCAGGTGGAGGCGGGTGGCTATCTCCGTGTTCGTCCAGCCCTTGCCGATGACCGTGAGGATTTCCCGTTCCCGGTCGGTGAGGGACGCGAGGCGTGTGTCCTCTTGGGGCAGGTCTTCGGCCGAGGGGTCGGTCGGCAGGTGATGGACGTAGGCGTCCAGGAGGCGGCGGGTCAGGCTCGGGGCGACGACCGCGTCGCCGGTGGCCACCGCGCGGATGCCGGAGAGGAGTTCCTCGGGCTGGGCGTCCTTGACCAGGAAGCCGGAGGCGCCGGCGCGGAGGCCGGCGTACGCGTACTCGTCCAGGTCGAAGGTGGTGACGATCAGGATGCGGGTGCGGTCGCCGGCGGCGGCGATGCGGCGGGTCGCCTCGATGCCGTCCAGGCCGGGCATGCGGATGTCCATCAGGACGACGTCGGGGTGGAGCTCCGCCGTCATGCGGACCGCTTCGCTGCCGTTCGCGGCCTCGCCGACGACCGTCATGTCGTCCTGGCTCTCCAGGAGCATGCGGGAGCCGAAGCGCTGGAGGGGCTGGTCGTCGGCGATGAGGACCGTGGTCACTGCGGTGTTTCCTCCGGGAGATGGAGACGGACGCGCCAGCCCTGTTCAGGGTGGGGGCGAGGGCCGGCCTCAAGTGTGCCGTCGTAGAGGGCGGTTCGCTCGCGCATTCCGGGGAGGCCGCGGCCGGCTCGGAGTGGATCGTCGTCCGTTCTGCGGCCGTTGCCTGTGTCCGTGATGTCGACGGTGACGGCGGCCCTCTCCTCGTAGGAGAGCTCTATCTCCGCGGTGGCGCCGGGGCCTGCGTGTTTGAGGGTGTTGGTGAGGGCTTCCTGGATGACGCGGTAGACGGTGAGCTGGCGGCCCGGGGGGAGTGTGGGGGTGCCGTGGGTGGTGGTGCGGACGGTCAGGCCCGCGGAGCGTACGCCGTCGAGGAGTTGGTCGAGGTCGGTGAGGCCGGGCTGGGGGGTGAGGTCTGCTCGGTTCTTCTCCTCCTCGCGTAGGACGTCGAGGAGGCGGCGGAGTTCGGTCAGGGCCTGGCGGCTGGTGGTGGCGATGGCGTCGAGGGCCTGGCCCGCGCGCTCGGGAGACTTGGCGGCGGCGTATCGGCCGCCGTCGGCGAGGCCGGTGATGACGGAGAGGTTGTGGCCGATGATGTCGTGCATCTCGCGGGCGATGCGGGCGCGTTCGGCGGCTGTGGCGAGTTGGGCCTGCTGGTCGCGTTCGGTCTCCAGACGGCGGGCTCGGTCTTCCAGGGCCTCGGTGTAGTTGCGGCGGGTGCGGACCGTGATGCCGATGAGGGCGGCCACGGTGATGGACATCAGCTGGGAGCCGATCTGCTGGTCCCAGGTGCCCTCGCCGTATCGGACGACCGATACGAAGACCGGGGTCAGCATGAGGGCCGTCGCCCACCACAGGTTGTGCAGGGAACGGCGCAGGGCGATGTGGTAGATCACCACCAACTGGAGCAGGGCTGCTTGGAGTGCGGCGCCCGTCCAGGCGTTGACGAGGGCGAAGGGCGCCATCGCGGCCAGGACGGTGCCGGGGTGGGTGCGGCGTCGGAGCAGGGGGACCGAGAGGCCGAGGCTCAGGGTGAGCAGGAGCCAGCCGGGGACGTCCAGGTTGTGCGCGTTGTGGCGCCAGCCTCGGCCGGTGTAGTCGATCAGGGCCGCCGTCACCCAGAAGCCGGTGAAGTGCAGGTCCCACAGCAGGGGGTGGCGTTGGTCGAACGCGCGCACCTTGCGGCTGACGCGGTGGGCGTAGTCGGTGAGGGGCTCCGGTGCCCTGGCTTCCGTCACGGGGTCCATCGTGAAGGTTCCGATGCCGCGTGTCAGATGTCTCGGTGACGCAGGACCGCCGCCGCTGTCGCGAGGGTCGCCGCCGTCCACAGGAGCATGGCCAGCAGGGCCGCGGTCGGGGAGGTCGCGCCGGGCATGGGCTGGGCGGTGGTGAGGGCTTCCAGGGCTTTGCCGGGGAAGTGGCGGACGGCATCGTCGACGAACTCGTACGGGAGCATGGCCAGGATCTCCGGGAGGATCATGACGAGGCCGATGAAGGCGCCGATGGCCATCGGGACCGAGCGGAGCAGGGCGCCGATGCCGAGGGCGAGGACGGCGAGCAGGGTGAGACCGGCCGCGTTGCCGGCGAGGGCGCGCAGGACGCCCGGGTCGCCGAGGGCGGCGGACTGGTCGGTGCCGGAGAGGAAGGTCTGGGCGAGGGGGAAGGTGAGGAGATTCGTCGCCAGGGTGAGGGGGAACGCCACCGCGGCCAGGACGGCGGCCTTGGACCACAGGACGGGCAGGCGGCGGGGGACGGCGGTCATCGTGGCGCGGATCTGGCCCGTGGAGTACTCGCCGGCGGTGGCCAGGATGCCCAGGACGCCGAGGTTGATCTGGGCGAACTGGGTGCCGAGGAGGACGAAGAGGACCGTGTCCATCTCGCCTGTGCCGGTGCCGTCGTAGGCGGCGCTCAGGCCCGCGCCCATGGCGGCGGTCAACAGGCTCGTGGCGACGAGGGTGATCCAGGTGGAGCGGAGAGTCCAGAGCTTGTGCCACTCGGAGCGCAGGACGCGGGCCTGGGTCACGCGGTAGGGCAGGGCTGTCGTGGTCATGCTGCCGCTCCTTCCAAGGTCGCCGGGTACTCGACCGCGTCGCGGGTGAGGTCCATGAAGGCCTCTTCCAGGGAGGCGGTGCCGGGGGTGAGTTCGTAGAGGGGGATGCCGTGGGCGGCTGCCGCGCGGCCGATGTGTTCGGCGTCCGTGCCGCGGATGTGGAGGGTGCCGGGGGTGTCGGTGGTGATGTCGACGCTTGGGGCGGTGAGGAGTCGTACGAGGTCGGCGGCCTGCGGGGTGACGACCTTGGTGGTGCCGGCTCCGGAGTCGCGTACGAAGTCGGTGACCGTGGTGTCGGCGAGGAGGCGGCCGCGGCCGATGATGACCAGGTGCTCGGCGGTGAGGGCCATCTCGCTCATCAGGTGGGAGGAGACGAAGACCGTGCGGCCCTCGGCGGCGAGGGACTTGAGGAGGGTGCGGATCCACAGGACGCCCTCGGGGTCGAGGCCGTTGACCGGTTCGTCGAGGACGACGGTGGCCGGGTCGCCGAGGAGGGCGGCGGCGATGCCGAGGCGTTGGCCCATGCCGAGAGAGAAGCCCTTGACGCGGCGGTGGGCGACGTCCGTGAGGCCGGTGAGGGCGAGGACCTGGTCGACGCGGGTGCGGGGGATGCCATGGGTGTGGGCGAGGGCGCGCAGGTGGTGGTAGGCGGTGCGGCCGGGGTGGACCGAGCGGGCTTCCAGCAGGGTGCCGACCTCGGTGAGGGGCGCGGGGTGGGCGGCGTAGGAGCGTCCGCCTACCGTGGCGTGGCCGCGGGTGGGGGCGTCGAGGCCGAGAAGCATGCGCATGGTCGTGGACTTGCCGGCGCCGTTCGGGCCGAGGAAGCCGGTGACGGTGCCGGGCCGGACGGTGAAGGACAGGTCCGTGACGACCGTTCGGTCGCCGTAGCGTTTGGTGAGTTCGTGTGCCGTCAGCATGGTTCGATGCTCGTGCGCGCGGGGGCGGCGGGCGTCGGACCGGCGGGGTAATCGGGGTGAGGGGTGTCGTACCCGGGTACTACCGTTGCCCGCATGAGCTATGTGATCCGGTCCGTCCGTGCTGATGAGTGGCCCGCGGCGAAGGAGCTGCGGCTCGCGGCGCTGCGGGACCCGGTGGCGCACCTGGCCTTCCTGGAGACGTACGAGGAGGCCGTGGCCAAGCCGGACTCCTTCTGGCAGGAGCGGACGGCGCGGGCCTGCGAAGGGTCGGACGCGGTGCAGCAGATCATCGCCGAGGCGCCGGACGGGCAGTGGGTGGGGACGCTGACCGTGCTGGTGGAGGAGCCCGGGACGACCGACTGGGCCGGGTTCGAGGTGGAGCGGAAGCAGGGGCATGTCGTCGCTGTGTTCGTACGGCCCGAGGAGCGCGGGAGCGGGCTGACCGAGGTGCTGTTCGACGCGGCCCTGGAGTGGTCGTGGGCGCAGGGGCTCGAGCGGGTGCGGCTCATCGTGCACGAGGAGAACGGGCGGGCGCAGCGGTTCTATCGGCGGGCGGGGTTCGTGCCGAGTGGGGTGACCGTGCCGTTGGGGGACGCGGGGGAGCGGGAGTTGGAGTTCGTGCTCGAGCGGGAGTGACGGGGGTCAGACGGGGAGTTCGTCGTGCGGCCAGCGGGCGCGGGCCTGTTCGCGGGACCGGAGCAGGGCCAGGGTCGGCATGCCCCGGTCCGCTCCGGTGGCCAGCAGCTCCGGCAGCTGGGGAAGCGGAGCCACGGCCGCGACGTCGTCCAGGACGAGCGTCATTGGTGGGTCGAGGCGACCGGCCGATGACCGTTCGGCCATGTGCCGGCCGCGCTCGACCACGCTGGAGACGAGGGCCGTCAGGAGGGGCATCGCGCCCGGCTGAGTCCTGGGGTCCTCGATGGATTCCCCCACCACATAAAGCGTGCCCCCTTCGTGGACGAAGGAATCCAAGGCGAGGGCATCACTTCGGTTGGGAGTGCAGGCCTCGCGGATGTTGACCGTGGAGAGGGCCGCGAGGGCTCGGGTGGTCAACTGCTGGGCCATGTCCCGGCGTTCGGGATGGGCGGTGAGGGCGCCTTCGAGTTCGCCCGCCGCGCCGGGGGCCGCCTTGGGGTTCGTACGGAGGATGCGTACGGCGTCCTGGATCTGGGTGCCCTGGGACCAGCGGTGGACGTGGCGGATGGTGCGGCCGTCGATCGCCGCGGCGTGCAGGTAGCTCCGCAGGAGTGTCTCGGCTGTGTCGCTGAGGGCTTGGTCCAGTTTCGCGGTGGGGCGGACGGGGGTGAGGAGGGCGGCGGCTCGTCGGGTTGCCGTCGCCTTGTCCTCGCAGCCGGTGGTGGGGGACCAGTGGAGACGGGACGGGGTGTCGCAGAGGTGGGTGGGGTCGTAGAGGTGGGTGGGGCCCAGTTTGGCTCTGGCGTCCTTGGTGGTCTGCCAGAGGGCGGGGTTCGACGTGACGATGAGGGCTGGGCCTGCCGCGTCGCGGATCGCCTGGGTGGCTGTGGTCTGGCGGGATTCCCTTGGGGCTACGAGGATCTTTTCCCACCCGTCCACCCGTTCCTGGGCGAACAGAGACGCCGGGGTCGCGGGGACGGTTGCGGGGGGTGGGGTGGTGGTTGCCGTCGGGTGTGGGGAGCCTGCCGCAGGGTGGGGGGAGTCGGGCGGGCTCGCTGTGGGGTCCGGGGGGCTCGGGGCCAGGGGGCTGGTGGGGTCGGCGGGCGAGCGGCGGGGGGTCGGGACCTCGTGCTGCACTGCCGGGGGTGCGTGCTCGTGCGCGGCTGTCGGGATGTCGTGCTGCGTCGCCCAAGATGCGTGCTCGTGCGCCGATGCCCGGGCCTCGTGCTGCGTCGGTGTCGGCCGTTCTTCCGCCGCCGGGATCCGCTCCTCCCGGCGCCTTGCCCGGACCGCCCTCCACCGGGCCAGCGTGCCCATCACGAAGACCGTGAGGACGACCAGGATCATCAGCTGGCCGATGAACAGGCCCCAGAAGAGGCCGTAGCCGGAGAGTTCGGTGGGGGGTGTGTCGGGCCAGGCGCCGGGGATGTCGTGGGGCCGGGCGATGAGGCCGCGCAGGGCGAGGGGGGTGCGGGTGAAGGTGACGCCGGACGGCCAGGAGCCGTGGGCGAACAGTGCGGCGAGGCCGGTGGCCGTCCACACCAGCAGGGTCATGCCGAGGAGGAACGCGAGTATGCCGATCAGCAGGCCGTCGGGGATGCCTCCCTGGCTGTCCCGCCGGGTGCGGTGGTCGTCCGGTCTCACGCGTGCTCCCCCTGGCTCTACGCCACCGTCGATTCGGAGTCGCCCAGGTGGTGCTCCACGAAGGCCGCGGCCCGTTCCTCCGCCTCCAGTTCGGCGGCGCGCAGGGCGTCGTCGTCCGCGAGGTCGGCGGAGGACTCGGTCATCGCGCGGTCGGTGAAGACCAAGGGGCGTTCGGTCTCGGTGACCAGGTGTTTGACGACCTGGACGTTGCCGTTGACGTCCCAGACGGCGATGCCGGGGGTGAGGGTCGGGATGATCTCGACCGCCCAGCGGGGGAGGCCGAGGACGCGGCCGGTCGCTCGGGCCTCGTCCGCCTTCTGGGCGTAGATCGTCCGGGTCGAGGCCATCTTCAGGATGGCCGCCGCCTCTCTGGCCGCCGCGCCGTCGACGACGTCCGAGAGGTGGTGGACGACGGCGACGAAGGACAGGCCGAGGCGTCGGCCGAACTTCAGCAGGCGCTGGAAGAGCTGGGCGACGAAGGGGCTGTTGATGATGTGCCAGGCCTCCTCGACCAGGAAGATGCGCTTCTTCCGGTCGGGGCGGATCCAGGTGTGCTCCAGCCAGACGCCGACGATCGCCATGAGGATGGGCATGGCGATGGAGTTGCGGTCGATGTGGGACAGGTCGAAGACGATGAGGGGCGCGTCGAGGTCGATGCCCACGGTGGTGGGGCCGTCGAACATGCCGCGCAGGTCGCCGTCGACCAGGCGGTCCAGGACCAGCGCCACGTCCAGGCCCCAGGCCCGTACGTCGTCTATGGCGACGTTCATCGCCTCCGCGGACTCCGGCTCGGGGTGGCGGAGCTGCTCGACGATGTCGGTGAGGACCGGCTGGCGTTCGACGATGGTCTCGTTGACGTAGGCGTGCGCGACCTTCAGGGCGAAGCCGGAGCGTTCGTCGAGGCCGTGGCCCATCGCGACCTCGATGATCGTGCGGAGCAGCGCGAGCTGGCCCGTGGTGGTGATCGCGGGGTCGAGGGGGTTGAGGCGGATGCCCATGTCCAGGGCGGCCATGGGGTCCAGGCGGATGGGGGTTATGCCCAGCTCCTGGGCGATGAGGTTCCATTCGCCGACGCCGTCCTCGCCCTGGGCGTCGAGGACGACGACCTGGCGGTCGCGGAAGCGGAGCTGGCGCAGGACGTACGTCTTCTCCAGCGCCGACTTGCCGTTGCCGGACTCGCCGAGGACCAGCCAGTGGGGGGCGGGGAGCTGCTGCCCGTAGAGCTGGAAGGGGTCGTAGATGTAGCCCTTTCCGGAGTACACCTCGCGGCCGATGATGACGCCGGAGTCGCCGAGGCCCGGCGCGGCGGTCGGCAGGTAGACCGCCTGGGCCTGGCCCGTGGACGTGCGCACCGGGAGCCTGGTCGTCTCGACCTTCCCGAAGAGGAAGGACGTGAAGGCGTCGGTGAGGACGGACAGCGGGTCCCGCATCAGGTCCTACCTCCGAATGCCGGTGGCGAAGGGAAGGGTGTTCACGAAGGCGCGGTGGTGCTCGCGGTCGCACCATTCCAGCTTCAGGTACGACTTTCCGGCCGAGGCCCTTATCGTCCGCTTGTCGCGGGCGAGGGCGTCGGGGGAACGGGACGAGACGGTGATGTAGCCGACGAGGTTGACGCCGGCCGCGCCGCTGGCGAGGTCCTCTCCGCGCTGGTCGAGCCGGGAGTTCGCGGCGACGTCGCGCGGGTCGACGGTGCGGTTCATCTTGGCGGCGCGGGACGCCTCGGCCTCGTCGTTGGTCTTCTCGGTGAGCATGCGCTCGATGGCGACCTCGGTGGGTTCGAGGTCCATGGTGACGGCGACCGTGCGGATGACGTCCGGGGTGTGGACGAGGAGCGGGGCGAGGAAGTTGACGCCGACGGGGGTCATCGGCCACTCCTTCACCCAGGCGGTGGCGTGGCACCAAGGGGCGCGGGTGCTGGACTCCCGGGTCTTGGCCTGGAGATACGTGGGCTCCATGGCGTCCAGCTCGGCCGGCCAGGCGTTGCGCTTGGACATCGCCTGGATGTGGTCGATCGGGTGGTCCGGGTCGTACATGGAGTGGATCAGCGAGGACAGCCGTCCCTGACCGAGCGGCTGCCGTACGCGGATGTCGGCTTCCTGGAGGCGCGAGCAGATGTCGGTCAGCTCGCGGGCCATGACGACGGCGAGCCCGGCGTCCCGGTCGACCTTGCCACCGTGGGCGCGGGCGGCCCGGGCCATGGCGTTGGCCTCGGCGGCGAGGTCGCGCGTGTAGTGCATGCAGGCGACGAGGTAGGCGCGGTGCTGCTCACTGCTGGTGGACACCATCGACTGGAGCTGGTCGTACGACTGCTGCAGCCACGGCGGTGCCTTCTCGTCGCCCCGGACGGAGACGTCCTTGGCGTGCGCGTCCGGGTCGGCGGGGAGGGTGCGGGCGAGCATCTGCAGACGGGTGACGAACCCGTCGCCGTTGGCCACGTGCTTGAGCAGGGTGCCGAAGCGGTCGACCAGGGCTTCCTGGTCCTCGGAGTCGCGCAGGCCGACGCCGGGGCCCTCGATCTCGATGGCGGCGGTGACGGTCTTGCGGTCGGCGTGCAGCAGTACGGCGATCTCGTCGGGGCCGAAGGGGGCGGCCAGCCAGGTGACGCGGCCGATGCCCGGGGGCGGGCCGACCTCGACCTCACGGCCGTCCAGCCGGGTGCCGGCCTCGACGGCGGCCGAGCGGTAGGTGGTGCCCTGCTTGAGGGTCCGCTTGTAGCTGCGGTTGATCTCGAACCACTTGTAGAACGTGCGGTGCTTGAACGGCACGTACACCGCGGCCAGCGCCAGCATCGGGAACCCGGCCAGCAGCACGATGCGCAGGGACAGCACGGGGACGAGGAGTCCGCACATCATGCCGATGAACGCGCCCACGACGATCAGGGCGATCTCGCCGGTCTCGCGGTTGCGGCCGATGATCGCGTTCGGCCGGGCGCGGCCGATCAGATATGTACGGCGGGGCGTGACCGGATGGGACACGTGGGACTCGGTCGTCAACGCCCTTCACCTCCCGTGCGGTTGCTGCTGCTGTTGCGGGTGTTGCTGGCGTGGGGAGTGTTGACGGGGCTGCTCGAACGGGGTGCGGGTGCGGCGGAGGGGACGGATCCGCCGCCGCCGTTCGAGGGGCGTGAGCTGTGTGCGGCGACTCCGCCGGAGGCCGGGTTGTTCGGGCGGGGGGCGGAGGACTGGCCGCCTGAGCCGCCGTTGTTGTCGGCGCGGGAGCTGTGGGTCTTGATGCCCTGCGCGACGAGGGTGGCGGGGGAGCTGATGACGGCTGCGGCCTTGCTTTCGGCGCCCTGCATGAGGCGGTTGTTGCGGGAGCCGGCGAGCTCGTCGCCGAAGCCGGGGACGAAGCGGTAGATCATCGCGCTGGCGAAGATGGCGAGCAGGATGATGGCGAGGCCGGAGACGACGGCGGAGAAGGCGTCCGGGCCGTCGTCGGCGGAGAGCGCGCCGGCGAGGCCGAGCACGATGACGATGACGGGCTTGATCAGGATCACCGCGATCATGATGCCCGCCCAGCGGCGGACGTGGCCCCACAGGTTCTTGTCGACGAGCCCGGCGTAGACGACGGTGCCGAGGAGGGCGCCGACGTAGAGGAGCGCCGCCCTGATGACGAGCTCCAGCCAGAGGACGCCTGCGGCGAGGATGCTGACCAGGGAGACGACGATCAGCATGATCGGGCCGCCGCCGATGTCCTCGCCCTTCTTGAGGGCCTCGGAGAACGTGCCGAAGAAGGCGTCGGTCTGGTCGCCGGTGGCTTTGGCGAGGACCTCGGTGATGCCGTCCGTGGCCGAGACGACGGTGTAGAGGATCAGCGGGGTGAAGGCGGAGGCCAGGACGGTCAGCCAGAGGAAGCCGATGGCTTCGCCGATGGCGGTGGCGAGGGGGACGCCGCGGACGGCTCGCTTGGCCACGGCGAGGAGCCAGAGCAGGAGCGTGAGGATCGTCGAGGCGGCGAAGACGACGGCGTACTGCTGGAGGAACTTGGGGTTGGTGAAGTCGACGTTGGCCGTCTCCTTCACGGCGTCGCTGAGCTTGTCGACGGTCCAGGAGGCGGCTTCGGCGCAGCCCTTGGCGAGGGAGGAGAGGGGGTCGAGGGTGGAGGTGGGGTCCAGGCGGGAGGTGCCGCTGCCGCTGCCGCTGTCGGTGTCGCCTTCGCAGATCTCTCTGGCCCTGCCGGAGAGCAGGGAGCAGTTGTCGTCGCTGGGCGTGGGCGAAGGCGTGGGCGCCGCGACCGCTCGGCCGGCGAGCAGGATCACGGTGGTCTGAACGGCTGTGAGGGTGGCGGCGAGCTTGACTGCGCGGCGCGGGCTACCGGGCATACGTGAACCCTCCGAACTCCTCGACGGCCTTCGAGATGTCGTCCGACGTCGACACCTTGTTGTCGCCGTTGACCGGCGCGGGGCCTTCCTTCTGGGAGAAGCTGTCGACCTTCCAGTCGCCGTCGGTCCAGCGCAGCTGCAGGGTCATGGTGAACCAGTCGTTGGTGACCGGGTTCTGCGAGCTCTCGCCCGTCATCCCGAACACGCCCGTGCACCAGACCTCGACGGTGGCGGCGCTGCCGGAGTATTCGGTGGTTCTGGTGCCGACCGGCATGGTGCGCGAGACGTACGTGCTGCCCTGAGGCGCCTCGCCGTTCTCGTCCAGGCCGACCTTGTCGAGGAACGCCTTGTCGTACACCTGGTCGAGGTTCTTCTCCAGTTCGGAGATTCGGCCGGCGTCGAACACCTGGCGGACGATCTCGGTGCGCCGCGCGGGCTTGAGGATGTCGGACGAGACCAGCGCCACGGCGTAGTTGGCCGCGGCGCTCTCCGCCCCCTCTTGGCTCTGCCCGAAGCCCGACGGGATGCCGCCCGACTTGGACTGGACGGGGCGTTGGCCCGAAGGCGCCGTCGCCGCTGTCTCCGGCTTGTTGCCCGACGAGTCGGTCTTGTCGGTATCGCCGCCCCCGCGGTTCGCGAAGGCGATGGCCGCGAGGAGGAGGACCACCACGCCGACCACCGTGACCAGGCTGCGGGGCGAGGAGCGGGGGGTGCGGCGGGGGGTGCCGTGGGCGTCGGGGTCGGTGTCGGGCAGGCGGGTTCGGGTCTGGCCCGTGCCGCCGTAGCCGCCGGAGGCCTGGTGCTCGTCACCGAGACTCATGCCGCGTCCGCCCCCTCGACGTCGTGCGGAAACACTTGGTACCGGTCGTACTCTTCATACTCCTCGTACGACGGTAGCCGTGCTGGTTCCCGCGCGGGCGCGGTGTGGTGACTCGACATCAGGGAAACGCAACCTCAGCCGGTGGGCACGACGGGCGGGTGGGATGGAGAGGGAGCCGGGCGCGCCCGGCCGGGCGGATGGTGCCCGGGCTACACGGCCATGCCGTACACGATGGTGAACAGCGTGCCGAGGGAGCCGATGATGAAGACTCCGGTGAGGCCGGCGACGATGAGGCCCTTGCCCTGCTCGGCGCTGAAGGTGTCCCTCAGGGCCGTCGCGCCGATGCGCTGCTTCGCCGCGCCCCAGATGGCGATGCCGAGGCAGAGCAGGATGGCGACCGCCATCACGACCTCGATCATCACCTTGGCCTCGTTGCCCAGGCTGCCGAAGGGGCCCCAGTCCGGAGCGATCCCGCCGATGATCGTGTTGATGTCTCCCTTATCGGCCGCAAAGAGCATGTAAGTCACCGCCCCTGTTGGGTAGTTCTTCACCCTCTGCGGTCGTGCAGAGGTCAGGCCTCATTGTCGCCGACAATGACGCTGCCGGATGTCGACTTGGCGTCATTGATTGGCGGGTTTCGTACGAATACCTTGCCACCGTTCCGTGCCGGCACCTAGGGGAGGCGACGGGCGGTGTGCGAAGGATCGTATGGTCACTCTGTGTATCACGGCAGGTCACGACGGGCAATGAGGCCTGAGCGAAACCTGTCGTGAGGTTCCGTCGTTGTGTCTTTTCACGCCCTGTGTCACCTTTACGGACCGTTTTTGACGGACGGTCGGGTGAGAGGTCGCGCCCGTGTTCTCCGGGTGAAGGCTACCCAACGCGGCGGACGGGCCGCGGCTGGGATGCCGCGGCCCGTCCGCCGGTGACGTTCTGTCACGGAGTGGGAGAGGTCAGCCGGTGAAGGCGCCGAGTTCCTCGGGAGTGCCCCAGCCGGTCGGGCCGTCGTAGCCCGTCCGGGCGGTGCAGAGGTAGCCGGTGGTGCAGCTGCCGTTGGAGCCGCTGGTGACGTCGTTGAGGGCGGAGGTGTTCGCGTAGGGGAACTCGGCCGGGTAGGAGCCGCTGGACGGGGTGCCGGCCAGGGCGTAGACGCTCGCGATGACCGGGGCGGCGGCGCTGGTGCCGCCATAGGTGGCCCAGCCGGAGCCGGTGCCTTCGGTGCTGCTGGTCCTCCAGACGCTCTCGGTCCAGCCGCGGGTGGTGGTGGAGGGGGTGGTGAGCTTGGTGCCGCCGACGGCCGTCACGTACCGGGACGCCGCCCGGTACTCGGAGCCGTAGCCCGCGTCGCCCGCGCTGACGGTGATGGCGACGCCCGGGTGGTTGAAGTAGGTGGAGTCGTACGTGGCGTCGGAGGAGGACTCGCCGCCGCCGTAGCTGTGGGAGACGTACTTGGCGTCGAGGCTCACGGCCTCGTTGACGGCGGTGCCCAGGTTGGCCATGGAGGCGGACTTGGCCTCGACGAGGGTGACGCGGCAGTTCGGGCAGATCGCGCTCGCCATGTCGAGGTCGAGAGAGATCTTGTCGGCCCAGCCGCTGTCGGCGGTGGGGAGGAAGGTGGTGGAGCCGGGCTGGCTCACCTTCTTGAAGCAGCCGTTCGCGGTGGTGCAGGCGGGCAGGCCGTAGTGGGAGCGGTAGGCGGCGAGGTCCGACTCGGCGTTGGGGTTGTCGTAGGCGTCGACGATGGCGATGGTCCGGCCGGAGCCGTTGCTCGCGGCGGCGGAGGTCAGGTCGTAGGCGTCCTGGAGGTCGGAGGGCCGTAGCCGGAGGGGGCGGTGGCGTCGGCGGCCTTGGGGAAGATGCCGTGCTGTTGCTGGAAGGCGGTGCGGCCGCCCGTGACGCGCAGGGCGTCGCAGCCATCTCGTTCTTGTGCCGGGGGAGGGCGCAGGAGCGGGTCCAGGTGACCTTGGCGGAGTTCTCCTGGGCCTGGGCCTGGGCCTGGGCCGGAGGCTGGGTCTGGGCGGTGGTGGTGGCGGTGGCGAGGCCGGTGCGCAGGAGTGCGGCGGTGGCGGTGACGGCGGAGCCGATACGGAGCCATCTGCGGCGGCTGGAGGGGGAGTCGGGCGAAGTCGTGCGCAAGGTACAGCCTCCTGGCAGTGGTGGACAGAGGCCTGCGGGTGGGGGAATCCGCCGGTGTGGTTCCCGGCGGGGGCGGCGGCCCGCGACGACGATCGTTTGTTGAGTACGTGACAACAAGGCGGCTTTCGGGATTCTGACTTCCGCATTGCTGAAGGGGCGGCCGGGCTTACCGGTCGATGGCGGCTCGATGGCCGGGGGTGGGTGCGCCTTGACCAAGGGGCCCGGGATCAGCGGGGCTTGAGGCCGTGCAGGAGGAGGTGGACGAGCTCCTCGATGCCGTCCAGTGCGGCCTCGGGGGCCAGCATGCCGCCCGCCGCGAAGGAGGCGATGCCCTGGAGGGTGGCGCCGGTCAGCAGGGTGAGGTGCTGGGGGTCGCCCGCGATGATCTCGCCGCGCTGCTGGGCGTCGGCGATGACCCGCTCCAGGGAGCCCACCGTCCGGTCGACGGCCGCGGCCATCTGCTCCGAGGCGTCCGGCTCGTGCTTGCGGGCGTACATGAGCTCGAGCAGCTCGGCGTTGTCGATCGCGAAGGCGAGATAGGCCCGGGCGAGGGCGGTGAGCCGCGGCTCCAGCGGGAGGGCGGCGTCGTCGGCGCCGGCCAGGGCCTGGCCCAGCCGGTCGTATCCGGCGAGTGCCAGGGCGTTGAGCAGGGCCTGCTTGTCCTTGAAGTGGCGGCCGGGCGCGGCATGGCTGACGCCGGCCTCGCGGGCAAGTTCGCGCAGTGAGAGTGCGCCGGCCCCCTTCTCCCGCAGGGTTCGTTCGGCGCCGGTGAGCAGGGTGGAGCGCAGGTCTCCGTGGTGGTAGGGGCGGCTCTCCGGGGCGTTGCTCGTGGGCATGGGCACCATCGTATCCCGATGTTGACGTCGCCATCTTTGTTGTCATTGACAGCATTGTTGGCGACGTCTACATTCGGGGTATGGCTGAGCAGAAGACGAAGAGCAACGAGACAGGGAACGCGCGCCGCCTGCCCGACCTCACCGGCCGGACCGTCGTCGTCACCGGCGCCAACAGCGGCATCGGTCTCACCGCGACGGACGCGCTGGCCCGGGCGGGGGCGCATGTCGTCCTCGCCGTACGGGACCCGGAGCGGGGGCGGGCGGCGGCGGCGACCGTGCGCGGCAGCACCGAGGTGCGGCGGCTGGACCTGGCGGACCTCTCCTCTGTGCGGGAGTTCGCCGAGGCCTGGCGGCAGCCGCTGCACGCGCTGATCAACAACGCCGGCGTGATGATGCTCCCCAGGCAGCACACCAGGGACGGCTTCGAGATGCAGTTCGGCACGAACCATCTCGGTCACTTCGCCCTGACCAATCTGCTGCTCCCGCACATCACCGACCGCGTCGTCACGGTCTCCTCGGGCGCCCACCGCTGGGGCGGAGCGCGGATCGACTTCGACGACCTGGACCTGACGACGGGCTACACCCCGCAGCGCGCCTACGCCCGGTCCAAGCTGGCGAACCTCCTGTTCACCCTGGAACTCCAGCGCCGGCTGGCGGAGTCGGGCTCCACCGTCCGCGCCCTGGCAGCCCACCCCGGCTACGCGGCCACCAACCTCCAGAGCCACGCGGCCAACCCGGCGGCGCGCGCCTTCATGCGCCTCGGCAACAGGGTCTTCGCGCAGGACGACAGGGCGGGTGCCCTCCCCACCCTCTACGCCGCCACCCAGGACCTGCCCGGCGCGAGCTACGTCGGCCCCGACGGCCTGGCCGAGATGCGCGGCGCCCCGACCCTGGTGGGCCGCTCCCGCGCGGCCAGCGACCCGCTGACGGCGCGCAGGCTGTGGCGGGTGTCGGAGGAGCTGACGGGCACGGTGTTCCCGCTGACCGTGGGGGAACCGGCGTAAAAGGGGTGAGCCCGCCTGGTCCTGTGACGACCCCCGTGCGCTGGTGCCGCTGAGCGTGCTCCCGCCGTGCCGCCCGTGCCGTGGCCGGTTCTTCCTTCCGCCCCCGACTCTCCTCTTCGTGATCATTCCTGAGCAAGGCGGCCCCCTCTACACTGACCAGGCGACGGACTCGCGTGCGGTGAGGGGCGGTTGACGGTGCGTAAGGCATGGATCGTGGCGAGTGTTGCGATCAGCTCCGCCCTGGCCTTCGTGATGCTGCTGGCCGTCGGGGTCTACATCGTCGCCGGGAACCTGGCCAACGGCGTGGGCGGTGGGGCGAAGGCGCTGGCCAAGGGGGCGGTGCCCGCCGCGTACTCGGACCTGGTGCAGAAGTGGGGCAACCTCTGCCCCGCCATCAGCCCGGCCCTGCTCGCGGCCCAGCTCTACCAGGAGAGCGGGTTCAACCCGAGGGCGCAGAGCCACGCCGCCGCGCAGGGCATAGCGCAGTTCATCCCCGGCACCTGGGCCTCGCACGGCATCGACGGGGACAAGGACGGGGACCGGGATGTGTGGGACCCCAAGGACGCGATTCCCTCCGCCGCCTCGTACGACTGCGAACTCGCCTCGTACGTGAAGAAGGTCGGCGGGAATCTGACCGAAAACATGCTGGCCGCGTACAACGCCGGGGCGTACGCGGTGATCAAGTACGGGGGCGTGCCGCCGTACAGCGAGACCCGGAACTACGTGAAGCGGATCACGACGCTCTCGGAGAGCTTCGCGGCGCCCGTCGGGCGGGTCGACCCCTCCGAGCAGGCCGCCGGCGCCATCGAGTACGCGCAGAAGAAGCTCGGCACGCCCTATCTGTGGGGCGGTACCGGTACCGCTGAGCAGGGCGGACGCTTCGACTGCTCGGGGCTGACCCAGGCCGCCTACGAGACCGTGGGCATCAAGCTCCCGCGCGTCGCCAACGACCAGTACAACGCCGGGCCGCACCCGAGCCGGGACGAACTGCTCCCCGGCGACCTCGTGTTCTTCTCGGACGACCCCACCAATTCGCGGGCCATCCGGCATGTCGGTATTTATGTCGGCGGCGGGTACATGATCGACGCGCCGCGTACGGGTGCTGTGATCCGGTTCGACCCGATCGACACCCCCGACTACTTCGGAGCCACGCGAGTCACCGAAGATGGCGCGAAAGCACTGCCCACGACGGTGTGAGCCGAGCGTGAACCCACCCCCTGAGCTGCGAAGACGTATCTCTCTTCGATAACGTCTGCGTGATCATTCGGTGGAGTGTGGAACGTATCAACGGGGACTATGCGTTCCTGTTGACGTAGCCGAGCGGACGTCAGTGCGGAAGCGGATCTACAACCACGGGGGTGGCAGGAGCGGCGTACGCACAGGTGCGCCGGGAGAGACGACGAAGGGGCCGCAGCACCATGGCTGGACTCGCCGAATCCGGGTCGAACCCTGACGTCGACCTGCTGTACGACATCAATGGCCTGGCCAAGGACGCGCCAGGGTGGCTCGACCGCGTCATGGAGTACGTGGGCGAGTACGGGCTGCTGCTCGCCATCGTCCTGCTCGTGGTCTGGTGCTGGTGGACCGTGCGGCGCCGGGGGGACGAGGACGCGGCGTCCTCCGTCGCGGCACTGGTCTGGGCGCCGCTGGCGGCGGGGATCGCCGTGCTGGTGAACGTCCCGATACGGGGGTTCGTGGAGCGGCCGCGGCCGTTCCTCGACCATCAGGGGCTTGAGGTGCTGGTCTCCGGCAAGACCGACTACTCGTTCGTGAGTGACCACGCGACGATCGTCATGGCGATGGCGGTGGGGCTGTTCGTCGCTCACCGGAAGTTCGGGCTCGTCGCGTTGGTGCTGGCGGTGTTCGGTGGGTTCATCCGGGTCTACATGGGTGTGCACTATCCGACGGATGTCGTGGGCGGGTTCGCGCTGGGGACGGCTGTGGCGTTGCTGTTGTCGCCGGTGGCGATGGCGTTGCTGACGCCGGTGGTGCGGGCGGTTGAGCGGTCGCCTCGGGTGGGGTGGCTGGTGCGGGCTCGTGGGCGTGGGGTTGGTGACGGGGAGAGTGCGGTGATTCCCGGGGCTCGGCGGGAGCGGGCTGCTTCTGAGCGGGATCTTGCCGCCTAGTGCTGGGTGTTGGTGCTGGGGGCGGGGGGTTTTCGCAGCCCGGCGTTGCGGGGTGCCTCCCCCACTCTCGGCTTCGCTCGAGCGGGGGGACCCCCACCGCCCACCCGTGCCGCCCATGGGGGCACCTCCCAGGCCCTTGAGGCACTGGGGGAGGCACGCATGCCCGCAGCGGGGGCGTTACAGCGCCTGGGGATACGTGAAGAAGCGGTTCGGGTCGTACTGGTTCTTCAGTTTGGTCAGGCGGGTGGCCGCGTCTCCGTAGTACGCCTTGCGCCAGTTCGTCAGGGTCGGGTCCGTGTAGTTCTGGTAGGCCGCGCCGGAGGCGTGGGGGCGCATGGCCTTGTGGGCCGAGGCCAGCCAGTCGCGGGCCGTGGTGCCCGTCGTGCCGGGGCGCCAGGCGGCGATGTACTGGGCCAGCATGCGCGAGCGGCGGTGGACGAAGGCCGTGGAGGTGGGGGAGACGCGGTTGACCGCTCCGCCGAGGGCGGTGAGGGCGATGCTGCCCGTGCCGCCGCGTACCGAGCCGATCTGCGCCAGCAGCGTGCGGATGCCGGCCGCGGAGAGGGAGCGGTCGAAGAAGTCCGACGCCGCGGCGTACGTCTCGCGGCCCAGCGCGCCCTTCGGGGAGCGGCCCGGGGTCGAGCCGGGCAGATGGCACTGGGCGTCCGTCGGGAACGAGGAGCAGCCGGCGTACACCTCCATCGACTCCTCGTAGGAGCGCCGCTTCAGGGAGACGCTGCTCGCCGGGGCGCCGACGCGGTCGGCGAGACGGTCGACGGCGTTCTTGAGTTCGCCGTAGGTGCCGAGGGAGAAGGCCGCGACGGAGACGGTCGGCCTGCCGCCGGCGGCGCTCGCCAGGTGGAGGGACGACCAGATCTCGTCGGGCTGTGACGGGCCCCACTCCTGCCAGGCCTTCACCACCGCGGCGGCCTTCGTCGAGGGCCAGGACAGATACGCCGAGACGCCCTGCGGTGCCGGGTGGGTCTTGAAGCGCAGCTCCGTCACCACGCCGAAGTTGCCGTTGCCTGCGCCGCGCAGGGCCCAGAAGAGGTCCTTGTTCTCGCGGGCGTCGGCGGTGAGCTGCTTGCCGTCCGCGGTGATCAGCGTGGCCTGGGTGAGGCTGTCGCAGGTCAGGCCGTACGCGCGGGAGACCACGCCGTGTCCGCCGCCGAGGGTGAGGCCGGAGACGCCGACGGTGGGGCAGGAGCCGGCGGGGATCGTGACGCCCTTCGCGGCGAGGGCGCGGTAGACGTCGATGAGTTTGGCGCCGGCGCCGACCACCGCGGTGCTGCCGGAGGCCCGGACGCGGTTGAGCTTCGAGACGTCGATGATCAGGCGGCCGTCGCCGGAGGACCAGCCGGCGTAGGAGTGACCGCCGTTGCGGATCGCCACGCGCAAGGAGTGGGAGCGGGCGTAGGCCAGGGCGGTGCGGATGTCGTCCGGGTGGTCCACGTACGCGACCGCGGCGGGCTTGAGGGTGTCGAAGCGGGTGTTGTAGAGCTGCCGGGCCGTGGTCCAGGCCGAGTCGCCCGGGCGGACCAGGGGGCCGTCGAGGTCGCGGGCGAGGGCGGACCAGTTGGCGGCGGTGACGTTCGACCTCGTGGAGGTGGCCGCGGTCCTCGCGGTGGCTCTGGCCCCGGAGCCGGTGTCCGACTTCGTGCAGGCGGCGGTGAAGGGGGTTGCGGCTGCGGCGATGCCCGCCGTGCCGGCTGCGAGGAATGTACGCCGTTCCATGGGGCCTCCCGGTGGTTCCGTCGTGGGAGACGGGGCCGTGGAGGTTGGGGTTCCATGGTGTCCGGCCTTGTCAGCCCGCCGCGTGCTTCTCCGCGTCCGTACGGGCCTGGCTTCTCGCTCTTCTGGCCGGGCCTCGCCAGCCGCAGGTGCAGTGGGCCATGCAGAAGCGGCCCTTCTCCGTTGTGCTCGTGAGGTGTTCAGGCCCCTCCTGCTGCGCCACGCGGACCACGTTACCCACCCCAGGTAAAGGGTTCGCATGGCGGCGGCCGCTTGCTCGCGTGACGGGGGGCACATACCCGTCGTTATCCGGAACAACGAGGGGGCCCGTGACGGACGTACCGGCTGGGGGTAGGCAGGCGATGACTGGGCGGCAGCGGGAACGGTGGCACAGGCGGACGGGTGCGGCGGTCGTCGCCGTGATCGTGGCCGGGGCGGGGCTGGGGGCCGGCGGGTGTTCGGGCGGTGACGCGGCCGCCGGGGACTCCCGCGGCGGGGACGCGGTCTCCGTGCTGCACCGGGCCGCCGACCGGCTGGTGGAGGCGGGGAGTTCGAAGGCCCGTACGTCGATGGAGATGGCGTCCGGCGGCACCCGGGTGACCATCCGGGGCGCCGGGGTCTACGACTACCGGGAGCGGATGGGGCGGCTGAAGGTGCTGCTGCCGCAGGATCCCGCGGGGGCCATGGAGCACCGGCCCATCACCGAACTGCTCGCGCCCGGGGCGTTGTTCATGAAGAACCGGGGTGCCGGTGTGCCGCCGGACAAGTGGGTGCGGGTGGACACCCGGACCCTGTCCGACGGGAACCTTGTCACCGGCGGGGCCACCGATCCGTTCGCGGCGGCCGAGGTGCTGCGCGGGACGCGGTCGGCGCGGTACGTGGGCAGGACCGAGGTCGCGGGCACCGGGGTGCGGCACTACCGGGGGACGGCCGATCTCGGTGCCGCCGCGAAGCGCGCCTCCGGCGGCAACAAGGGGGCCCTGGCCGCGGCGGCGAAAGGGTTCGCCACGGCCGAGGTGCCGTTCGACGTCTACCTCGACGACCAGGGCCGCATCCGCAAGGTCAGGCACCGGTTCAGCTTCGTCGGTGGGCAGCAGAAGAGCCCCGTCGCCGTCGCGTCGACCACGCTGCTCTACGATTTCGGGGCTTCGGTGCGCGTACGGTTGCCGGACGGCGACGACATCTACGCGGGCAAGATCGCCGAGAACTGACCGGCGTGAACTAGCCCGTCCGTGCCATGCGCGGTGTGTAGGCCGCTCCCTACTCTAGGAAGTCGGTAACGGCAGAGACGAGGTGATGCACGTGGCTCCGGTCGGCGGTACGGCAGTTAGGGACTACGTGGCCCTCGCCGAGATCGAGCTGTGCGGAGAGCTGATCATCGCGGCCTCGACCGCGCACGAGGAGCGGCTCAGTCTGCAGAGCATCGACGAGGTGCTGAAGGTGGCCGAGGAGCGGGACGCCTCGGCTTCCAGGAGATGACAGGAGACGGCCGGCTCAGGTCCGCATCATGCGGGCGATCGCCTGGGTCGCCTCCTTGACCTTCGCGTCGATCTCGTCTCCGCCCTTGAGGGCGGCGTCCGCCACGCAGTGGCGCAGGTGCTCCTCCAGCAGCTGCAGGGCGAAGGACTGCAGGGCCTTGGTGGAGGCGGAGACCTGCGTGAGTATGTCGATGCAGTAGACGTCCTCGTCGACCATGCGCTGCAGTCCGCGGATCTGGCCCTCGATGCGGCGCAGGCGCTTGAGGTGCTCGTCCTTCTGCTTGTGGTACCCGTGAACACCGGCGTCGGTGACATTTCCGACATCGGTGGCGTCGGTCACGTCCGTCATCGGGTCCTCCTGGTGAGCAGCGGGCCGACATATACCCCTAGTGGGTATATGGTACCGAACTTTGCCGGGTATACGGCCCCTCGGACCGCCCCCGTGCTCACCACTGTGCATGATGGGCGACACTGGGGGGCGGCCCGATAGCCGTGGCCGGATGATGCGCCTAGCATCGGCCTGACCGAAACCGAAGCACCCCGAGGACCCCACGTGCGCTTTCGTCTGACCCCCAGGGAGACGAGCTTCTACGACATGTTCGCCGCTTCCGCGGACAACATCGTCACGGGCTCGAAGCTCCTGATGGAACTGCTCGGGGCGGACGCATCCGCCCGGGCCGAGATCGCAGAGCGTATGCGGGCAGCGGAACACGCAGGTGACGATGCCACGCACGCGATCTTCCACCAGCTGAACTCCTCGTTCATCACGCCGTTCGACCGCGAGGACATCTACTCCCTCGCCTCGTCCCTCGACGACATCATGGACTTCATGGAGGAGGCCGTCGACCTGGTCGTCCTCTACAACGTCGAGGAACTGCCCAAGGGCGTCGACCAGCAGATCGAGGTACTGGCGCGCGCCGCCGAACTGACGGCCGAAGCCATGCCGCACCTGCGGACGATGGAGAACCTCACCGAGTACTGGATCGAGGTCAACCGGCTGGAGAACCAGGCCGACCAGATCCACCGCAAGCTGCTCGCGCACCTCTTCAACGGCAAGTACGACGCCATGGAGGTCCTCAAGCTGAAGCAGATCGTGGACGTGCTGGAAGAGGCGGCGGACGCGTTCGAGCACGTGGCGAACACGGTGGAGACCATCGCCGTCAAGGAGTCCTGAGCCCTACATGGACACCTTCGCTCTGGTCGTGACCATCGGGGTCGCGCTCTTCTTCACGTACACCAACGGCTTCCACGACTCGGCGAACGCGATCGCCACGTCCGTGTCGACGCGGGCACTGACGCCGAAGGCCGCGCTGGCCATGGCCGCGGTGATGAACCTCGCCGGCGCGTTCATGGGCTCCGGGGTCGCCAAGACCGTCAGTGAGGGGCTGATCCAGACGCCCGTCGGGTCGAAGGGGATGGGGATCCTCTTCGCCGCGCTGGTGGGCGCCATCGTCTGGAACCTCATCACCTGGTACTTCGGGCTGCCCTCGTCCTCCTCGCACGCGCTGTTCGGCGGCATGGTCGGCGCCGCGCTGGCCGGCGGGACGACGGTCTACTGGAGCGGGGTGCTGGAGAAGGTCGTCATCCCGATGTTCATCTCCCCCGTGGTCGGTCTGCTGGCCGGCTACCTGGTGATGACCGCCATCATGTGGATCTTCCGCAAGGCCAACCCGCACAAGGCCAAGCGGGGTTTCCGCATAGCCCAGACCGTCTCGGCGGCGGGTATGGCGCTGGGTCACGGTCTGCAGGACGCGCAGAAGACGATGGGCATCGTGGTGATGGCGCTCGTCATCGCGGATGTCGAGGACTACGGCGATCCCATTCCGGTGTGGGTGAAGATCGCCTGTGCGGTGATGCTGTCGCTGGGTACGTACGCCGGTGGCTGGCGGATCATGCGGACGCTGGGGCGGAAGATCATCGAGCTGGATCCGCCGCAGGGGTTCGCCGCCGAGACCACGGGCGCGTCGATCATGTTCACCACGGCGTTCCTGTTCAAGGCGCCGATCTCCACGACGCATGTGATCACGTCCGCGATCATGGGCGTGGGCGCGACGAAGCGGGTGAACGCCGTGCGGTGGGGTGTCGCCAAGAACATCATCCTGGGGTGGTTCATCACGATGCCGGCGGCTGCGCTGGTGGCTGCGGCGTCGTTCGGGATCGTGAATCTGGCGTTTCTGTAGCCGGTGCTCGGCGTCGGTGCTGGGGGCGGGAGTTTTCGCAGCCCGGCGTAGCGGGGTGCCTCCCCCACTCTCGGCTTCGCTCGAGCGGGGGGACCCCCACCGCCCACCCGTGCCGCCCTTAGCGGCACGCATGCCCGCAGCTGGGGCGGTGCGCATGCCCGCAGCGGCGGCGGCGCGCGTGCCCGCAGCTCGTGTACGTGAAAAGGCCCGCCCCTGGGAGCAGGGGCGGGCCCTTTTTCGGCCTCGCGGTGGCACCGCCATGCAGCACCGCGAGGAGTCTCGGCGGGGCCGGATCAGCCGAAGCGGCCGGAGATGTAGTCCTCCGTGGCCTGGACCGACGGGTTGGAGAAGATGCGCTCCGTCTCGTCGATCTCGATGAGCTTGCCGGGCTGGCCGACCGCCGCGAGGTTGAAGAACGCCGTGCGGTCGGAGACGCGCGCCGCCTGCTGCATGTTGTGCGTCACGATGACGATCGTGAAGCGCTCCTTCAGCTCGCCGATCAGGTCCTCGATGGCGAGGGTCGAGATCGGGTCGAGCGCCGAGCAGGGCTCGTCCATGAGGAGGACGTTCGGCTCGACCGCGATGGCCCGCGCGATGCACAGGCGCTGCTGCTGGCCGCCGGAGAGGCCCGAGCCGGGCTTGTTCAGGCGGTCCTTGACCTCGTTCCAGAGGTTCGCGCCCTTGAGGGACCTCTCGACGATGTCGGAGAGCTCGCTCTTCTTGTAGCTGCCGTTCAGGCGCAGCCCCGCAGCCACGTTGTCGAAGATCGACATCGTGGGGAACGGGTTGGGCCGCTGGAACACCATGCCGACCTCGCGGCGCACGGACACCGGGTCGATGCCCGAGCCGTAGAGGTCCTCGTCGTCCAGCAGGACCTTGCCCTCGACCCGGCCGCCGGACGTCACCTCGTGCATGCGGTTCAGCGTGCGCAGGAACGTCGACTTGCCGCAGCCGGACGGGCCGATGAACGCCGTCACCGAGCGCGGCTCGACGGTCATCGAGATGTCCTCGATCGCCTTGTGGGAGCCGTAGTAGGCGGTCAGTCCGCTTACGTCGATTCGCTTGGCCATTACTTCTTCACTTCCAGACTCAGACAGTCGCTGTGGCCGCGTCAGCGACCGGTCTTCGGGGCCTTCCAGCGGGCGATCCCGCGGGCCACCAGGTTCAGGATCATCACGAAGGCGATCAGGGTGAGCGACGCCGCCCAGGCACGGTCGTACGCCGCGCCGGAGCCCGCGCTGTTGGCCCACTGCTGGTAGATGTACAGCGGCAGCGAGGCCTGCGCACCCTCGAACGGGTTCGGGTTGATCAGGGGATTGCCCCACACCAGCAGCAGGACCGGGGCGGTCTCGCCGGCGATGCGGGCGATCGACAGCATGATGCCCGTGGTGATGCCGCCGATGGAGGTCGGCAGGACCACCTTCAGGATGGTGCGCCACTTCGGGATGCCGAGCGCCAGGGAGGCCTCGCGCAGCTCGTTCGGGACGAGCTTGAGCATCTCCTCCGTGGAACGGACGACCACCGGCATCATCAGGATGGCCAGGGCCAGCGAGCCGGCGAAGCCGAAGGGCTGCATCTCGAAGATCAGCATGAGGCTGAGGATGAACAGACCCGCGACGATCGACGGGATGCCGGTCATGACGTCGACGAAGAACGTGATGGCCTTGGAGAGCTTGCCCTGGCCGTACTCCACGAGGTAGATCGCGGTGAGCACGCCGATCGGCGCGGCGATCACCGTGGCGAGACCGACCTGCTCCAGGGTGCCGAGGATGGCGTGGTAGATACCGCCGCCGGGCTCGGTGTCGGCGACGATGCCCATGGAGTGCGTCAGGAAGTAGACGTCGAGGACCTTCACGCCGCGCGTGATCGTCGACCACACCAGCGAGGCCAGCGGGATGACGGCGAGCAGGAAGGCGACCCAGACGAGGGAGGTCGCGATGCGGTCCTTGGCCTGTCGCTTGCCCTCGACGGCCGTGGCGATGGCGTACGTGCCGACGACGTAGAGGATCGCGGCGATCAGGCCCCACTGGACGCGGCTGTGCAGGCCGGCGGCGAGGCCGATGCCGATCGCGACGGCGATCGAGCCGACGGCGATCCCGTAGGGGGCCCACTTGGGCAGGCGGGCGCCGCGCAGGGTGCTGGGGCCCTTGGGGCTGACGGTTGCGGTGCTCATGCGTTGGCCCCCGAGTACTCCTTGCGGCGGGCGATGATCGCGCGGGCCGCGCCGTTGACCAGCAGGGTGATGACGAACAGGACGAGACCGGAGGCGATCAGGGCGTCCTGGCCGAAGACACTGGCCTCACCGAACTTGCTGGCGATGTTCTGCGCGAACGTGCCGCCGCCCGGGTCGAGCAGGCTGGCCTGGATGTCGAAGGTCGGGGAGAGCACGGTGGCGACGGCCATGGTCTCGCCGAGGGCGCGGCCGAGGCCGAGCATCGACGCGGAGATGACGCCGGAGCGGCCGAAGGGGATGACCGCCATGCGGATCACCTCCCAGCGGGTGGCACCGAGCGCCAGGGCCGCTTCCTCGTGCATCTGCGGGACCTGGCGGAAGACCTCGCGGCTCACGTTGGTGATGATCGGCAGGATCATGATCGCGAGCAGGATGCCGACGGTCAGCATCGAGCGGGCGGGGCCGCCCTCCCAGGAGAAGACGCCCGTCCAGCCGAGGTAGTCGTTCAGCCAGCCGAAGAGGCCGTTCATGTGCGGCACGAGGATCAGTGCGCCCCAGAGGCCGTACACGATCGACGGCACGGCGGCGAGCAGGTCGATCACGTAGGCGATCGGGCCCCTCAGCCGGCGCGGGGCGTAGTGCGTCAGGAACAGCGCGATGGCGACGGCGATCGGGACCGCGATGACCATGGCGATGATCGAGGAGACCACCGTGCCGAAGGCCAGGACGGCGATGCCGAAGACCGGCGGGACGGCGTTGGTGTCCCACTGGAAGGTGGTGAGGAAGTTGCCCTCGTCCTTGCTGATGGCGAGGGAGGCGCGGTAGGTGAGGAAGGCCGCGATCGCGGCCATGATCACCAGCAGCAGGATGCCCGAGCCGCGGGAGAGCCCCAGGAAGATCCGGTCTCCGGGCCGGGTGACCCCGCGCGCGGCGCGCTTGTCGACGGCGGGCTGTGGTGCGGGGGGCGGTGCGTCGGTTATCTGCGTTGATGTGTCCATCAGGTTCTCCGGTCTGCGGAGCCGTGCGCGCTGTGCGGCGGCTCTGCGGAGCCGTACGCGAGGTACGGCCACTGGCGGCGGTGCACCGGACGGTGCGGCCCGGTCCCTGGAGGGAGACCGGGCCGCACTCGGATCAGCTCAGGCCATCGATGGTGGTGCGGACCTGGGCGATGATGTCGTCGGGGATCGGCGCGTAGTCGTTCTCGGCGAGGACCTTCTGGCCCTCCTCGGAGGCGATGTAGCGCAGGAACGCCTTGGTGGCGGGCAGCGTGTCGGACTTGTTGCCCTTGTCGCAGACGATCTCGTACGTGACGAGGACCATCGGGTAGGCGCCCTCGGCCTTGGTGCCGTAGTTCAGCTCCAGGGCGAGGTCCTTGCCCGTGCCGACGACCTTGGCCTCGGAGATGGCCTTGGTGGCGTTCTCCACGGTGGCCTTGACCGGCTGGGCGGCACCCGTGTCGAGGTCGACGGTCTTCATGCCGTCCTTGGCGTACGACAGCTCGAAGTAGCTGATGGCGCCGTTGGTCTGCTTCACCTGCTGGGCGAGACCGGAGGAGCCGGCGGCGGACTGGCCGCCCTTGGCCTGCCAGGTCTTGCCGCCGTCGTAGGGCCAGTCCTTCTTGGCGGTGGCCATCAGGTACTTGGTGAAGTTGTCCGTGGTGCCGGAGTCGTCCGAGCGGTGGAACGCCTGGATCTTGAGGTCCGGAAGCTTCGCCTCGGGGTTCAGCTTCTTGATCGCCGGGTCGTTCCAGTTGGTGATCTCGTTGTTGAAGATCTTCGCCAGGGTCGAGGCGTCGAGGACGAGGTTGTCCACGCCGTTGACGTTGTAGCCGACCGCGATCGGGCCGCCGACCATCGGCAGGTCGATGCCCTGGCCGCCGGAGCAGACCTTCTTGGAGGCGGTGACCTCGTCGGGCTTCAGCGCCGAGTCGGAGCCGGCGAAGGCGACGCGGCCCTGGGTGAACGCGGTGACGCCGGCGCCGGAGCCGCCGCCCTTGTAGTTGATCTGCACGCCCTGGCAGGCGACGGCGAACTGCTTGACCCACGCGTCGATCGCGTTCTTCTGCGCGGACGAGCCGTCGGCCAGCAGCTGGCCCTTGGCGTCGTCGCACTTGATGCTGCCCGGCTTGGCGGCCGCGGACGAGCCGCCGCTGCTGGTGCCCGTGTCGTCGGAGCCGCACGCCGTGAGGGCCAGGGCGCCGGAGACGGCGAGAGCACCGAGAGCGAGGGCCCGCCGGTTCATGCGCTGAAGCTTCACTTGAGTTCCTTCCAGGAGCCGCCGTCCTGATTCGGCGGCATGCGGAGTCCGGATGACGCGCGACGCTGGCACGCGGCAGGCGCGGTTCGCGTCGGGTAAGGCTGAAATTAGGCAGATCAGGTGAAGCCGCCTATGGCCATAAATGAACGAGGGGTGAACCCCTGTCGAAGGTGTGGTTAGGTCACGGAACGCTTACGGGGAGAGAACGTGCGGGTTCCGCTTTCCGGCGCGGGTAACGCGAGCAGCGCGTCGACCAGGGGACGGTCGTGGGGCTGCGTCAGTCGGGCGCGGGCGGCGTCGGGTGTCAGCCACAGGACCCGGTCCACCTCGTCCGTCGGGGAGAAGTCGCAGGTCGTCGCCTCGGCCGCCCAGTAGCGGACCCGTTTGGGGCGGCCGTTCGCCAGATAGTGCTGGGTGGGCAGCTCGGCGCCCGGCACGGCCCGGCAGCCCGTCTCCTCCGCCACCTCGCGCAGGGCACCGGCGAGCGCCTCCTCGCCGCGCTTGAGCTTGCCCTTCGGCCAGGACCAGTCGTCGTATTTCGGCCGGTGGACGAGGCAGACCTCCAGCTCGCCCGTGACGGGGGAACTGCGCCACAGGACGCAGCCCGCCGCCTGAACAGTGGTGTCGTCGGGGGAGCTCACCTGACCGCCTCCTCGGTGGCGTGGCCGGTCATGACGTGCCGACGGTTTCCTTCTGCCAGCACTGCTGAAACGCGAATCGGGCCGCCTCCACCTCGTGCCGCTGGTCGGCATGGAGCACGCCGAGCGCGTACGCCGTCGCGGGGGCGATGCGGGGGGTACGGGCCGCCTGGGCCGCCGCTGCCGCCGCCTCCGAGGCGTCACGATGGCGGTTCAGGGCCTGGCCGGCGGAGAGCAGGCGCAGCTCGACGACGGCGTTGCCGCCCGGCTCGCCGCTCAGGGCCTCGCGGGCGTAGCGGTGCAGGCGCAGGAGCAGACGGACCTGGTGCCAGGGGGCGTCCTGCGGGTGCGGGACGGTGTCCGGGGACAGGCCGTGGACGAGCGCCGAGGCGTTGTACGGGTTGCCCGCGGTGACCAGAGGGAGGGCGGCCACGGCGTCCGTGAGACGGCCCTCCGCCGCCGTGGCGAGGGGGCGGAGGTCGCTGGTGGCGGCCGTCTTGGTGAGGGGGACCTCGCTGGCCAGGACCGCGACCTTGTCCGCGATGGCGTGGAAACGGCTGCTGCCCAGGGCCTGCAGGGCCGTGGAGTGCGCCCGGGTGCGGGCCAGGTTGAGCTGCCGGTCGAGCAGGGCGCCCGCTTTCGCCGCTCCCACGGTGAGGTTGCCGCGCTCCGGTGCCGGGGCCGGGTGGGCCGGGGCACCGGCCTTGGCGGGTGCCGCCGCGCCTGCCGGCTGGGCCGGGAACGCCGTGGAGCCCGACAGACGGTGCAGCGCGTTCAGCAGGCGCTCCAGACGGGAGGTGTACGCGTGTTCCATGGCCAGGGTTCCCGAAACCCAGGCCAGTTCCGGGCGCATGCCCTCGCACCAGTCCGTGTCCAGGAGGGACTGGAACGTGTGCAGGCTGGAGCTGATACGGCGGGCCGAGCGGCGCAGGGCCCGCGCCGCGTCGGCGGACCCCTCCGAGCCGCCCGCGCCCGACCCCGTCTCGCGGTGCAGGCGCAGCGCCCGGAGGAACTCCGTGGCCTGGGCCCGCAGGTAGCCCGCGAGGGCGTCCCCGGTGGGGGCGGGGCCTGCCAGGGGGGTCGTCGGGTCAAGGTGTCGCTGTGCCACGCCGGCGCCTCCGCGCGTCTATGAGCATCTCCTGGACGTTGCGCAGGGGCTGGCCGTCCGTGTCGGTCGCATGCCGGGTCCAGTCGCCGTCCGGGCCGAGGTGCCAGGAGGCGGTGCCGTCGGACATGCCGGTCTCCAGCAGCCGGTTCAGCGCTGCCCGGTGGGCCGGGTCGGTGACCCTGACCAGGGCCTCTATCCGGCGGTCGAGGTTGCGGTGCATCATGTCGGCGCTGCCGATCCACACCTCCGGCTCGCCGCCGTTGCCGAAGCCGAACACCCGGGAGTGCTCCAGGAAGCGGCCGAGGATCGAGCGGACCCGGATGTTCTCCGACAGGCCCGCGACGCCCGGGCGCAGCGCGCAGATGCCGCGCACCCACACGTCGACCGGCACGCCCGCCTGGGACGCGCGGTAGCAGGCGTCGATGACGGCCTCGTCGACCATCGAGTTGACCTTGATGCGGACGTGCGCGGGGCGTCCCGCACGGTGGTGCTGGACCTCCTTGGCGATCCGCGAGACCAGGCCGTCGCGCAGCGACTTGGGGGCGACCAGGAGACGGCGGTAGGTCTCCCGGCGCGAGTAGCCGGAGAGGCGGTTGAAGAGGTCCGAGAGGTCCGCGCCGACCTGTGGGTCCGCCGTGAGCAGGCCGAGGTCCTCGTAGAGGCGGGCCGTCTTCGGGTGGTAGTTGCCGGTGCCGACGTGGCTGTAGCGGCGGAGCGTCTCGCCCTCCTGGCGGACCACCAGCGACAGCTTGCAGTGGGTCTTCAGGCCGACCAGGCCGTAGACCACGTGGCAGCCGGACTCCTCCAGCTTGCGCGCCCACTTGATGTTGGCGTGCTCGTCGAAGCGGGCCTTGATCTCGACCAGGACCAGCACCTGCTTGCCGGACTCGGCGGCCTCGATGAGGGCGTCGACTATGGGGGAGTCGCCCGAGGTCCGGTACAGGGTCTGCTTGATCGCGAGGACGTCCGGGTCGCCGGCCGCCTGCTCCAGGAAGGCCTGGACGGAGGTGGAGAACGAGTCGTACGGGTGGTGCAGCAGGACGTCCCGCTCGCGGAGCGCGGCGAAGATGTCCGGCGCGGACGCCGACTCGACCTCGGCGAGGTCGCGGTGGGTGCCGGCGACGAACTTGCGGTACTTCAGCTCCGGGCGATCCAGGGTGGCGATCCGGAACAGGCCCGTGAGGTCCAGCGGTCCCGGCAGCGGGTAGACCTCGGCCTCGCTGATCTTCAGCTCGCGCACCAGCAGGTCCAGGACCTCGCGGTCGATGGACTCCTCGACCTCCAGGCGCACCGGGGGCCCGAAGCGGCGCCGCATGAGCTCCTTCTCCAGGGCCTGGAGGAGGTTCTCCGCGTCGTCCTCCTCGACCTCCAGGTCCTCGTTGCGGGTGAGGCGGAAGGCGTGGTGCTCCAGGACCTCCATGCCCGGGAACAGTTCCTCCAGGTGGGCCGCGATGACGTCCTCGATGGGGACGTAGCGGCCCGGGGAGCTCTCCAGGAAGCGGGACAGCAGCGGCGGCACCTTCACCCGGGCGAAGTGCTTGTGGCCCGTGACCGGGTTGCGTACGACGACGGCCAGGTTCAGGGACAGGCCGGAGATGTACGGGAAGGGGTGCGCCGGGTCGACCGCCAGCGGGGTCAGCACCGGGAAGATCTGGTGCCGGAACAGGGTGAACAGGCGGGCCTGCTCCTTCTCCTGCAGCTCGTTCCAGCGGACCAGGTGGATGCCCTCCTCCGCGAGTGCGGGGGCGACGTCCTCGTGGTAGCAGGCGGCGTGCCGGGCCATGAGCTCGCGCGACCGGGCCCAGATCATCTCCAGCACCTCGCGGGGCTGGAGGCCGGAGGCGGAGCGGGTGGCCACGCCGGTGGCGATACGGCGCTTCAGACCGGCCACCCGGACCATGAAGAACTCGTCCAGGTTGCTGGCGAAGATCGCGAGGAAGTTGGCCCGCTCCAGCAGGGGGGTGTTCGGGTCCTCGGCGAGTTCGAGAACGCGCTCGTTGAACGCGAGCCAGCTGCGCTCCCGGTCGAGGAACCGGCCCTGCGGCAGTTGGGGCCCGTCGTGCGGCGACTCCTCGTACGCGTCGAGATCGGCGTCGATGTCGGGTTCGAGGTCGGAGACGGCCGCCGCGATGGTGTGCGGGCGGTGCGCCGCGATGGAGCCCACGGAGGGCTGCGCGTGCTGGACCTGTGCCTGGGTGTTCGGCTGGCTCATGGACCCATTCTTCCGCGCCGCGAGCATCACGGGCGCGTCGGACAGCGCGGGAGGGAGCGGGGGCGTCACATGAGTGTTCCCGTTCCCCGCAGGCCCCTCTCGGGGTGGCGAAGGCTCTGGCACGGCGGGATTCATTGGCCGACTGTCGCAAGCTCGTCTGAATCGATGGTTACGGAGACATGACGTGCGGGATAGCGGGGGGCGGCTCGCGGGGGTTCAGCGGGCGGTGCGGCGGTTGCCCACAGGCTGTGGATGGTCCTGGTGTCCCTTGGTGTCCCTTGGTGTCCCGGCGTGCCAGGAGTGTCTGCGGGTGCGGGAGGGGCCAGAAGGGGGACGGCCGGGGCCCGGGGCCGGGGCTGCGGCCGCGGCTGGGCTGGCGCCGCGGCTGGGCTGGGGTTGGACGGGGACTGGGGCCACCGTAGCCCGGGCGGTGCGCGAGGGCGAGTGCGGCCAGGGGCTGGCAGAGGCGAATGTGGCCAGGACCGGCCGGCGAGTGTGGCCAGGGGGTGGAGAAGGCGAGTGTGGCCAGTGCCGGAAAGGCGAGTGCGGCCAAGGGGCCGGGAAAGTCGTGCGTGGTTTCGTGAACCGATCGCGCGGGCCGGTCCGATGAGGAGATGTGAGCGAAACGAGAAGCGACGGGGAGCTGCTGCGGGCCATCGCCGCGGATGCCGACCGGCGTGCCTTCGAGGAGCTGTACCGGCGGTACGCGCCGTGGCTCCGGGCCCGGTTGCGGGGGCGGTGCGCCGATCCGGGGGTCGTCGACGACGTCGTACAGGAGACGTTCCTCGCGGTGTGGCGGGGCAAGGCCCGCTATCGAGAGGACGTCGATGTGGCGGGCTGGCTGTGGCGCATCGGATCGCGACGGCTGGTGGACGCGCTGCGCGGTGACGGGGCACGGGGGCGGTTGCGCCAGGCCCTGGCGCGGCTGCGGCACCGGGACGAGGCGTCGGCGGAGGAACGCGTGCTCGCGGGCGTGGAGCACGGGGACCTCGCCGGAGCCCTCGTCCGGTTGTCGCCGGAGTTGCGGGCGGTGCTGCAGGCGACGGTCATCGACGGGCTCAGCACCCGGGAGGCGGCCGTACTGCTCGGGATTCCGCCGGGGACGGTCAAGACGCGGGCGATGCGGGCTCGCAAGCAGTTGCGGGAGGCGTTGGCATGAGTTGGCATGTGCCGGAAGAGGACCTGCGCGCCTATGCGCGGGGGGAGTTGGCGGCGCCGGCTCTGTGGTCCGCCGATGCGCACCTGGGGGCCTGCGCCCGGTGCCGGGAGGCGCTGGGTGAGGTAAGTGACCCGGTCGCCCTCGACGCGGGGTGGGAGCGGCTCGACGCCGAGCTGGACGCGCCCCGGGCGGGGGTGCTGGAGTCGCTGCTCGTGCGGCTCGGGGTGCCCGGACACACCGCGAGGCTGCTGGCGGCGGCGCCGGTGCTGCGGCGGTCCTGGCTGGGGGCCGTCGTCGCCGTGCTGCTGCTGAGCGTGGCGGCGGGGCATCTCGTACGGGGCGGGCAGTCCCCGACGCTGTTCCTCGCACTCGCGCCGCTGCTGCCGCTGGCCGGGGTGGCGCTGTCGTACGGGCCCGCGCTGGATCCGACGTACGAGATGGCCGTCGTCGCGCCGATGCACGGGTTCCGGCTGCTGATGATCCGGACAGTGGCCGTGCTGGGCGTGGTGCTGGGCCTGAACGGGCTGGCGACCCTCGCCCTGCCCGCGTACGGGCTGGGTGCGCTGGCCTGGCTGCTGCCCGCCCTCGCGCTCACCGCGACGGGGCTCGCGCTGACGCCCCGGCTGGGGCCGGTGCTCGCGCCGTCCCTGGTGGGCGGGGCCTGGGTCGGGCTGCTGGTGCTGGCCGACGCGCTGCGAGCGGGCGCGCAGACGCCCCTCGCGCCGTTCACCGTGGCCGGGCAGGGCGTCGCGGCGGTGGTCGCCGCGCTCGCCGCCGGGCTGCTCTTTCTGCTCCGTGACCGATTCGACCTCTTCCAGGGACGTGCCGCATGACCCCGACCGTGTCCGCCTCCGGGCTCAGCCTCCGCTACGGAGGCACCCGCGCCCTCGACGACGTGTCGCTGCGGCTGACCGCCGGCGTCACCGGGCTGCTCGGGCCCAACGGGGCAGGCAAGACCACGCTGCTGCGGGTCCTCGCCACGGCCCTGCCCGCAGACCGGGGCGCCTTCACCGTGCTCGGGCACGACCCGGGCACCGCGCGGGGCCGGCAGGAGGTGCGGCGCCGACTGGGCTATCTGCCGCAGACGCCGGGGTTCCACCCGGACTTCACGGCCTTCGAGTTCGTCGACTACGTGGCGATCCTGAAGGAGATGACCGGCCGGTCCGCCCGGCACCGCGAGGTGCGGCGGGTGCTCGACGAGGTGGGACTCACCTACGTACGCGGGAAGCGGATCCGGAAGCTGTCCGGCGGGATGCGGCAGCGGGTCGCCCTCGGCGCCGCCCTGGTCGGTGACCCCGGGTTCCTCGTCCTCGACGAGCCCACCGTCGGGCTCGACCCCGAACAGCGCATGCGGTTCCGGGAGCTGATCGCGAGTGCCGGGGAGGGGCGCACGGTGCTGCTGTCCACGCACCAGACGGAGGACGTGGCGATGCTCTGCCACCGAGTGTTGGTGATGGCCGGCGGCCGGGTGCGGTTCGAGGGCACCCCGGCCGAGCTGACCGCGCGGGCCGCCGGGCGGGTGTGGAGCAGCGCGGAGCGGGACCCGGGCGCGAAGGCGGGATGGCGCACGGGCACCGGGACCTTCCGGAACGTGGGAGATCCGCCGGAGGGCGCCGAGCTCCTCGAACCCACCCTGGAGGACGGCTATCTGCTCACCCTCGACGGAGACGCCGTGGAGGTGGCGGCATGACCGCGGTGATGGAGAAGCCGGTCGCGTCCGACGAGCGGGCCGAGGGCGCTCGGCCGTGGGCCGCCGTGATCGCCCTGGCCGGGTTCGAGACGCGCCGGCTGCTGACGATGCTGCCGATGCTCATCGCCTTCCTGGTCTACATCGGCTGGACCGTGTGGCGCACGGGGAAGGACTGGGGCGGCTATCCCGCCCTCCAGGACGCCGACCGCGCCACCCAGAGCGCGCCGATGCTCGTCGGGCTCACCGTGCTGCTGTGCGTCAATCGCGCCGCGCTGCGCTCCCGGCGGCACGGGACGGAACCGCACTTCGCGGTGCTGGTCATGCCCCCGTGGCGGCGCACGGTCGCCCACGCGCTGTCGGCCCTGGCCGCGGCCCTGCTCACCGCCGTGTGCGTGGCCGCGCAGTTCGGCCGGGAGGCTCTCCGGCCCGACGCGATCGGGCACGGTTCGGTGAGCGAACTGCTCGTGGGCCCGCTGACCGTGCTGCTGGCAGGGCTTCTCGGGCTCCTCATGGCAGGCCTCATACGGTCGTCTCTCGCCGCACCGCTGCTGGTCGTGTTCTCCCTGTTCCTGTTCCTCTTCTTCTGGGGCACGAGCGACGACGGGAGCCGCTGGCTGCTGCCGGTCGTCGTCGAGGCCACCAACAACACCCTCCCGTCCGACCTGCTGGGCCGGCCCGCGGGCTGGCACGCCTTGTACCTGGCCGGGCTGGCGCTGTGCGCGGGCCTGACGGCGGTGCTGGTCGCCGGGGGCCGCAGGCCGGTGGTCGTGGCGGGGATCGCCGGGGCGCTGGCCATGACGCTGGTGGGCGGGATGACCCAGACGGGCGGCACATCCCCTGACCTGGTCCGGGCTCGCGAACGGGCCTCGGCCACCCCGGAGCAGGTGCAGTCATGCGTCCGGCGGGACGGGTCGACGTACTGCGCGTTCCCCGAATGGGGGCCACGGGTCGGGGACTGGGCCGGGGTGGTGGACCGGGTGCGGTCCCTGGCCGGGGGCGCCGCACAGGACCAGAAGATCGTCGTGCGGCAGCGGATCGAGGCCCGCGACGGCCTCTCCAGCGACAGTGCGCTGACGCCGCTGGAGCGTCCGCACGAGGTGACGGTGGGCACCCGGTGGGGCGGCAACCGCGTCCCCGAGTTCTCGGCCGCCGTCGCCGGAGTGCTGGTCGCGGGCGATGAGAAGGCCTCGACCTCGATCTGCGACGGCCGCATCGTCACCGTGATGTGGCTTGCCCTGGGCTGGGAGTCCGACCCGATGGCCGCCCTGCGGCGCGTCCGCCTCGACGACAGCGACACCGGCTCAGCCCTCGTGCTCCAGCCGACGGACGGGCTGTACATGACCGAGGCCCAGACGGAGGTGCTGCGCGAGCTGCTGGCGCGGCCCCGGGGCGAGGTCACGGCCCGCGTGAAGGACAACTGGGCCGAGCTGACCGAGCCGAAGGTGACAGCGGCCCGGGCCGCGCAACTGCTGGGCGTTGCCGCACCCGAAGGGGACGACAAGTGTCTCGACTGAGCGGGGAGTTGGCCGTCGCCGTCTGCCGGACCCTGCCGTTGGGGCTGGTGGGAGCGGCCGGTGCGACGGGGCTGCTGATGGCCGCGCTGACCCGGGCCACCGGCGAAGCGGGGGAGTGGGTCGCGCTGCCGTTGCTCCGGGCGGCGATCCTGGCCTTCGCGATGGGCCTGGTGTTCCTGCTGGACGACCCGGCCCGGCACACCACGTCCACGGTGCCGACCCCGCGCCCGGTCCGCACCGGACTGCGGGCGGCACTCCTCCTCCCGGTGGTGGCGGCCTGGTGGACGGTGGCGCTGCTTCTGGTGCCGAAGGACATACGCCCGCCGGTTGCCGACATCACGCTGGAGGCCGGATCGGCCTTCGCCCTGGCGGTGACCGCCGCGGTGGTCGCGGTGCGCCGCACCGATCTCACACGGCCCGGGGCGCGGGTCGCGAGTGGTCTGCTGACCTCGGCGGTGCTGGCTCTGCTGTTCTGGCCAGGGCGGTGGGCGCTGTTCGTGCCAGTGCAGGACGATCGGTGGGCGGCGGCACATGATCGGTGGGCGGTGGTGCTGACCGGCGCAGTGCTGGTGGGGGTGCTGGGGGCGAGGGAGCCGGTGCGGCGGTGGTCGTGGCGCGGGGGCCCGGGCCGCAGGTCGTACTCCTAGAGTGCGGGCGTGGACCTCAAAGCCGTACGAGCCTTCGTCGCGATCGCCGACTCCGGGCAGTTCCAGTTGGCCGCCGCGGATCTGGCCCTCACTCAGCAGGCCGTCTCCAAGCGGATCGCCGCGCTGGAGAAGGACCTCGGGGTGCGGCTGCTGGTGCGCACGCCACGGGGAGCGGAGCTCACCATCGACGGGCAGGCGCTCCTGCCGCACGCCCGGGCTCTGCTCCAGGCCGAGGAGTGGGCGGTGGCCGCCGTGAGCCCCGGGGACCGTGCGCTACGGGTGGACGTCGTGGGGCGCAGGGTCGCCACGGCCGGGCTGGTACGGGACTTCCACCTGGCGCATCCGGAGATCGCCCTGGACGTCGTCACGCTGTTCGGCGCCGATACGGCCCTGACCGCCGTGCGGGACGGGGCCGTCGACGCCACGTTCCGTGCCGTCACCATGCCCGGGCGCCGGCTCCCCGACGGCGTCGAGGCCGTCCCGGTCCTCGACGAGCCGCTGCGCCTGTGCGTCGGCCCCGACCACGAGTTCGCCCGGGCCGCCTCGGTGACACCCGCGCAACTGGCCGGGCACCGGATCTGGATGCCGGGCAACGAGCCCGGCACGGAGTGGGCCGCGTACTACGACGAACTTGCCGCGACCTTCGGCCCGACCATCGACACCATCGGCCCCAACTTCGGCATCGAGGCCCTCCTCGACACCATCGCGGACTCCCCGACCGTGGCGACGTTCCTCAGCGAACGCACCCCGCTCGTCTGGCCGACCGACCACGACCTGCGCCTCGTCCCCCTGCGGAACCCGACCCCGGTCTACCCGCACTCCCTGCTCTGGCGCCCGGACAACCCCCACCCTGGCCTGGCCACCCTGCGCGACCACTTGGCGGCGCAGCCCCGGCTCACGGAGGGCGAGACCTGGCGGCCGACCTGGGCGCAGCGGGCGGAGCCGGCGCCGTGAGTGCTCCTCCGACTGCGGCCTGACGACACGAAACTGTCGGGGCCGCCCGCTTCTTTGCCAGTGTTGTGCTTCCACGAGCCGAGTAAAGGGCGCTGCGCGTCGGCTTCGCCGATCGGCCTGCGGCCGACCCTTGACTCACCTCGCTCCAGCACGGGTGAGAAGCGAGCGAGCGGCCCGGAGAGAGCGGGTG
>NZ_JBIBHN010000049.1:0-38758 GCF_042957035.1 Streptomyces sp. NPDC008137 | reverse complement strand
CCGGTGAACGTCTCCACCCACACCGGCTCAGCCCTCAACACCCCACCCATACAGGCAAGATGCCCGCCACCAAGCCTTCTGCAACACCCTTTAGGAGAACTGCGCCACGTACTCGGCGAACGGCTCGATCCCGACACCCGCGCGCAACTCGTCCACACGCTGGGGGTCCGGCTCGGCACACGGCCAGGGGATCGGCGAGCCGTCCTCCGCGACGCCCGCGATCTGCGTCCCGTAGACCTGCTCCCGCCCCTCGTTCACGAGCGTGCGGTCCCGCAGGAACGCCAGGTCCCGAGCCTGTGCCGCCCCCGCGGCCACGGCCTCCTCCAGCAGCCGCAGCGCCCGCCGCTGCACGTCCAGCTGCCGGTCGGCATGTTGGGCGATCAGCCAGGCGGCCCGGGCCGCGCCCTCCCCGACGAGCCCGGCGGTGGGCCAGCCGACCTCGTCCATGATCTGGTTCAGCCGATCCCCGTGCCGCGCGGTGAGCCGCCGCCAGGCGAGCTGACCGGCCGGGTCGTCTCCGTGGGCGGCTCCGGTGACGGCCATCTCGTGGTCGGCGGCTGCCATGGCGGTGAGTTCGTCCGCGAGGGTCGTCAGGTTGTGGGGCATGGTCAACTCCCTTGCTGTTTCAGCTGTTTGGCAGAACCCTAAAAGCCCGATCGACCCCAAAAGATCATTCCGGAGTACGGTGACACGAGGGCCTCGCAGGCGGGATACTGGATCTACGCCGATCAGCGGGGGCTCGTTCCACCTCGACTTCGGCTCCCTGTTGACCTGCCGCACCGGCGCGGGCAGCGACTCCAAGCCCCCCAACGGCCCGAAGCTCGTGTTCCGGGCCGGAGCCTGGGTCGCGTTCTTCGTGAACGTCAAGGACGGGACCGCCTGAGCTTCGGGATCCGGGCTTCGAGCCCTCTTTTCATGGAATGGGTGGAGGGCCTCAACCCACCCTCCCACCCGGCCAGTTGACGCGACGCGTTCGGCTTGCCACGGACAGTCATATGCCTCTAACGTTCCTGGACAAGCAACAGCCCCCGCCCGGTGCGCCAACACCTGCGGGGGCTTAACCAACGAGATCGAAAAACAGGTTCGGTCCCATGGCTGAAGCCAACTTTAGTGCTGCATCCCCGTCCGCGCACCCCATGGCGGGACCGGGCTACGGCAAACGAACCGCTCCCGACCAACTCCCCCGCACCAACCACGACTTCGCACATCTCCCACCGCGCGAAGCCGCCATCGCCGCTTACCTGGACCGCCTCCCCGACGGCGCCGACATCTCCGTAAAGACGCTGGCCAAACAGCTCCCGTACGGACAGTGCGCCCTCGGCACGGCCCTCAACCGCATCCAGCGGGCAGGCCACTTGCGCCGAGGCCGGGAGTGCATGACGGCAGAGGACGGCAGCTCCCGCTGGATCACTCGAACGTGGTTCACCCGCACCGCCCGGGACGACGACTGGTGGGCCGCCTTCACCCGCGGCGACGCACCGCGGCCGCAGGCAGCGGCTCGCCCCACCCGCTCCCGGGCGCACATCCTCCTCGCCGCCCTCGGCCGCACCGCCCCCGTCCTGTCCCTCTCCGAACGGGACTGCGCGACGCTCGCTCCACTCGTGGCGGACTGGTTCGCGCGTGGCGCCTCGGAGGGCGACGTACTGCGGGAGCTGACATCCGGCCTGCCGACTCCCGTCCACCACGCCGCGGCCCTGGTCCGAAGCCGCCTGACCAGCAAACTTCCGCCCCCACCCGCCCCGCGCCCGCCCCTACGGGTCCTGGAGTGCGCGAACTGCGGTGCCCCGGGGCGTCCGGAAACCCTGCCAGGGGGCCGTTGCAGCGCCTGCCGGGGCGAACACGCCCCCGCACAACCCCCTGCACCCCTCTCCGCCTCCACGGTCCACGCGCACGCGGCCGGTATCCGCGCCGCAATGTCCCAACGACTACAAGAGAAGGCACACGCATGACAGCTCCTACGGTGCGCCTCACTCCCCAGGGCACGATGGAAGGGAGGAGGCACCATGACCCCTGGTACCGCTGACCGTCCGCTGATGCCCATCGAGGACTTCGAGGCTTTTGCCGACGCGGCCCCGGAGACCGTGCGGCTCGAGTACGTCGACGGGCGCGTCCGCACGAAGGACCCGCTCAGCGTCGAGGACTTCGAAGAGCTGGAACGCCGCGCGCCGGAGACCGTGCGGCTCGAGTACATCAACGGAAAACTAGAGGTCAAGGCCATGCCGGACGGCAACCACAGCGAGATTCACATGTGGCTGCTCGAGCAGTGTCTGCACCATCGGCCCGACCTGCGGCTCCATCACGAGCGAGGCGTCCGGACCGAGGCCTACCGCAAGGGCCGTGCCCGGGCCGGCGGGGCTCTCGTACGACGGGGGCACTTCAAAGGGCACGGTGAGTGGTCAGCCGCCAACGGCGTCCTCATGGTCGTCGAGATCACCTCCCACGACCGTGACACCAACCAGCGGGACCGCATCGACAAGCCCGTCGGATACGCGGCAGTGGACATTCCCGTCTACCTGCTCATCGACCGCGACCACAACACGGTCGTCGTGTACAGCGAACCCGAGGACGGCCTGTACCAGCAAAAAGCGTCGTACTCCTGGGGCACCCCGGTCGAGCTGCCCGAGCCTCTCGGCTTCACGCTGGACACCGAAGAACCCAAGGACTACGCCGACTGAGGACAATGGGCGTATGAACCACGCCCAGCTGACCGCCCTAGGCCGAGCCCTCCGAGTCCTCGGCGAGCACGGCGAGGCCCTCACCTCCGACACCCCGGACGCCAAGCTGCACGAGGTCAAGGCCGACCTGAAGCGCGCGCTGGACCTGCTGGACGAGAGCGTCACGGGCGCCGCGCCCAGCACCCGCTGCGCCGAGCATCCGAACGGCCCGGTCGACGAGAACGCCCCCGACCTGTGCCTGCTCTGCGAGACCCGCCGCAGGAGCGCCCGCCGGAACGAGTTCAACGGACCCGCCCCGCAGCCGCCGCAGACCGAGCCCGTCCAGTCCCGCTACGGCGTGAGCGGCGACCGCCCCCAGCCCCAGCAGCGCTGGCTGCCCGAGCTGTGGAACGGCCAGGCCTGGCAACTGTGCGGGACCCCGCGCCGGGACCGCCGCGAGGCCGAGCTGTTCATCAACGCCCAGCGCCGCGCACCCCGGGCCGCCATGGCGTACCGGCTGGTGCACGAGTTCACCGACTACGAAGTGCTGCGGGTGTGGGGGACGCCGGTGAAGGTCGACATCGAGCCCATGGGCAACCTGTAGCGGCGCCGGCTCACAGCAGCGGCAGGGCAGGGAACCCGTAGCCCTCCCACAGACGCCGCGACGTCTCCTCCGGGTAGGCGCCGACCACCGGCTCCGCGTCCAGCACCTGCACCAGCCGCTCCTGCTCGTCGTACGCCGGCCAGCCCGGGTCCCCCGACCACGCGAAGGCCGTCCAGGACGCGCGGAAGCGCGCCGACAGCGCCAGGGCCTCGGCGGGCGGCTCCCCGCCCCCGAACGTCAGCAGCCCCAGGTCCGCCCCGTACGTGCCGAACAGCAGCGGGATGTCCAGGCCGTGGCAGGCACCGAGCGCGCCGCCGTTGCCCGGGGCCGGCCAGGTCAGTTCGTACACATGGGCGCGTCCGCCACCCGCCCGCTGCGCCTCGGCCAGGTGCAGGCTGGGCATGTTGAACAGCCAGTCCGTCTGAACGCGTTCGTAGAGCTCGCCCGGGGAGGCGTCGGGGAAGGCCGCGCGATAGGCCTCTTCGCCGCCGGGGGCGAAGAGGCGAAGGGCCGAGGTCGCCTGCTCCCGCGTGATCTGGCCCAGTTGACCCGCCATGGCGATGAAGAGGCGGAACTCGTCGCGGTTGTGGCCGACGAGGAGGTCGATGTCCTTCGCCGAACCGGCCGCCAGCGCCTGCCACGGCGTGGTCGGCAGCACCTCGCCGTCGACCACGGGAGAGAAGGGCGTGACCGTGGGCGCCGCCTGGCCCCAGCGGTCGACGTACTGGAGCATCTTGGCGCCCAGCGTCTCGCCGGCCGACGTCAGCCGGTGCGGGGCGATCGTCGAGAGGTCGGCGACCGTGGGGCGCAGCCCCACCTCGGCGGCCAGGGCGAGACCGATGTCGCGGGCGAGTGCGTCGGAGAAGAACGTCCCCGGCACGCTCTGTGCGATCGCCCGCCGGAAGAGCCCGGCCGCGCGCGGCATGGAGAGCAAGGAAGCCACGGAACCCGCGCCCGCCGACTCTCCGAAGACCGTGACCTGGTCGGGGTCGCCGCCGAACGCCTCGATGTTTTCGCGGACCCACTCCAGCCCGGCGACCTGGTCGAGCAGGCCGCGGTTGGCGGGGGCGCCCTCGATGGACGCGAAACCCTCCATGCCCAGGCGGTAGTTGAGGGAGACGACCACCACGTCACCGTCGGTCGCGATATGGCGGGCGTCGTAGCCGGGGCTGCCGGAGTGGCCCAGCTTGTAGGCACCGCCGTAGATCCACACCATCACCGGACGGCGGGCCGCCGGGTCGGCTTCGGGGGTCCAGACGTTGACCGTGAGCCACTCGTCGCCCTCGGGGACGTCGAGCAGGCCCGGCCCGCCCAGGCTGCCGACGTCCTGCGGGGGCGGCGGGCCGAAGGCGTACGCGTCGCGTATGCCGTCCCAGGGCTGGGCAGGGCGCGGGGCCTGGAAGCGGGCCTCGCCCACCGGGGGCGCGGCGAAGGGGATGCCGCGGAAGACGGCGAGCCCCTCCTCCTTCCGGCCCCGTACCGCACCGGCGGTCGTACGGACCACTGGTGCGGGTTCGTCCGATGGGCCACCCGCCGACGGGCGGGACTCGGTCGTCGTCATCTGGAGCTCCTCACGAATGCCGGTGAACAGGCGCTCCGCCAGTGTCATTGACTGACGCAAGTAAATCCAGAGTCGCAGGACCCCCGGCCCCCGGGTCAGCTGAGGGTCTTCAGCGCCGCCGGGTCGTACGGGGCCGTGTCCTCGAAGCGGCCGTCCAGCACCTTGGCCGCCCACTGCGGGTCCTGGAGCAGCGCCCGGCCGACGGCGACCATGTCGAACTCGTCGCGCTCGAAGCGGTCCAGGAGGTTGTCGAGGTCGTTGACCTCGGCGCCCTGGCCCTGGAAGGACTTGAGGAAGTCGACGCCGTTCAGGCCGACCGAGCCGACGGTGATGGCGGGCTTGCCGGTGAGCTTCTTGGTCCAGCCGGCCAGGTTGAGGTCGGAGTCCTCGAACTCGGGCACCCAGTAGCGGCGGGTCGAGGCGTGGAAGGCGTCGACGCCGGCGGCCGCGAGCGGGGTCAGGATCGACTCCAGCTCCTCGGGCGTCTCCGCGAGGCGGGCGTCGTAGGCCTCCTGCTTCCACTGCGAGTAGCGGAAGATGATCGGGAAGTCGGCGGAGACGGTCTCGCGGACGGCCGCGACGATCTCCTCGGAGAGCTTGGCGCGGGCGACGCGGTCGCCGCCGTAGGCGTCGGTGCGGCGGTTGGTGCCCTCCCAGAGGAACTGGTCGAGCAGGTAGCCGTGGGCGCCGTGGAGTTCCACGCCGTCGAAGCCGATGCGCTCGGCGGCGGCCGCGGCCTCGGCGAAGGCGCCGATGACGGCGTCGATGTCGGCCTGGGTCATGGCCTTGCCGGTGGGCTCGTCGGCGCCGATGCGCAGGCCCGAGGGGCCGACGGCGGGGGCGTCCGCGAACGGCGGCTCGCCCTGGTTGCGGACCATGCCGATGTGCCACAGCTGCGGCACGATCGTGCCGCCCGCGGCGTGCACCGCGTCGGCGACCTTCGCCCAGCCCGCGAGCTGCTCCTCGCCGTGGAACCGGGGCACGCTGTCGCTCTGCCCGGCCGAGTCGTGCCCGACGTAGGTGCCCTCGGTGACGATGAGGCCGACTCCGGCGGCGGCACGGCGTGAGTAGTACGAGACCACGTCCTCGCCGGGGACGCCGCCCGGGGAGAACATCCGGGTCATCGGCGCCATCGCGATGCGGTTCGGGACGGTCAGGCCGCCCAGTGTTACGGGCCGGGACAGGATTTCGGCGGCGCGGGAGGCGGCGGCAGTCACTCAGGGGCTCCTTCGGATACCGGACAGTATGTGCATACGCATAAGACAGACCTACGCTTCAACCACCCGGTCCGCCCCTGCCATCCCGCCCGCACTGTGACCCCGCACACGCCCGCGCCCGCCCGCACCCACCCGCACACGCCCGGACCCCGCACGCGCCCGAGGGCGGCACCCCCTGCCCGGATACCCGGAACAGGGAGTGCCGCCCTCGGCAAGACCGTTGATCAACCCGGGGAATCCCCAGGGGTCGATCAGAAGTCCATGTCACCGCCCGGCATGCCGCCACCGGCGGGCGCGGCGGCCTTCTCCGGCTTGTCGGCGATGACGGCCTCGGTGGTGAGGAACAGCGCGGCGATGGAGGCGGCGTTCTGCAGCGCGGAACGGGTCACCTTCGCCGGGTCGATGATGCCCTCGGCGATCATGTCGACGTACTCACCGGTCGCGGCGTTCAGGCCGTGGCCGACCTGGAGGTTGCGGACCTTCTCCACGACGACGCCGCCCTCGAGACCACCGTTGACGGCGATCTGCTTCAGCGGGGCCTCCAGCGCGAGCTTCACGGCGTTGGCGCCGGTCGCCTCGTCACCGTCGAGCTCCAGCTTCTCGAAGACCTGGGAGGCCTGGAGCAGGGCCACGCCACCACCGGCGACGATGCCCTCCTCGACGGCCGCCTTGGCGTTGCGCACGGCGTCCTCGATGCGGTGCTTGCGCTCCTTGAGCTCCACCTCGGTGGCGGCACCGGCCTTGATGACCGCCACGCCACCGGCGAGCTTCGCCAGGCGCTCCTGCAGCTTCTCGCGGTCGTAGTCCGAGTCGCTGTTCTCGATCTCGGCGCGGATCTGGTTGACGCGGCCGTTGACCTGGTCGGTCGAGCCGGCACCGTCGACGATGGTCGTCTCGTCCTTGGTGATGACCACCTTGCGGGCCTTGCCCAGCAGGTCGAGCGTGGCGTTCTCCAGCTTGAGGCCGACCTCCTCGGAGATCACCTCGCCGCCCGTGAGGATGCCGATGTCCTGCAGCATCGCCTTGCGGCGGTCGCCGAAGCCCGGGGCCTTGACGGCGACGGACTTGAAGGTGCCGCGGATCTTGTTGACGACCAGGGTCGACAGGGCCTCGCCCTCGACGTCCTCGGCGATGATCAGCAGCGGCTTGCCGGACTGCATGACCTTCTCGAGGAGCGGCAGCAGGTCCTTGACGTTGCTGATCTTCGAGTTGGCGATCAGGATGTACGGGTCGTCGAGGACGGCCTCCATACGCTCCATGTCGGTGGCGAAGTACGCCGAGATGTAGCCCTTGTCGAAGCGCATACCCTCGGTGAGCTCCAGCTCCAGACCGAAGGTCTGGGACTCCTCGACGGTGATGACGCCTTCCTTGCCGACCTTGTCCATCGCCTCGGCGATGAGCTCGCCGATCTGGGTGTCGGCGGCGGAGATGGAGGCCGTGGAAGCGATCTGCTCCTTGGTCTCGACGTCCTTCGCCTGCTCCAGCAGGGCGGCGGAGACGGCCTCGACGGCACGCTCGATGCCGCGCTTGAGGGCCATCGGGTTGGCGCCGGCGGCTACGTTGCGCAGACCCTCCTTGACCAGGGCCTGGGCGAGAACGGTCGCGGTGGTCGTACCGTCACCGGCGACGTCGTCCGTCTTCTTGGCGACTTCCTTGACCAGCTCGGCGCCGATCTTCTCGTACGGGTCCTCGAGCTCGATCTCCTTGGCGATGGAGACACCATCGTTGGTGATCGTGGGGGCGCCCCACTTCTTCTCGAGGACGACGTTGCGACCCTTGGGGCCGAGCGTCACCTTGACGGCGTCCGCGAGCTGGTTCATGCCGCGCTCGAGGCCGCGCCGCGCCTCCTCGTCGAACGCGATGATCTTGGCCATGTGAAGTGGTCCCTCCAGGACTGGGGGTGATTACTTCGGACCGCGCCCGCGCCCGCGACGGACGGCTCGCCAGCCTCGTGGTTCCTTCCCCACACGGCCTGCGGGCCTCACCGACCCGGTCCTTACGTTGTCACTCTCACCTTCAGAGTGCTAACGCAATGATTAGCACTCGGCCTAGGCGAGTGCAAGCGCCTCTCGGGATACGGCGGCCCGCTCAGCCCCCGGCGAACGGGGCGCGCCCGGCTCATCCGCAGGCCGCGGACAGCGCTACGGCGGATCACCCGAGACGGGGCGCCCTCGGGCGCGGCGGACTTCCACGAACCGCCGCCCCGCCGCCCTTCGCCCCCCCGCCGCCCTTCGCCCCCCCGCCGCCCTTCGCCCCCCCGCCGGCCCTTCGCCCCGGCCGCCCGCCGGACAGACCGAAGGGCCCGCACCCCAGGGGGTGCGGGCCCTTCAGAGAAGACCTGCCGCTTGCGGTTTGTCGTGGTCGCGCGTTCAGGCAGCGACGCGAACCATGTCGGCCTGTGGACCCTTCTGGCCCTGCGAGATCTCGAACTCGACCCGCTGACCCTCTTCAAGGGTGCGGTAGCCGTCCATCTGAATCGCGCTGTAGTGGACGAAAACATCCGCACCACCGTCGACCGCGATGAAGCCGTACCCCTTCTCCGCGTTGAACCACTTGACGGTGCCCTGAGCCATGCCTAACTCCCCTATTACTGGCCCTTGCACAGATCCGCACTTCGCGGATCCGGGTCAGACCTCACCCCCCACGGATTGGGGGCGTGCGCCGGAACGCGTCGACCGCGGCCGAATGTATCTGTCCAACTGCCCTCTGCAACAGGTCAATCGGACGAGAATTCTGGACGTGCGGCATCCGGAATGTGGGGAGAATTCGCCAGACTTCAGGGCAAGTCGGGCCACACAAAGGGAACAAAAGCCGCGAAAGACACACACACTTTGGCTACATCTTGTCGGGCCCGCGGCAGGAATTCAGGGTGGCCGATCAGGGGATCGGGGTCGCGTTCCCCAACTGTACCGCGCTCAACCACACAGAATTGCCCCCTCCGCTTCTCTCACGGAGGGGGCAATTCAATCAACGCTCAGTGACGGCCGTTACCGATGGTAATAATCAAGCCGGTCGACCGGTTCAGCCGCCGGCGACGGCCGGAATGATCGACACCCCGGCGCCGTCCGGCGTGGCCGTCTCTAGGCCCTGCTCGAACCGCACGTCGTCGTCGTTGACGTAGACGTTGACGAACCGGCGCAGCTTGCCCTGGTCGTCCAGCACCCGGGCGGCGATCCCGGTGTGGTTCTTCTCCAGATCGGCGATGACCTCCCCGAGGTTCCCGCCCTCGGCGGCGACCTCGGCCTGCCCGCCGGTGTAGGTACGCAGGATGGTGGGGATTCGAACGGTGACGCTCATCGGAATATGACCTCCGGTTTCGGTTGAGCTACGGCTGGGCCGCGCACCCAGGGGCGCGGGGAACTGCGCGACCAGCCCCCACCGGCCCGCAGCAAGCAACGATCAGACGAGTCCGGCGTCCCGGAACGAGTCCAGGTTGGGCCGGATGGTCGCGGTCAGCCCGGTCCCCGCAACCGCGTCCAGCGTCTTGAGACCATCCCCCGTGTTCAGGACCACCGTGGTCTTGGCAGGGTCGAGCACCCCGTTCTCAAGCAGCTTCTTCGTCACCCCCACCGTCACCCCACCGGCGGTCTCCGCGAACACCCCCTCGGTCCGCGCGAGCAACTTGATCGCCTCGACGACCTGCTCATCCGTCACGTCCTCCACGGCCCCACCCGTACGCCGCGCGATGTCCAGCACGTACGGCCCGTCCGCCGGGTTGCCGATCGCCAGCGACTTGGCGATGGTGTCCGGCTTCTGGGGACGTACGACGTCGTGCCCGGCCTTGAACGCCGTGGACACCGGCGAGCAGCCGAGCGCCTGCGCGCCGAAGATCTTGTACGGCTTGTCCTCGACGAGACCGAGCTTGATCAGCTCCTGCAGCCCCTTGTCGATCTTCGTGAGCTGCGAGCCGGAGGCGATCGGCACGACCAGCTGGTCGGGGAGCTGCCAGCCGAGCTGCTCGCAGATCTCGTACGCCAGGGTCTTGGAGCCCTCGGCGTAGTACGGCCGCAGGTTGACGTTGACGAAGCCCCAGCCCTCGCCGGCCGGGTCGCCGATCAGCTCGGAGCAGAAGCGGTTCACGTCGTCGTAGTTGCCCTCGATGCCGACGAGCTCGCCGCCGTAGACCGCGGCCATGACGACCTTGCCCTGCTCCAGGTCGTGCGGGATGAACACGCAGGAGCGGAAGCCGGCGCGGGCCGCGGCGGCGCCCACCGCACCGGCGAGGTTGCCGGTGGAGGAGCAGGACAGGGTGGTGAAGCCGAAGGCGCGGGCGGCCTCCAGGGCCTGGGCGACGACGCGGTCCTTGAAGGAGTGCGTCGGGTTGCCGGAGTCGTCCTTGACGAAGAGCTTGCCGGCGTCGACACCCAGCTCACGCGCGAGGTTGTCGGCCTTGACGAGCTTGGTCCAGCCGGGGTTGATGTTCGGCTTGTCCGCGACGTCGGCCGGGACCGGCAGCAGCGGGGCGTAGCGCCAGATGTTCGCGGGGCCCGCTTCGATGCGCTTGCGGAGCTCTTCGGTCTCGTAGGCCGAGAAGTCGTAGGCGATCTCCAGCGGGCCGAAACACTCCTCGCACGCGAAGACCGGGCCGAGGGGAACGCGGTGGCCGCACTCGCGGCAGCTCAGGGCGGCGGCGGGGCCGAGGTCTACGGTGGATTCGGTGGTGCTTGCAACAGTCTGCGCAGCCATGTGAGGCGAGGCCCTTTCTCCTCATCTTCCTCACGACGCATCTCGCCGTGAGACGGATTTGGCACCTTCCCGAGCCGGGAGCCTCGCGCGTGTGGTCGACGGTGACCTACGAGTACCGACTGGAGGGTTGCCGGGACTTCAACGGGCCGTTTCCCTCTGTCCCTCTGGATGAGCTGTATTCGGTTGTCGTGTCGACGTGGGTTGACCCCGGACATGCGATGGTCACCCGCGTTGTTCAAGACTGTAACCGACGACCAGGACAGTTGAGATAGTCGTCCGAACCGCGAGATGGCTCACAGTCCGTCCCGCCGAGAGCACGCAGAGGAGCCGCCACGGTGCTGGAAGAAGTCGAGCGCTGGCTGAGCACCCGTTCCTGGTCCGCGACCGATCGCCCCCTCCACCAGATACTCGCCGCCAAGCAGCGCACGGGCCAGACGGTCAGTGTCGTGCTGCCCGCGCTGAACGAGGAGGAGACCGTCGGCGACATCGCCGCCGTGATCCGCCACGACCTGATGCGGCAGGTGCCGCTCGTCGACGAGCTGGTCGTCGTCGACTCGGGCTCGACGGACGGTACGTCGGAGGTGGCGGCGGCCGCGGGCGCGACGGTGGTGCACCGGGACGCGATACTCCCGCGGCTGCCCGCGGTGCCCGGCAAGGGCGAGGTGCTGTGGCGCTCGCTGCTCGCCACCCGCGGGGACATCGTCTGCTTCGTCGACGCGGACCTGCGGGACTTCTCCTCCGACTTCGTCTCCGGGATCGTCGGCCCGCTGCTCACCGACCCGGACGTGGACCTGGTCAAGGCCATGTACGACCGTCCGCTCGGCGGCGCCGCCGGGCAGGGCGGCCGGGTCACCGAGCTGATGGCACGCCCGCTGCTCAACATGCACTGGCCGCAGCTGGCCGGCTTCGTGCAGCCGCTCGGCGGCGAGTACGCGGCCCGCCGCTCGCTGCTGGAGCAGCTGCCGTTCCCCGTCGGGTACGGCGTCGAGCTGGGCATGCTGGTCGACGCCCTGCACCTGGCGGGCCTGGACTCCCTCGCCCAGGTCGACGTCGGGGTGCGCAAGCACCGGCACCAGGACGGGCAGGCGCTGGGCCGGATGGCCGCCGCGATCTACCGCACGGCCCAGCTGCGGCTGGCCCGCGGGCATCTGATCCGGCCGTCCCTGACGCAGTTCGAGCGGGGCGGGGACGGCTTCGAGCCGCGGACGTACTCCGTGGACACCGAGGAGCGTCCGCCGATGGTGGAGATCGCCGAGTACCAGGCGCGGAAGGCCGCCTGACCGTGGCCGGGCAGTGGCCTGACAGTGGCCTGACCGGGGCTGTTTTCGGCCGGGCGGGTCAGGGGGCCGACCAGGTCCGTACGTTTGAGCGTTTCCGGGCCGGGCTAGGTTGAGGGCTATGGCTTCTACGTACGGTGCTGCACAGGTGCTGGTGGCCTCCAACCGCGGCCCGGTCTCCTACGCGGTGGGCGAGGACGGTTCGCTGAACGCCAAGCGGGGCGGCGGCGGACTGGTCTCCGGGCTCTCCGCGATCGGCTCGGACGCGGACGCGCTGTGGGTCTGCTCGGCCCTGTCCGACGGCGACCGCGAGGCGGTCCGGCGCGGGGTCGGCGAAGACGGCGTGCGGATGCTGGACATCCCGGCCGACGTGCACGCCGACGCGTACAACGGCGTCGCCAACTCGGTCCTGTGGTTCGTCCACCACATGCTGTACCAGACACCCCTGGAGCCGGTCTTCGACGCGGAGTTCCGGCGGCAGTGGACGTCGTACGAGGCGTACAACCGGGCGTTCGCGGAGGCGCTGGCGGAGGAGGCGGCGCAGGGCGCGGCGGTGGTCGTGCAGGACTACCACCTGTGCCTGGTGCCGGGAATGCTGCGCGAGCTGCGGCCGGACCTGCGCATCGGGCACTTCTCGCACACGCCGTGGGCGCCGGCGGAGTACTTCGCGATGCTGCCGGACGACATCCGCGGGCAGCTGGTGTGGGGGATGCTGGGCGCGGACCGGCTGGGGTTCCTCACCTGGCGGTGGGCGCAGGCCTTCATGGGGTGCGCCGGGGCCACGGACAGTGAGCGGATCTTCCCGTCGTGGCCGAGCGGCGCCCCGAAGGCCGTCGAGCACACGCCAACCGGGCGTCCCCCGCTGCGCACCACGTGGATCGGCGTGCACGGCCTGGGCGCCGACGCCGAGTTCCTGCGCGCCCGCGCCCACGAGGCCGACGTCGCCGAGCGGATGGCGGCGCTGAAGGACGAGATCGGCCCGGCTCCGGACGGCGGCGCCCGCCGCACCATCGTCCGGGTCGACCGCACCGAACTGTCGAAGAACATCGTGCGCGGCCTGCTGGCCTACCGGCAGCTGCTCGACGACCACCCCGAGTGGCGCGAGCGCGTCGTGCACGTCGCCTTCGCCTACCCGTCCCGGCAGGACCTCGCCGTGTACCGGGACTACACGGCCGAGGTGCAACGGCTGGCGGACGAGATCAACGCCGCGTACGGGACACCGGGCTGGACCCCGGTCGTGCTGCACGTCAAGGACGACTTCGCGCGCTCCCTGGCCGCGTACCGGCTGGCCGACGTCGCGCTCGTCAACCCCATCCGCGACGGCATGAACCTCGTCGCGAAGGAGGTCCCGCTCGTCTCCGACACGGGCTGCGCGCTGGTGCTGTCGCGAGAGGCCGGGGCGTACGAGGAGCTGGGCGAGGACGCGATCACCGTGAACCCGTACGACATCACCGGTACGGCGGCGGCCCTGCACGAGGCGCTGTCGATGCGCCCGGAGGAGCGGGCCGAGCGGAGCAAGCGCCTGGCGGCGGCGGCCACGGCGTTGCCACCGGCACGGTGGTTCACGGACCAGCTCGACGCGCTGAGGGGCTGACCTGCGATGAGCGCGGAAGCACTGCCGACGCCCGTCACGAAGGCCGGGCAGGAGGGTCTCGACGCCCTCCTCGCGCGGCCCTCCGAGGCGCTGATCGGGCTGGACTTCGACGGGACGCTCGCGCCGATCGTGGCCGATCCGGAGCTGGCCAGGGCCCATCCGGAGGCGCTGGGGGCGCTGGCGGCGCTCGCGCCGAAGGTGGCCGCCGTGGCGGTGATCACCGGCCGCCCGGCCGAGGTCGCGGTCCGCAACGGCGGCTTCGCGGACGTACCCGGTCTCGAACACCTCGTCGTCCTCGGGCACTACGGCGCCGAGCGGTGGGACGCCCGCAGCGGCGAGATCAGCGCGCCCGAGCCGCACCCCGGCGTCGAGGCCGTCCGCGCCGAACTGCCCGGGCTGCTCGAAGGAAGCGGCACCTGGGTCGAGGAGAAGGGCCGGGCGGTGGCCGTGCACACCCGCCGGGCCGCCGACCCGCAGGCCGCCTTCGAGTCCCTGCGCGAGCCGCTCACCGCCCTGGCGACCCGGCACGGCCTGATCGTCGAGCCCGGCCGCATGGTCCTCGAACTCCGCCCGCCCGGCATGGACAAGGGCGTCGCCCTCACCGAGTTCGCCCAGGAGATCGGTGCCGGTTCCGTCCTCTACGGCGGCGACGACCTGGGCGACCTGCCCGCCTACTCGGCCGTGGACCGCCTCCGCGCGGACGGCACCCCGGGCCTGCTGGTGTGCAGCGGCAGCGACGAGGTGACCGAGCTGCGCGAACGGGCGGACCTGGTGGTGGACGGTCCGGAGGGAGTAGTGAACCTACTGACGGCACTGGCGGCCCAGCTCAGCTGAAGCGCCTCCGAAGGGGGCGCGGGGCTGTATCGATGTGCGGCTCCGCCGCGTGGGCGCGACCAGCCCCCACGCACCCGCACACCGCGACGGCCGATCAGCCCCACGGCCCTCAGCGCTCCGCCCGCCGCCTCTCCCGTATCCGCCGCAGCCGATTCACCGTCACGGGATCGTGGGCGAGGGCCCTGGGGTCGTCCAGCAAGGCGTTGAGAAGCTGGAAGTAGCGCACGGGCGCGAGCCCCAGCTCCTCCCGCACGGCCCGTTCCTTCGCACCGGGCCCGGAAAAGCTCCGGCGCTCGAGCGCGAGAATGTCCCGCTCCCGGCGCCCGAGCCCCGGCTCACCCGAGCCCTCGGTGTGCGCGTCGTCCTCGTCCATGCCAGGCACCGTAACGCCCGCCACCGACAACCGGACTACTCCGCGTTCTCCGCCCGGGACGCCTCCGCCTGGAGCCGGCCGAGGACGGCCGAGGGGCTGGCGCCGGGGGCGACGGCCTTGCCGATCCGCTGCTTGATCTCGGCGCTGACGTCGGCCCAAGAGGTCTTGCCGACCGGGTAGAGCTCGGACGTCAGCAGCTCCTCCAGGAACGGCCTGAGGTGCCGGTCCTGCTCGGAGGCGGACATGGTCCCGGACGCGGAGGTGGTGACCGGCAGCAGGTCGTACTCGCGTGAGAAGGCCAGCACGTTCTTCTCGCTGTAGACGAAGTCGAGGAAGTCGCCGACCTGGTCGCGGTTGCCGTTCTTGCGGAAGGCCGTCATCCAGTCGGCGACACCGAGCGTGGACTTGCTCGTGCCCTCCTTGCCCGGCGTCGGCACCATGCCGTACTTGACGCCCTTCTTCGCGGCGATGTTCATCAGCGACGGGTGCCCGTTGACCATGCCGACCTCGCCCTTGGCGAAGGCGGCGTACGCGTCGGCCCGGTTGAGCTCCCCGGGCGCGACCGGCCCGTTCAGGTTCTTGCCGACCAGTTCGTCCTTCAGCCAGGTGAAGGTGTCGACGTTCTCCGGGGCGTCGATGCCGTAGCCGTCGACGCTGTCGGTGTAGCCGCCCCCGCCGCTGAGCATCCACTGCATGGCCTCGGCAGGCGCCTCCTCCGGGCCGAGGGGCAGCGCGTACGGGTAGGTCACGCCCTCCGCCTTGAGCGCCTCGGCGTCGTCGGCCAGGTCGTCCCAGGTCTTCGGCGGGGTGATGCCGGCCTCGGCGAAGAGGGTCTTGTTGTAGAAGAGCACGCGTGTGGAGGAGGCGAACGGCATGCCGTACTGCACGCCCTTCACCTGCCCCGCGGAGGCCAGCTGCCCGACGAAGTCGGCCTGCGTGGGTATGGAGAGCAGTTCGTCGGCCTTGTAGAGCTGGTTCCGGGCCGCGTAACCGGCGTACGAGCCGATCTGCGCCATGTCCGGCGGGTCACCGGCGGCGACCATCTCCCGGACCTTGCGGTCGACGTCGTTCCAGGAGTAGACGCTGACGTCGATCTTGACGCCGGGGTGGTCGGCCTCGTACTCCTCGACGAGCTTGTCCCAGTACTTCTGGGAGCTGTTGGCCTTGCTGTCGCCGTAGTCGGCGGCGACCAGCTTCAGGGTCACGTCGCCCGAGCCGCCCGTCACACCGCAGCCGCCGAGGACCGCCGTCATACCCAGTGCGGACACCACCGCGATCGTTCCTGCCATCCGCCGCCGCTGCACCGCTGTTCTTCCCCAACCCTGGCGGAGCCCGCCAAATCCTGGCGTGGTCCGCCGCCGAAAACTTTTCGATATTCGGAATAAGGTCTACACCACGCGAGTGGACTAGACCTCTCGCGGGTCCCCGGGTCACACTGGGTTCCGTGAGACATGTCATCGCCCTCGACGTGGGCGGCACCGGAATGAAGGCCGCTCTGGCCGGGCCCGGGGGCGAGGTGCTGCACCGGTCCCGCCGGGCCACCGGACGCGAGCAGGGCCCGGAGGCCGTCGTCGCGGGCATCCTCGACTTCGCCGCCGAGCTGCACGCCTACGGCGCCGAGCACTTCGGCACGCCCGCGGCCGCCGCCGGCGTGGCCGTCCCCGGCATCGTCGACGAGGCGCGGGGCACCGCCGTCTACGCCGCGAACCTCGGCTGGCGCGACGTCCCGCTGCGCGACGCCCTCGCGGAACGGCTGGGCGTCCCGGTCGCCCTCGGCCACGACGTGCGCACCGGCGCGCTCGCCGAGGGGCGGGTCGGCGCGGGCCGCGGCGCCGACCGGTTCCTGTTCGTGGCACTGGGCACCGGCATCGCGGGCGGCATCGGCGTCGAGGGCCGGGTCGAGTCGGGCGCGCACGGCTTCGCGGGCGAGATCGGCCACATCGTCGTACGGCCCGGCGGAGCCCCCTGTCCGTGCGGGCAGCACGGCTGCCTGGAGCGCTTCGCCTCGGCGGCGGCCGTCAGCGAGGCCTGGGCCGCGGCCTCGGGCGACCCGGACGCGGACGCGGCCGACTGCGCGAAGGCGGTGGAGTCCGGCGACCCGAGGGCCGGGGCAGTCTGGCAGGCCGCCGTGGACGCCCTGGCCGACGGCCTGGTCACGGCCCTCACCCTGCTCGACCCGCGCACCCTGATCATCGGCGGCGGCCTGGCGGAAGCCGGGGAGACGCTCTTCACGCCGCTGCGGGAAGCGATCCGCCGCCGCATCACCTTCCAGAAGCAGCCGGCACTCGTCCCCGCCGCTCTGGGTGACGCGGCCGGTTGTCTGGGCGCCGGGCTCCTGGCCTGGGATCTCCTCGACCAGACCGACCGTTCGGAGGTAACCACCTGATGGCAACTCCCTCAGGGGCGCGGGGAACTGCGCGACCAGCCCCCACTCACCCGCACCCCGCGACGTCCGGACACCCCACGGTCCTGACCGGCGCGACCGTCGTCCTCCCCACGGAAACGATCACAAACGGCCGGGTCGTCGTCGAGGGCACCCGCATCACCACCACCGCCCCGGAAAACGCCCAGGTCATCGACGTAACAGACCACTACGTCATCCCCGGCTTCGTCGACCTCCACAACCACGGCGGCGGCGGAGCCTCCTTCACCTCCGGCTCGGCCGAGGACATCCTCAAGGGCATCCACACCCACCGCCTGCACGGCACGACCACCCTGGTCGCCTCCACCGTCACCGGCGACATGGACTTCCTCTCCCAGCGCGCCGGCCTGCTGAGCGAGCTGGCCGAACAGGGCGAGATCGCCGGCGTCCACTTCGAGGGCCCGTTCATCTCCCCCTGCCGCAAGGGCGCCCACGCCGAGGACCTCCTGCGCGACCCGCACCCCGCGGACGTCCGCAAGCTGGTCGAGGCGGCCCGGGGCCACGCCAAGATGGTCACGCTGGCCACCGAACTCCCCGGCGGCCTGGACTCCGTACGCCTCCTGGCCGACCAGGGCGTGATCGCGGCGATCGGCCACACGGACGCGACCTACGAGCAGACGGTCGAGGCCATCGACGCGGGCGCGACGGTCGCCACCCACCTCTACAACGCGATGCCGCCCCTGGGCCACCGCTCCCCCGGCCCCATCGCGGCGCTACTGGAGGACGACCGGATCACGGTCGAGCTGATCAACGACGGCACGCACCTGCACCCCGCCGCACTCCAGCTCGCGTTCCACCACGCGGGCGCGTCACGGGTCGCGTTCATCACGGACGCGATGGACGCGGCCGGTTTCGGCGACGGCCGCTACTGGCTCGGCCCGCTGGAGGTGGAGGTCGCCGACGGCGTGGCCCGCCTGGTCGAGGACGGCACGATCGCGGGCTCCACCCTCACCCTGGACCGCGCCTTCAAACGGGCGGTCACGATCGACGGCCTCTCCGTCCGGGACGCGGTACAGGCCCTCTCGGCGACCCCCGCCCGCCTGCTCGGCATGTCCGACCGGATCGGCTCCCTGGAACCGGGCAAGGACGCGGACCTGGTGCTCCTGGACTCGGATTTCGAGTTGAAGGGCGTGATGCGCAGGGGTGAATGGGTGGTGGGTCCCCAACTGGGCTGATCATCCCCCAGTCGGGAGACGGTGGCCGAGTCCAGGACTGGGCCGACCGCCGTCTCTTTGGCATGATCAGGGAACGTTCACGGCAACAAGCGCGTCCGGGGGAGGTCGGCCCAGGTGATCCTCACGGTCACACTGAACACCGCTCTCGACATCACCTACCGCGTACGGTCCCTCCGGCCGCACAGCTCCCACCGCGTCTCCGAGGTGACGGAACGCCCCGGCGGCAAGGGCGTCAACGTGGCCCGGGTGCTCGCGGCCCTCGGGCACGAGGTGACGGTGACGGGATTCACGGGCGGTGCGACGGGCCGGGTCGTCCAGGAACTCCTGGCCCCCGTGCCGGGCATCGTGGACGCTCTGATCCCGATCACGGGCACGACCCGCCGCACGATCGCCGTGGCCGACGACCTGACCGGCGACACGACGCAACTCAACGAACCGGGCCCGACGATCACCCCCACCGAGTGGTCGGCCTTCCAGGAGGCCTACGAGACCCTGCTGGCGTCCGCCTCGGCAGTAGCCCTGTGCGGCAGCCTCCCACCAGGCGTCCCGGTGGGCGCGTACGCGGGCCTGGTCCGCACGGCCCGCTCCTGCTCGGTCCCGGTCCTCCTGGACACCAGCGGCGAGCCTCTACGCCGAGGCGTCGCCGCCCGCCCCGACATCATCAAGCCCAACACCGACGAACTGGCAGAACTGACCGGCTCCCACGACCCCTTGCGAGCCACCCAGGACGCCCGCCGCCGGGGTGCGCACGCGGTGGTCGCGTCCCTGGGCGCGGAAGGCCTGCTGGCGGTGTCCCCCGAGGGCCGCTGGCGCGCCACCCCACCGGCACTCGTCCGAGGCAACCCGACAGGCGCCGGCGACTCCGCGGTCGCGGGCCTGATATCGGGCTTGGTGGAGGACCTTCCCTGGCCGGATCGCCTTACCCGGGCGGTCGCCCTGTCGTCGGCGACGGTGACAGCACCGGTGGCGGGGGAGTTCGACCGGGGGGTGTACGAGGAGCTGCTGGGGCGGGTCACCGTGACAGGTGAGGCATCTGCAGCGTAGGCCGGTGAAGAGTGAGCTGACCTCATTCCCCGCACATACGACGGCGGCCGTCCCCCACGCTGTGTGGGGGACGGCCGCCGTCGACGAATCAGCTCGACCGGTTGCCCTTCTCGAGGTAGAACTGGTCAAGGACCGCGTCACACTTGTTGCCCTCGTTGCAGGCGAGCTCGATCGTGTTGGTGCCCTTGTTCAGGTTCACCGTGGCCCAGGTGTTCTTCCAGCCCTGTTCCCAGTCGCCCTTGGGTGAGTTCCCGAAGTTCTTCATGCTCAAGGGCCTGGAGACGGCATCGCCGTTGATGACCAGGGTGGCGTCGGCGTCCGTGCCCGGGACGCCGTAGTTCACGTAGAGCGTGTAGGTGCCGGCCTTCTCGATACCGTCCACTGTCCAGGTGACCTTGGCACCGACCTGGTTGAAGCCCGTCACATAGACCCCGCCGTCGGCCTTCGCGCCCTTGAACTCCGACGCGGTCGACATGCCGGGGCTGAGGCGCAGGGCCTTCGCGTCGACCTTCGGCAGCTCGGCCTGGCTCGCCGCGCTCTTGCTGGCAGACGGAGTCGGCTCGCTGCTCTGGGACTGGCTCTGGCCGGAGCCGGCCTGATCCTCGGACTTCTTGTCGTCCTTGTCGCCGCTCGCCATGGCGATCCCGATGCCGACGACGACCGCCGCGACCACCGCGACCGCGCCGATCAGCAGGCCCTTGGTGTTGGGGCCGCGGCCACCCCGGCCGCCTCCGCCGCCCGGCAGCTGCTGCTGCGCGGTCTGCGCGCCGCCCGGCAGCGTCTCCGGGGCCGCGTAGTGCGCGTTCGGCTGGCCGTACGCGCCCTGCTGCTGCGGGGCCTGGCCGTACGCCGCGGTCTGGCCCGCGCCCGCCTGCGGCTGCTGGCCGTAGGAGCGCGTGCCGACCGCCCGCACCCTGTTGACCGAGTTCGGGTAGCCGTAGCCCCCGGACGGCGGCTGGGCTCCGTTGGCCTGCCCGTCGGCGTAGAGATAGCCGAACGGGTCGTCGTCCTCGGGCGTGCTCGCGCCGTTGTTGCCGGGCGTCATCCCTTGGTCTCCTCAGTCAGGTGCGGTGCAATGCGGTACGGGTCGTAAGACAGCGAGCCTACCCGCTCCCAGTGACCCAAACAGGTGACTCAGACCGCATCAACTCGCTGACCTCGGGTTCACCCAGCGCGTCTGTGTTGTTTGGGACGAGATCGTTTCTCGACGTACATGCGCTCGTCAGCGGATTTCAACACTTCGTCCGCCGTCATTCCACAGTGTGCCCATCCGATGCCGAAGCTGGCGCCGACCCGGACGGCACGCCCCTCGGCGCGGATGGGCTGGATGATCTCGTTACGAAGGCGGACCGCGAGGTCCTGCGCGTCGGCGCGGCCGAGCCCGTCGGCGAGGATGACGAATTCGTCACCCCCGAGCCGGGCGACCGTGTCGCCGTCGCGGACGCCGCCGCTCAGCCGCCGGGCGACCTCGATGAGAACCGCGTCACCCGCGTTGTGCCCGAACCGGTCGTTGATCGACTTGAAGCCGTCGAGGTCGCAGAAGAGGACGGCGAGGCCCTTCGTACCGTCGTCGTGGTCGCCGTCCGGGGCGACGGTGTGCACATGGTGGTCGTAGGCGTCGTACGGCTCGGCGCCCTGCCGGAAGTCGAAGCCGGGGCCCACGACGTCGAAGGCGGGGTGGCCGTAGGCCGCGTCATGGGACTCGGCGACGGCGGAGTGCGGGGGCGTGGCGCGCCGGCAGAGCCGCGACGAGAGGCGGGAGCGCAGCTCGGCGGAGTTCGGCAGGCCGGTGAGCGAGTCGTGCGAGGCGCGGTGGGCGAGCTGCAGCTCGCGGCGCTTGCGCTCCTCGATGTCCTCGACGTGGGTGAGGAGGAAGCGGGGCCCGTCGGCGGCGTCCGCGACGACGCTGTTGCGCAGCGACACCCACACGTACGTGCCGTCGCGGCGGCCCAGGCGGAGTTCCGCGCGGCCGCCCTCGGCGGAGGTGCGCAGCAGGGTGCCTATGTCCTCGGGGTGTACCAGGTCGGAGAAGGAGTAGCGGCGCATCGCGGAGGCGGGGCGGCCCAGCAGCCGGCACAGGGCGTCGTTGGTGCGCAGGATCCGGCCGTGCTGGTCGCCGCCCATCTCGGCGATGGCCATGCCGGACGGGGCGTACTCGAAGGCCTGCCGGAAGCTTTCCTCGCTCGCCCGCAGCGCCTGCTGCTCGCGCTCCAGCCGGACGAGCGCGCGCTGCATGTTGGCCCGCAGCCGGGCGTTGCTGATCGCGATGGCGGCCTGGAAGGCGTACATCTGGAGCGCCTCGCGGCCCCAGGCCCCGGGGCGGCGGCCGTTGCGCGGGCGGTCCACGGAGAGCACGCCGATCAGCTCGCCGCATGTACCGCTGCCCTTCGGAGCGGGCGCGTACATGGGAGCGAAGAGCCGGTCGGCCGGGTGCCACTCGTCCTCGAAGCGGGGCGCGGGGCCGTCGGTGTACCACTGCGGGACGTCGTCGTCGTCGAGGACCCAGCCCTCGGTGTGGGGTATGAACACCAGGTCGCCCCAGTGCTCGCCCATGCCGAGCCGGCGTTCCCAGGATTCGCGCGAGCCGACGCGGCCGGTGATGAGGGCCTCGGCGGCGGGGTTCCCGGCGAAGGCGGCGACGACGAGGTCGCCGTCGGGGCGTACGAGGTTCACGCACGCCATCTCGTACCCGAGAGCGGCGACGACGCCCTCCGCGACGGTCTGCAATGTGTCCGCCAGGCTGCGGGCCGTGTTCATGTCGGCCATGACCTGGTGCAGTTGTCGCAGGGACGCAAGACGGACGTAAGGCTCCGACTCGGTCTCCATGCTCGCCCTCCCCCCGAGTACCTCGCAGCGAATCAAGAATCAAGGGTTCTCATCGGCGTACGTCCTGGCAGCTTCCCCGCCACTGAATCACAGCGCGCTGCTCACTCGGTACACAGGGTCAACAATTCTTGCCCCTTGTGACTCAAGTCACAGGTAAAGCTGAACAATTGAGTGAAGTTTCTGCGTTTTCCCGGTGCGCGCGTGAGCGCATTATTTGTGGCGTTGGGCACGATTTCGCGAGGAGCTCGGTCGCGGGTCCTAAGACCCTGATCAGGCGGGAGTCCGATGCGGAACGCGCGGGGCGGAGATTAGCGTTTCGGGTGTGCCGAACACTCCCCCTGCCACATCCCCGGTCGTCCCGTCCGCCACGTCCTCGATCATTCCGTCGCCCGCCTCCGGGCATGCTGAGGGGGTGAGCAACGACGAGTTCCGCGCCGCCATGTCCCGGCTGGCCTCGGGCGTGGTCCTGGTGACCGCGCAGGAGCCGCCGCTCGACCCGGACGACCCAACGGCGCCCGGCAGCGAGGACGTGGGCATGACGGCCACGGCCTTCATGTCGGTGTCCCTGGACCCGCCCATGGTGCTGGTGAGCCTGCGCGAGGGCTCCCGCATGGACGAGCTGCTCGACGAGCAGCCCCAGTGGGCGGTGTCCGTCCTGTCCGAGAGCCAGCGGCACATCGCGGGCCGGTTCGCCATGAAGGGCCGGGTCAGCGACCGGCTGCTGTTCGCCGACATCCCGTACACGCGCGGCGAGTACACCGGGGCACCCCTGGTGGGCGGCGCCCTGGCCGTCCTGGAGTGCCGCACCGAGCAGCGCGTACCGGCCGGCGACCACACGCTGGTCATCGGCCGCGTGCTGACCGCCCGTGTGCCGAGCGCGGAGGGCGGGCCGCTGGCGTACTTCCGGGGGCGGTACCGGCAGTTGGGCTGAGGCGGAAATCCGGTGGCCCGGCCGTGATCGTCGACCCTAGGGTGCGCGCATGACGACGACGGGCCTCCATCTCGAAGAGATCACCGCCGGAAACCTCGACGCCGCCCTCGGCATCCACGTCCGCCCCGACCAGGAACACGCGGTCGCGCCGGTCGTGAAGTCGCTCGCCGAGGCGTACGCGCACGGCGCCATCGCCTGGCCCCGCCTGATCGTCGACGGCGACCGCCCGGTCGGCTTCCTCATGGCCTGCCTCGGCATCGACTGGTACGGCGACGGCAGGGAGTTCCGCTCGGGCCTGTGGCGGCTGAACATCGCGGCCGGGGAGCAGGGCAAGGGGTACGGCCGTTTCGCCGTCGAGTCCGTCGCCGCCGAGCTGCGGCGGCGCGGCACCGAGAAGTTCTACGTCACCTGGCACCCGGGCCCGAACGGCCCCGAGGGCTTCTACCTGGGACTCGGCTTCCGCCCGGACGGGGAGAACAGCGGGGGCCAGACGGTGGGGCTGCTGGAGCTGACCGACGACAGGCCCTAACTCCAGTCCCGCGCGGAGCGCCCCCGCTTGGTCTCCGAGCGCTGCTTCTTCTCGCGCAGCCGGCGCTCGTTGATCCCCCGGGGGATCCGGGTCGGCTTGCGTGGCCTGGGCGGGGGCGCGGTGGCCTCCGCCAGCAGCGCCGCGAGGCGTACGGCGGCGGACTCGCGGTTGCGCCACTGGGAGCGGTGCTCGGAGGACCGTACGGTGACGACTCCGTCGACCAGGCGCCCGGCCAGCCGCTCCAGCGCCCGCTGCTTCCACACCTCGGGCAGCGCCTCGGTCCTCGCCAGGTCGAAGCTGAGCTCGACCTTCGAGTCACTGGTGTTGACGTGCTGTCCGCCGGGCCCCGAGGACCGCGAGAAACGCCACATGAGCTCGGCCTCGGGCAGGGAGACGGAGCCGCGGATGACGTGGGGACCAGACATGCCGTCCATGTTCCCGCCTCTGTCCGGTCCACGTCATCCCAATAATCGCGAGTAAAGAAAGTAAAGGAGCTGGAACCTCGCGTACCCCTCTCCACGTTCAGGGGGGTAGCTGTAGCTTCTTTGCCGCAGCTGCTTTGCCGTACTGCCGTACGTAAACGAGGGAAGGGACTCCCAACAATGGCTGTAAGCCTGTCCAAGGGTGGCAACGTCTCGCTCACCAAGGAGGCTCCGGGCCTGACCGCCGTCACCGTGGGCCTCGGCTGGGACGTCCGCACCACCACCGGCACGGACTTCGACCTCGACGCCTCCGCGATCGCGGTCAACACGCAGGGCAAGGTCTACTCGGACGCCCACTTCGTGTTCTTCAACAACAAGCAGACCCCGGACAACACGATCGTCCACACCGGTGACAACCGCACGGGTGAGGGCGCCGGCGACGACGAGGCGATCAACGTCAACCTCGCCGCCCTCCCGGCCGACATCGACAAGATCGTCTTCCCGGTGTCCATCTACGACGCCGAGAACCGCTCGCAGAACTTCGGCCAGGTCCGCAACGCCTACATCCGCATCGTCAACCAGGCCGGCGGCGCCGAGATCGCCCGCTACGACCTGTCCGAGGACGCGGCCACGGAGACGGCCATGGTCTTCGGCGAGCTCTACCGCAACGGCGCGGAGTGGAAGTTCCGCGCCGTCGGCCAGGGCTACGCCTCGGGCCTGGTCGGCATCGCCCAAGACTTCGGCGTGAACGTCTGACGGACGACGCCGAGCTTCGGTTCTGACGGCGGAGCCCCCGGGCCTGTGAAGGCCCGGGGGCTCCGCCGTCTTTCTTGGGGGCGCGGGGAACTGCGCGACCAGCCACACTCAACCCGCACCCGGCGACTGATCACGCCCGCTCCGGCTTCCCCTCCCCGTACAGCCACTCCTCCCAGATCCCCTCGAAGTCCTCCCCCGGCACCCGCTCCTCGACGTACGCCGTGAAATCGGCCGTGTCCGCGTTCCCGTACCGATACTCCGCGGCCCACCCCCGCAGGATGGCGAAGAACCTGTCATCGCCCACGGCCTGACGGATCTTGTGGAGGACCATCGCACCGCGCTGGTAGACGGGATCGCCGGAGATGTTCGCGGCATCCACCGGCTTCGCGGGCGGGAACGCCCACAGGTCCTTGTACGTCTTCTCCCCGTTCTCGTACAGCGCGTCGAAGGACTGCTGGGCGCTCTCCCCGCCGTGGTCCTCCCGCCACAGCCACTCCGCGTACGTCGCGAAGCCCTCGTTGAGCCACATGTCGCGCCAGCTCTCCGGCGTCACGGAGTCGCCGTACCACTGGTGGGCGAGTTCGTGGACGAGGAGGGTGAGGCCCGGGGCGCCGGGGAAGACGGGGCGCGTCTGGGTCTCCAGGGCGTAGCCGACCTCGGGCGCGCGGTCGACGATCGCGCCGGTGGAGGAGAAGGGGTAGGGGCCGAAGCGCTTCTCCGCCCAGCGCAGGATCTCGGGGATGCGCGCGAGCACCGCGCGGCTCGCCCCCCGCTCCTCCGGGTCGACGGCCGTGTACACGGGCAGACCGTCCCGGGCGGTGGAACGGGCGATGTCAAAGCGGCCGATCGCGAGTGTGGCGAGGTAGCTCGCCATCGGCTCGGCGGAGTGCCAGCTGAACGTCGTACGGCCGTCCTTCGCGGTCGTGACGTCGCGCAACTCCCCGTTGGAGACGGCCCGCAGCCCCTTCGGCACGGTCACCGTCACGTCGTACGACGCCTTGTCGGACGGGTGGTGGTTGCCGGGGAACCACGCCATCGACCCCGTCGGCTCGCCCAGCGCGAGCACCCCGTCGCCGGTGCGCAGCCAGCCCTCCTCGGAGCCGTCCGGGTCGGTGACGGTCTCTGGCGCCCCGGAGTAGCGGACGGTCACGCGGAACGGCTCGTCCCGGCCGAGGTCCGCGCGCGGCCGGACGGTGAGCTCGTGCCCGGCGCGGTTCCAGCGGGCCGTCTCGCCGCCGACGGTGACCTTGCCGACCTCCAGGCCGATCAGGTCCAGGTTGAAGGCGGTGAGGTCCTTGGTCGCGCGGGCGGTGAGGGTGGCCGTGCCGGTGAGGCGGTGGGCGTCCGGGTCGTAGGCGAGGCGCAGGCCGTAGTGGGTGACGTCGTAGCCGCCGTTGCCGGCCTTCGGGAAGTAGGGGTCGCGGACGCCGGAGCCGCCCGGGGTTCCGTGGACTCCGCCGCCGCAGGCCGTGAGGGCGAGAGCGGAGACGAGCAGGGCGGGGACAAGACGTACGGACCGGGCCACGCTCTCGATCCTATGGGGGCCGTGACAGCATCACCCCCGTGCTCGACATCGGCTACGCCCTCTCCAACCGCTTCCCGGACCCGCCGCAGACCGACTACCGCCGTGCGGACGTCCGCGCGCTGCGGCACGACCTGTTCTGCGGTGACGTCTACCTGGCGGACACCAAGACCGACCACGAGGTGTCCACAGCCTGGGGATGGGTGCCGGTGCTCGACTTCGCGTGGGCGCTGTGCGACATCGTGGAGCGGATCGACCGGGACCCGGCGGGCTCGCGGGCGTCCCGGCCGCAGCGCGCGGAGCTGGACTTCACCGAGTCGACGGACCGGATGCTGTTCGAGCGCCGCTTCGGCTGGGTGGACATCGAGGCCGACTGGATGCGCGCGGAGGAGCCCCCGCTCACCGTCTCCCACTCCGAACTGCGCCGCGAAGCCCGGGACTTCCTGCACGACCTGATCGCCGACCTCACCGATCTGCACGACGACCTCGCCGAGAACCCGGCGATCTGGACCCTCCAGGCCCGTTTTCCCAGGGTCTCCTGACAGCGGACCGCTACCAGGCTGACACGATCACCCTGCGACGAGCGGCGACGGACACGGGGAGAACGGACGCATGACCGACGGGCAAGTGACCTACGGCGTGGACTACAGGGTGGTCCCACCGGCTGTCGTCAGCGGGGAGGGCCCACTGCAGGGCACCTCCGCCCGGCTGGTCCGGGACCCCGACAGCCCCGCCCCGGACCGGCTGCGCTCACTGCGGGCCTTCCACCTGCGCGCCGAGGACGGGGCGCCGGTCGCCCGGGTCGTGACGGAACAGGCCCTGGGGTCACGGCTGAGCGGACGCCCGGCGGTGTACCACGTCCTCGATCCGTACGGTGCCCCGCTCGGGCGGATCACCCTGCGGCGGCGCCGCGCCTTCCGGTGGGGCCGCAGACGCTGGACCGTGGAACCGGCGGCGGGGCCCGTCCTGCACGGGTACGAGGGCCGGCTGGTGTGGTGGGCGCTGTGGTGGCCCTTCGGGCTGCCGGTCTACCTCCTCTTCGTGCTCCTGGCCCTGATGGCGGAGATCGACGACGGCTTCCGTCCGCCCCGGCGCATCACCTGGCGGGACGGCTCCCACCGCGCCCACCTCGTCTTCCGCGCGGTGGCCGAGGACTACCGGCTGCTGAGGCATGAACTCGACCCCCGTCTGGTCAACGCCCTCATAGGCCTGCACCAGTCCTACGACTGGCCGGAGCAGGCGGGGTCAGGGGGCTGGTACGAGTACTGAGGGTGAGCGTGCGGAGTCAGCCCTCCACCCTGATCCCCCACTCCACCGCCAGCACCGGCGCCAGATCCAGCAGCTGCGCCGTACTGATCACCGCCCCCGACAGCCGGTCGAGACCCCGGCTGATCTCCAGCGACGCGGCCCCGCGCAGGTCGACGTCCACGAGGGTCGCCGCGTGGAGGTCGGCCCCTCTCAGGGCGCAGTCCACGAACTCCACCCGCTCCAGGCGGGCGCCCCCGAAGTCCGGCTCGACGAGGACACAGCCCTCGAAGACGACGTCTCTGAGCCGGGCCGTGCGCAGATTCAAATAGTCGATCTTGCCGCCGCGGATCAGCACCCGCTCCAGCACCGCCCCGTGCAACTGCGGCCCGCCCAGGCGGGCATCGGTCAGCTCCACGTCCCGCAGGGTCGCCTCGGAGAGGTCGGTGCCGACACCCCGGACGCCGGTGAGGGCCGAGTCCAGGAAGCGGGCATGCCGCAGCCGCGTCTCGTCCAGCGCGCACCCCGTCAGCGCGCAGTCCATGAAACGGGCCCCCGCCCCGTCCTGCCCGGTGAAGTCCGCGTCCCGGAACTCCAGCCCGTCGTAGTCCCCGTCCGGCTCCAGCTCACCGCCCCCGTACGGCTCCAGCACGGGCAGCCGTACCTCCGGCCGCCGCGCGCCCTTCACACCCGCACCGCGGGGCACACCCGTACCGCCCGTCGCTCTCCTCGCCATGCCCCCCATGCTGCACCCCACCACTGACAACACCCCCTGACCTGCGCGAACACCGGTCATGTCACATTCCGGGCCCTGCGGGCGGTCGTACTCCCGAAGGCGATTACCGACCTCAGGCCCCAGGGAGATCCCAGCCATGCACCGCATCACCGTCATCGGCGGCGGCTTCGCCGGACTGACCGCCGCGATCACCGCCGCCGAGGCGGGCGTCAAGGTCACCCTCCACGAAGCCCACCACACCCTCGGCGGCCGGGCCCGCACCGCCGAGGGCCCGTGCCGCACGAACGAGGGACCGCACGCCCTCTACAGCGGAGGCCCGCACTGGGCCTGGCTCAAGCAGCGCGGCCTCCTCGGCCCGCTCGCCCCGCTCCCGCCCCTGGAGGCCGCCCGGCTACGCCTGCGCCACCACGGCGTGCTGCGCCGCACCCCGCCCTTCCCGATGCTGAAGCTGCTGCGCCGGACCACCCGGCAGGCGCCGGTGGACGTCGACTTCCTGACCTGGGCGACCGGCGTCGCGGGCGAGGAGGGCGCCCGGGCCGCCGCGCACTACTCCGCCGTCGCCCTCTTCCACCACGACCCCGGCTCCCTGTCCGCCGCGTTCGTCCAGGAGCGCCTGCGCCGGGCCACCAAGCTGCCGCCCGAGGCCCACTACCCGCGCGGCGGATGGGGCAGCCTCATCGACCGGATGGCCGCCCGGGCCTGGAACCTGGGCGTGAGGATGGAGACCCTGTCCCGAGTCGACACGCTCCCCACCGACACACCGGTCGTCGTAGCCACCTCCCTCGATGCCGCCCGGCGGCTGCTCGGCGACGACTCCCTCACCTGGCCGAGCGGCCGTACCGCCCTCGTCGACCTGGCCGTGCGCACGCGGCGCGGGGACGCCTTCGCGGTCTCCGACCTGGACGCGCCCGGCTGGCTCGAACGGTTCACCGCCCAGGACCGCGGCCTCGCCCCGGCCGGTGAGCAGCTCATCCAGGGGCAGATCCCCCTCGCCCCGCACGAGTCCAAGTCCGACGGCACCGCCCGCGCCGAGCAGTTGCTCGACCTGGGGTTCCCGGGCTGGCGCGAGCGCGTCACGTGGCGGCGCGCGTCCGTCGCGAACGGCCGTACGGGCGCGGTCGACCTGCCCGGCACCAGCTGGCGCGACCGGCCCGCCGTGGACCGGGGCGACGGTGTCTATCTGGCCGGCGACCAGGTCGCCGCCCCCGGCGTGCTCTCGGAGGTCTCCTTCAACAGCGCCCTGACGGCGGTGTCCCTGGCCCTCGGCCGGCGGGAGCTTGACCTCAAGCAAGCTTGAGGTCGGAGGCTTGCCGCAGACCACCGCGACACGAGGAGCCTCACATGCACGCCATCCGCCTGCACGCCTTCGGCCCGGCCGAGAACCTCATCCACGAGCGGGTCGAGGACCCCCGGCCCGGCCCCGGACAGGTCCGAATCGCCGTACGGGCGGCGGGCGTCCACCTCCTGGACGCCGCCCTGCGCGAGGGCATGCGGGGCGGGCCATTGGCCGAGCAGACGCCGCTTCCCACCATCCCGGGGCGCGAGGTCGCCGGGGTCGTCGAGTCCCTGGGTGACGATGTCACAGGCGACTGGCTCGGCAAGCGGGTCGTCGCCCACCTCGGCTTCGTCCCCGGCGGGTACGCCGAACTGGCCGTCACCGCGGCCGAACGCCTGCACGAGATCCCGGAGAACCTGGACTTCGCCGAGGCCGTCGCCATGATCGGCACGGGCCGTACGGCGATGGGGATCCTCCAGTTCGCCGACCTCGGCCCCGGCTCGGTGGCCGTCGTACCGGCCGCCGCCGGAGGCATCGGCACGCTGATCGTCCAGTACGCCAGGAACGCCGGGGCGACCGTCATCGGCCTCGCGGGCGGGCCGGAGAAGGTCGCCCGCGTGCAGGCGAACGGAGCGGATCTCGCCGTCGACTACAAGGACCCGGCCTGGCCCGCGAAGGTCCGCGCCCACCTCGGCGGCCGGACCGCGACCGTCGTCTTCGACGGAGTCGGCGGCGACGTGGCCCGCGAAGCCGTCGCCCTCCTCGGCCCCGACGGCAAGCACATCGTCTTCGGCTGGTCCGGCCAGGGCATCCTCGACGGCGAGCCCTACCTCGTCGACGGCGTCTCCGAACAGGTCCTCGGTCCCGCGATGCTGGGGAAGGCCGGCGGCCCCGACCCCCTGCGCACCCTCGAACTAAGCGCCCTCGCCGAGGCCGCCGCCGGCCGGCTCACCCCGGCCGTCCAGCGCTTCCCGCTCCGCGAGGCGGCGGCCGCGCACCGGGCGCTGGAGAGCCGGGGCACGACGGGCAAGGTGGTCCTGGAGCCGTGACGTCCTGACAGGACGCCGAGGAGGGCCCCGCTCGCAAACGGGGCCCTCCCGAAAGGAGATCTGACCGGCAGATCAGCGGGCGACCGCCTTCGTCGCCGCGCTCACCGCCGACCCGTCCTTGTGCCCCGCGCGGTGGGCCGTCACCTTCACGGTGATCTTCTTGCCCTGTTGCGCCGCCTTCAGCACGAGCGAGGACTTGGTCGCCCCGCTGACCGCCGTACCGTTCGCGTACCACTGGTACCCGTACGACGAGGCCGCCGGACTCCACGTCCCGGCCGACGACTTCAGCGTCTTGCCGACCTTGGCCGTCCCGCTGATCACCGGCGGCTTCGTCGCCTTGGGCGCGTCGCCCTTGGCCACGGTCACCGCCGCCGAGGACGCCGACCCGCTCTGCCAGCCGCTCCTGACCGCCGTCACGGTCACGCTGATCTTCTTGCCGGCCTGCGCCGCCGGGATCCGGTACGCCGACGCCGTCGCACCGCCGATCGCGGCCCCGTCCGCCTTCCACTGGTACGTGTACGACGTCGGCGCCCCCGACCAGGTGCCCGGCGCCGCGGTGACCTCGGCGCCCACCTTGGGCGTGCCCGTCACCTTCGGTGCCGCCGTGTTCTCCAGCGAGGGCCGGGGCGTCACGGTGAAGGTGCCGCGCTGGAACTCCCAGCCGCGCGTGATCACGCTGACGTTCCAGGTGCCGGTCGCCGCGCCCGTCAGGTCCACGGTCGCGGTCACCGTCCGGTTGTCCGCGGCGACCGAGTCCGCCTTCGCCTCGATCGTCTTGCCGGCCTGGCTCAGCCGGACCGTGACGTCCTTCCCGAGCGCCGTGCCGGTGACCGTGAGCTTCACCTTGCCGCCGGTGGCGCCCGTGTCGGGGCTGACGGCGGTGACGTTCGTCTTCTCCGTGCCGCACAGCGCGGACGAGCAGATGAGCTCGGCGCTGTAGGCCGTGCTCGACGCCTTCTCCGGCAGGCCGAGCAGGAACAGCGATGGCGTACTCGCGGAGGACGAGCCCTGGACGCCGCAGTCGTAGTCCTCCGGGAGGAAACGCGTGCAGCCGTTCTTCCAGGTGGACGTGTCGTAGAGCACGGGTACCGCCTTGACGCCCGCGCCCGCCGTGTCCTTGATGTCGGTGTCGAACCGGTCGAAGCCCGCGGTGGGCAGCGCCGCGCACACGGCGGTGCGCGACTCGTCCAGGGTGCCGGTGACCGGCCCGTATCCGAACGCCACGGACGGCGCCTTCACGCACTCCGGGGCGGGCCCGTCGGCGGTGGCGATCCGCAGCCGGTCCAGGCGGTACTCGGGCGCCGCCTTGAGGTGGGCCGGCGTCTGCACGAGAACCTGGTGGGTGGTCGAACCGCTCACCGCGCAGGACGCGTTGCGGAAGGAGCACTCCACGCGGCCGTCCCCGGCGACCACCGCGCTGTTGGCGGTCCCGAGCGCGTCCCGCACGTCGACGTGTACGACGTCGGTCGCCGCGCCGGTGGTCACCTGGTGGCAGTTGATGGTGCCCGGCGCCGCGTACGCGCTCTTCAGGGACGCCCCGCCGACCTTCACCGCGGCGGTCGCCGTACAGCCCGCTGCGGACGCTCCGGCCGTGACGTCACGCCGGGTCAGGCTGTACGTCGCGGCCTCGTCCCGGCCGGTCACCAGCACGGTGTGGGCCTTGTCCGGGGTCAGCGAGCAGATCGTCCAGCCGTCGGTGGTGGCGTAGCGGTCGCAGACGCGCTTGCCGTCGGAGTCGAGCACCGAGAAACCGGCAGGAGCGGTGCCCGAGGTCGCGGTCAGCTGGAGCAGCTCCGCCTTCGAGTGCGCGTCGGCGGGGATGCCCAGGCAGTGCGAGAAGACGCCGCCGCCCGTGGTCAGCGTGGCCTTCGCGCCGCCCGGGGCGAAACTGCCCGCGGCCAGGGCGGGGCAGCCCTCGGCGGCGTCGGTGCGGTGGAAGGCGACCGCGTAGGGGCCGGTGGCCGTGTCGCCGCTGTCCTCGGTGTGCACCAGCGCGCGGTACGGAGCCTCACCGGTCAGCGCGCAGTCGCCGTCCCCGAGCGCCTCGCTGTCGCACTGCGGGGTGCCCGCGCGGTCCAGGACCTCCACCTCGGGGGTCAGCCCGGCCGAGGAGTTCGCGGTGAGCGCGGCGATCCGGGCGCCCTTCGGCACGGGCAGCGTCAGGCAGTCGTACTGCCCGACCGTGCTCAGCTCGCCCTTGTACAGGCCGGTCCCGATCTCCTCGCAGCCGGCGTCGGAGGCCCGGTCGAACACGGCCGGCCGGTCCCGGGAGACCTCGAAGGGGTAACCGCCCAGGACGGCGGTGTACGTACCCGCCTCACGGATCCGGCACGGGTCGGTGCCGGAGTCGCACACGGTCAGCCCCTCGGCGTCGTACACCCGGACCGCGCCGGCCGACCGGTCCTCGTCCACGGCGTGCACGGTGTACGGCCCGGCCCGCCCGGCGGTGAAGGTGTAGCAGAGGTCGGTGCTGAAGTCCTGCGGCTTCAGCGGCCCGTACGGCAGGACGGAGGCGGCCGTGCAGCCCTGCGGGTCGTTCAGCCGGCGCACCTGGAGCGCGTAGGCGGCGGGAAAGCCGTTCTCGGAGCGGGAGACGCTCGACAGCACCCGGTAGGGGCCGTCGCCGGGCAGCACACAGCTGTCCTCGCCGTCCTCCGGGAAGCGCTCACAGATCCGGGCACCGGACTCGTCGGTGATCCAGGCGACCGACTCGCCGTACACCTTCCGCTGCAGGTTCAGCCTGATCCGCTCACCGGGCCGGCCCTCGAAGGCCTGGCAGTCCACGGCCAGCGGGCTCGCCGCGCTCCTGAACACCGGATCCAGGTTCCAGCCGGTGCCGACGGGCTCGGCGCAGCCGCGGGTGCCCGAGCCGAGCGGGACGACGGTGAGTTCGGCCTTCTCGTCGTCCACCCAGCCGCTGTTGACGACCTTGAGGGTGTACGTACCCGCCGCGGGCACCTGGCACCAGCCCTCGGTGCGGGCCTCGTCGGCGTAGCAGTCGATCTGGGCCCCGTCGGCGTCGTACAACTCGGCGTGGGCGTTGTTGCCGCTGTCGTCCAGGGTCACCAGGTGCGGACCGGCCGATCCGGCGGTCACGGTGAAGCAGGCGCTGCTCTGCGCCGGGACGGTCACTCTGCCGACGGCGTCCCCCGGGTCCCCGAACGGGGCGAGCGCGAGCGCCGCGCACTCGGGGTCGTCGGCCTGCGCGGCCCCCGCCCCCGTCAGGCTCAGCAGTGAGGCGAACAGCGAGACGACGGCGGCGGACGCGAGGACCCGCGCCCGTCTCGGTCTTCGGGACGCGCGGGCGTCGGCGTACGACATGACAATCCCCCCTGGATCATTGATGGTTGGCGAGATGATCGCACACAGGTGCGACATACCGCCCGCGAGATACCACCACCCCGCCCCACCTCGGGCGGCCCCGAAATCACCTGCCGCCCCCGGCTCCCCCCACTACCGTGCGAACAGTGATCGAGATCCCTCGCGAACTGGCCGCATCACAGGAGAAGTTCAACGGCGAAGCGGGCCGCGCCTTCATCGACGGACTGCCGGAGCGGACGGCCCAATTCCTCGACCACTGGGACCTGAAACCCGACGGCCCCCCGATGCACGGCGTCTCCGCCCTGGTCCTGCCGGTCCTGCGCCGCCCCGACGACACCCCCGCCGCCCTCAAGCTCCAGCTCCTCGACGAGGAGAGCGAAGGCGAACCGGTGGCGCTGCGCGTCTGGAACGGCGACGGAGCGGTCCGCCTCCTCGCCCACGACGAGCCCACCGGCACCATGCTCCTGGAACGCCTCGACGAGACCCGCATGCTGTCCCACGTCCCGGACCCCCACCAGGCCGTCGTCACGATCGCGGAGCTCCTCGCCCACCTCACCTCCTTCCCCGCCCCGCCCGGCCTGCGCCGCCTCGGCGACATCGCCCGGGCCATGCTCGACCAGACCCCGTGGGCCCTCGACCGCATCCCCGACCCCGGGTCCCGCCGCCTGATCGCCGACTGCGCGGCCGCCGTACGCGAAGTCGTCGACGACCCTGGGGACCGCCTCCTGCACTGGGACCTCCACGACGAGAACGTCCTCGCCTCCGACCGCGCCCCCTGGCTGGCGATCGATCCCAAGCCCCTCGCGGGCGACCCCGGCTTCGAACTCTGGCCGGCCCTCGCCAGCCGCTACGACCCCGACGACATCCTCTGGCGCTTCGACGCCATGACCGACATCCTCGCCCTCGACCGCCCCCGAGCCCGGGCCTGGACCCTCGCCCGCCTCCTCCAGAACACCCTGTGGGACATCGAGGACGGCCGCCCCCTCGACGACGACCAGCTCGACATCGCCCGCCGCCTACGCAGCGGGTGAAAGCCCGGGCCCGGAGGGGGTGCGGACCGGGCCCCTCGTAGGAAGAGATCACTGCCGCCCAGGAAGAGGCGGCAGATGACATGGGCTGGTGAACGACGGCCGCCCGAAGCCGCCTCTTCCACGTGTCCCGGCTGAACACCATGCCGAGGCTTCTGCGGAGCGACTGACCCCAGCAGCGTTCGGCCCGCCGCTCAGTAGCCGGGCGGGATCCGGTCCCGCGGCCCGTCAACAGGCTCCGCCGCGCCGTCGTCCATCTCCGCCCGCTCGGCCACGGCCGGGTCGGTCGAGTCCGAGATCAGCTCCGCGATGCGCAGGGTGCACTCCCATTCCGTCAGCTTGCCTTTGATCACCACCACGTACGACTCCTGGTCGGCGAAGCGATACACACGGCGCCGCTTCTCGACGATGTTCTTGCTCGGCAGATACGTGTGCAGGGCAGCACGGAGCGCCTTCAACGCCTCGTCCTTCGTTTCCTGCCCACGACAGATGAACTCGGTCCTCCACACGTCGCTGTAGTACTCCGCGATCACGACCCAGTCGCCCATGCCCACTCCCCCTCGGCACCGTTGCCAGTCAGCCGCAGTTCAACTTCCGGAGCAAGGAAAACCCCAGGTCAGCCAACCGCTGACCTGGGGTCCAAGGGAGCCCCCTGTCGGATTCGAACCGACGACCTACGCATTACAAGTGCGTTGCTCTGGCCATCTGAGCTAAGGAGGCCCGTACGGGTGTGCACCCGCACGTGCCCGAGCAGTGTACCCAGGTCCCCGAGGGGCCCCGTCGAAAATTTCCGCGAAGTTCACAGGGCTGGAGGTACTGACAGACGAGGTGAACGCCAGGTACGGTCCTGAGCCAGTTCACACGCGTGGACTACACCACAACGGATCACCGTCGTGGCACCGCCTTCCTACTCGGATCGTCCGGCACGTTCCTGCCGGTAGAAGGGGTTCACTCATCATGGCCACTGTCTCGTTCGACAAGGCGACCCGGATCTACCCGGGCACCGAGAAGCCCGCTGTTGACGCGCTGGAGATCGACATCGAGGACGGCGAGTTCCTCGTCCTCGTCGGCCCGTCCGGCTGCGGCAAGTCCACCTCGCTCCGCATGCTCGCGGGGCTCGAGGACGTCAACGCCGGCGCCATCCGCATCGGCGACCGCGACGTCACCCACCTGCCGCCGAAGGACCGGGACATCGCCATGGTGTTCCAGAACTACGCGCTCTACCCGCACATGACCGTCGCCGACAACATGGGCTTCGCGCTCAAGATCGCCGGCGTCAACAAGGCGGAGATCCGGCAGAAGGTCGAGGAGGCCGCGAAGATCCTCGACCTCACCGACTACCTGGACCGCAAGCCGAAGGCGCTCTCCGGCGGTCAGCGCCAGCGTGTCGCCATGGGCCGCGCCATCGTGCGCGAGCCGCAGGTGTTCCTCATGGACGAGCCGCTGTCCAACCTGGACGCCAAGCTCCGCGTCAGCACCCGTACGCAGATCGCGAGCCTGCAGCGCCGCCTCGGCATCACCACCGTCTACGTCACCCACGACCAGGTCGAGGCCATGACGATGGGCGACCGTGTGGCGGTCCTCAAGGACGGTCTGCTCCAGCAGATCGACACCCCGCGCAACATGTACGACAAGCCCGCCAACCTCTTCGTGGCCGGCTTCATCGGCTCCCCCGCGATGAACCTGGTCGAGGTGCCGATCACCGACGGCGGCGTGAAGTTCGGCAAGTCGGTCGTGCCGGTGCAGCGCGACGCGATCGCCGCCGCCACCGACAAGACCGTCACCGTCGGCGTCCGCCCCGAGCACTTCGACGTCTCGGACGCCGAGCAGGGCCTCGCGGTCACCGTGAACGTCGTCGAGGAGCTCGGCGCCGACGCCTACGTCTACGGCACCGCGAAGGTCGGCGACGACTCCAAGGACCTCGTCGTCCGCGTCAGCGGCCGTGACGTCCCGGAGAAGGGCAGCCAGCTGCACATCGTGCCCCGCTCCGGCGAGACCCACGTGTTCTCGACGTCGACCGGCGCCCGCCTGTCCGACTGACGGCACCCGCAAACACCCGACCCGGGGTAATTCACCCGGGTTGACGAAGAAGGCCCCGCAGAGCGCTGCGGGGCCTTTCTCGTTGTCGACAAATACCCCGGCAGACCGGACGTTTCGAGCAGTGTGCGTCAACCCCCTACCCAGAAAAGGGCCCTCTCTCATCCCCCGAACCGGTGACTAAATGTCTACATTCCATTACCCCGCGCTACCCTCACACGCGTGAAGCACTCCACTACCCAACAGACGCGACGCGGCCGGGGCCCCGCCCGGCGAATCGGCCGCACCCTCGCTTTCGTCCTGCCCGTCGTCCTGGTGCTCTCCGGGACCCTCGCGGTGAGCCGAGTCAACTGGTCGGGGGGCTCCTCCGACCCGGTGCTCACCGCAGCGGACACCGCCACGTCCGCCGGCGCCTCGCGCACCGCCAAGCGCGCCCCGCAGGACGTCCTGCGGGACAAGCTGCTGACCGAGTTGCAGCAGGAGAACCCGGGGGTCGCCCTCACCCACCTCCAGCAGGCCGTCGACGAACGCCCGTCGCTGGCCCGGCACTGCGCCTCCCTCGCCCGCGCCCTCGGCCAGGCCGCCGTCCGGGTCTACGGCCCGACGCGCGCCCAGTCCTACGCCCGCCCGGTCTGCGACACCGCCTTTGCCACAGGCGTCGCCGCCGCACACAGCTGAGCACACCGCCCTGCCACCGGGTGGGCAGTCGACAACGGCAGACGCCAGAACCCCTCGTCCGCCGCATTCCCCGGGCGGGACGCACCGTACAGTTCGGTCTCATGAGCGATCCGAGCGCCGCGTCCCGCCCCGTTCAAGCCGTCGTTCTGGCCGGCGGCCAGGGTTCCCGGCTGCGTCCGTACACCGACGACCGGCCCAAGCCGATGGTCGAGATCCCCGGGACGGGGACGCCGATCATCGGCCATCAGCTCTCCTGGCTCGCCGAAGAGGGCGTGACGGACGTGGTCGTCTCCTGCGGCCACCTCGCCGAAGTTCTGCAGACCTGGCTGGACACCGCCGATCTGCCCGTCTCCGTCACCACGGTCGTGGAGTCGGAGCCCCTCGGCCGCGGCGGCGGCCTCAAGTACGCGGCGGCTCACCTGCCCCACCCGGACCAGCCCTGGTACGCCACGAACGGCGACATCTGGACCCGGTTCTCGCTCCGTGACATGGCGGACTTCCACACCGAGCGCGACGCGATCGCGACCCTCGCCCTGGCCCGCCCCCGCCTGCCGTGGGGCGCGGTGAGGACGGACGGCTTCGGCCACATCACCGACTTCATCGAGGCCCCGCCGTCGACCTTCGAGATCAACGCGGGCGTCTACGTCTTCTCCCCCGAGTTCGCGGGCCTGCTGCCGCAGCGCGGCGACCATGAGCGTACGACGTTCCCCCGCCTGGCCCGGGAGCAGCGGCTGGCCGGGTTCACGATCCCGCAGGGGTCTTATTGGCGTGCCATCGACACGGCGAAGGACCTGACGGAGGCCGCGAAGGAACTGGCCGCCCAGGGGCGCTGAGAGCCGTACAAGTGAGGGAGGGCCCGCACCGGACGGATGCTGTTGGTTAATCCGGGGCCTTCCTACTTCGCCCCGTCGACCTTGTGGTCGGCGGGGCGAAGTGCTGCGAAGTGGCTGGTGCGGGTGCG
>NZ_JBIBHN010000048.1:0-39781 GCF_042957035.1 Streptomyces sp. NPDC008137 | reverse complement strand
ACGGCTCGATCACCGCCCACGACTCATCAGTCAGCTCATGACGACGCACCACGAACAAACCAACGATGCCGCCACTTTGCGGACACGACCTAGGCGGCGTCTTCCAGATCCGACAGGTCCGAGAGCACCGGTTCACCCCGGTCGGCCATGTCCCGGCGAGGGCACGCGCCCCTGCCGAGGAGCGCCTGGATACGGCGTACGCACGACCCGCAGTCCGTACCCGCCTTGCAGGCGGAGGCTATCTGGCGGGGGGTGCAGGCACCGCTGTCCGCGTGCTGCTTGACCTGCTGCTCGGTGATCCCGAAGCAACTGCAGATGTACACGCGGCTCACCTCCCGGCGGGGTTTCGTTCTCTGGTGCCGTCCCGTTGATCGGTGAGGCTAACCTAACCTTACCCGCCGGGTGGGAGCCACAAAAGTGGAGAGGGGCGCGGATCGTGTGATCCGCGCCCCAGTCCATGTCCGGGTAACAGGCGATCCCGCTACTGGTCCCTGTACATCTCGGCCACGAGGAACGCCAGGTCGAGCGACTGGCTGCGGTTGAGCCGCGGGTCGCAGGCCGTCTCGTAGCGCTGGTGCAGATCGTCGACGAAGATCTCGTCGCCGCCGCCCACGCACTCGGTGACGTCGTCGCCGGTGAGCTCCACGTGGATGCCGCCCGGGTGGGTGCCGAGCGCCTTGTGGACCTCGAAGAAGCCCTTGACCTCGTCGAGCACGTCGTCGAAGCGGCGGGTCTTGTGCCCGGAGGCCGCCTCGAAGGTGTTGCCGTGCATCGGGTCGGTCACCCAGGCCACGGTGGCGCCCGAGGCGGTGACCTTCTCGACCAGCTCGGGGAGCTTGTCGCGGACCTTGTCGGCGCCCATGCGGACGATGAAGGTCAGCCGGCCCGGCTCACGCTCCGGGTCGAGGCGCTCGATGTACTGCAGCGCGTCCTCGGCCGTGGTCGTCGGGCCCAGCTTGATGCCGATCGGGTTGCGGATCTTCGAGGCGAACTCGACATGCGCGTGGTCCAGCTGCCGGGTGCGCTCGCCGATCCACACCATGTGCCCGGAGACGTCGTACAGCTGCCCGGTGCGCGAGTCGACCCGGGTCAGGGCGGACTCGTAGTCGAGCAGCAGCGCCTCGTGGGAGGCGTAGAACTCGACGGTCTTGAACTCCTCCGGGTCGGCCCCGCAGGCGTGCATGAAGTTCAGCGCCTGGTCGATCTCGCGCGCCAGCTGCTCGTAGCGCTGTCCCGAGGGGGACGACTTCACGAAGTCCTGGTTCCAGGCGTGCACCTGGCGCAGGTCGGCGTAGCCGCCGGTGGTGAAGGCGCGCACCAGGTTCAGCGTGGAGGCGGACGCGTGGTACATCCGCTTCAGGCGCTCGGGGTCCGGGATGCGGGCGGCCTCGTTGAAGTCGAAGCCGTTGACCGAGTCGCCGCGGTAGGTCGGCAGGGTCACGCCGTCGCGGGTCTCGGTGCCCTTGGAGCGCGGCTTGGAGTACTGGCCGGCGATCCGGCCGACCTTCACCACGGGCACGGAGGCGGCGTACGTGAGCACGGCGCCCATCTGGAGCAGCGTCTTCAGCTTGTTGCGGATGTGGTCCGCGGACACGGCGTCGAAGGCCTCGGCGCAGTCGCCGCCCTGGAGGAGGAACGCCTCTCCCTTGGCGACGGCCGCCATCCGGGCGCGCAGCTGGTCGCACTCGCCCGCGAAGACGAGCGGCGGATACGACTCGAGGTCCGCAACGACTGCGCGCAGAGCCTCGGTGTCGGGGTACTCGGGCTGCTGCGCCGCGGGCAGGTCTCGCCAGGTGTTGCCAGCACTCGCGCTGGTCTTAGCGTTCACGGTCACGACCTCAACATTACGGGGTCGTGTCGGGCGTCCTGACCCATGCCCAGCAATTGAGACACCGGGTACAGCCCTCGGACATGGGATAAGGTGCGTCGCATGTTCGCGCACTCGATCCAGACCTGGTGGTGGACCGCTCATCCGGCGGCCCACTGACTGCGCGTACGACTGACTTCGCGAAGGCCGCCCGAGGGGCGGCCTTCGGTGTTTCCCGGGGTCCGTTCCTCTCTCACCGAGATGGAGCACGGACCCATGAATCTGCTCGGCTTGCTGGACGACCCCCGTCCGTTCGCCCTGCTGCGCCGCCGCACCCCGGGCCACGACCAGGAACGGGTCGAGGTCCTGATCGGCCCGGTCGCCGAGTACGACCGTCTCGCCGACCTGCCGGACGAAGGCCTCGCACTCGTCCCCTTCCGGCAGATCCGCGAGCGCGGCTTCGACGTCCGCGACGACGGCACGCCCCTGGCGGTGCTGACGCCCGAGGAGTCGTACGAGATGCCGCTGGCCGAGGCCCTGGCACAGCTTCCGGGGCATGACGTGCGGGTCGAGGGCGGCGGCTTCGACGTGGCCGACGGGGAGTACGCGGAGATCGTCGGGCGGGTACTGCGGGAGGAGATCGGGCGGGGCGAGGGCGCGAACTTCGTGATCCGGCGGACGTACGAGGGTGAGATCCCCGGGTTCGGGCGGGCCGACGCGCTGGCGCTGTTCCGGCGGCTGCTGGAGGGCGAGCGGGGCGCGTACTGGACGTTCGTCGTGCACACCGGAAATCAAGAAGGGCCCGAAGGGCCTTCCCTGGAAGGGCGGGGGCGGGAGACGGGTGGGCGGACGCTGGTCGGGGCGAGCCCGGAGGTGCACGTCCGGATGTCCGGCGGCACGGTCGTCATGAACCCGATCAGCGGCACCTACCGCTACCCCGCCGAGGGGCCGACCCCCGAGCATCTGCTCGGCTTCCTCGCCGACGGCAAGGAGATCGAGGAGCTGTCGATGGTCGTCGACGAGGAGCTCAAGATGATGTGCACCGTCGGCGACATGGGCGGCGTCGTGGTCGGACCCCGGCTGAAGGAGATGGCGCACCTCGCGCACACCGAGTACGAGCTGCGCGGGAAGTCCTCGCTGGACGCGCGGGAGGTGCTGAGGGAGACCATGTTCGCGGCGACCGTCACCGGCTCGCCGGTGCAGAACGCCTGCCGGGTGATCGAGCGGCACGAGGCAGGGGGACGTGGCTACTACGCCGGGGCACTGGCCCTCCTCGGGCGGGATTCCGGCGGGACGCAGACCCTGGACTCCCCCATCCTCATCCGTACCGCCGACATCGACGCGGACGGCCGGCTGCGGGTGCCGGTCGGCGCCACGCTCGTGCGCGGGTCCGACCCCGAGAGCGAGGTCGCGGAGACGCACGCGAAGGCGGCGGGTGTGCTGGCGGCCCTGGGCGTACGGCCGGGCAGGCCGCGTGCGGAGTCCGTGCGGCCGAGGCTCGCCGAGGACCCACGCGTGCGTGCCGCGCTCGACGGGCGCCGGGCGTCGCTGGCGCCGTTCTGGCTGCGGATGCAGGAGCGCTCCGAGGAGCTCGCCGGACACGCCCTGGTCGTCGACGGCGAGGACACTTTCACCGCGATGCTCGCGCATGTGCTGCGGTCGAGCGGTCTGGAGGTGACCGTCCGGCGCTACGACGAGGCGGGGCTGCGGGAGGCGGTGCTCGGGCACACGGGGCCGGTGGTGCTGGGGCCCGGCCCGGGTGATCCGTCCGACCTGGCCGATCCGAAGATGCGGTTCCTGCGCGCGCTGACGGCCGAGGTCATCCGGGCCGAGAAGCACGGCGTGCTCGGCGTCTGCCTCGGGCACGAGCTGATCGCGGCCGAGCTGGGTCTCGAGATCGTACGGAAGGACGTCCCGTACCAGGGCGCGCAGACGGAGATCGAGCTGTTCGGCCGGCGCGAGACCGTCGGCTTCTACAACAGTTTCGTGGCACGCTGCGACGAAGAGGCCCACCAGGAGCTGGCCGCGCACGGCGTCGAGGTCAGCCGGGCCGCGAACGGCGAGGTGCACGCCGTTCGCGGGCCCGGGTTCGCCGGGGTGCAGTTCCATCCGGAGTCGATCCTGACGCTGAACGGCGCCGCGGTCGTACGGGAGTTGGTGGGGCGGATGCGCAACACGACCGTGTAGCCGTCCGGGGGCCCGTCGCCCCCGGACGTCCGTGTCCCGGTCAGCCGAAGAAGACGCCGACCTCCTCGTACAGCGTGGGGGCCACCGTCTTCAGGCGGGCCGTCGCGTCGGCGATCGGGACCCGGACGATGTCGGTGCCGCGCAGGGCCACCATCGTTCCGAAGTCGCCGTCGCGGACGCAGTCGATGGCGTGCAGGCCGAAGCGGGTGGCGAGCCAGCGGTCGAAGGCGCTGGGGGTGCCGCCGCGCTGGACATGGCCCAGGACCGTGGTGCGGGCCTCCTTGCCCGTGCGCTTCTCGATCTGCTTGGCCAGCCACTCGCCGACGCCGGAGAGGCGGACGTGCCCGAAGGAGTCCAGCGACTGGTCCTTGAGGACCATGTCGCCGTCCTTCGGCATCGCCCCCTCGGCGATGACCACGATCGGCGCGTACGACGCCTTGAAGCGGGACGTCACCCAGGCGCAGACCTGCTCGACGTCGAATCGCTGCTCGGGGATGAGGATGACGTTCGCGCCGCCGGCCAGGCCCGAGTGGAGGGCGATCCAGCCGGCGTGCCGGCCCATCACCTCGACGACCAGGACCCGCATATGGGACTCGGCGGTGGTGTGCAGCCGGTCGATCGCCTCGGTCGCGATGCCGACCGCGGTGTCGAAGCCGAAGGTGTAGTCGGTGGCGGACAGGTCGTTGTCGATGGTCTTCGGGACGCCTACGCAGGGCACGCCGTGGTCGTCGGAGAGCCGGGCGGCCACGCCCAGGGTGTCCTCGCCGCCGATGGCGACGAGCGCCTCGACCTCCAGCTCGGCGAGGGTCTCCTTGATACGGCGGATGCCGTTCTCCTCCTTCAGCGGGTTGGTCCGCGAGGAGCCGAGGATGGTGCCGCCGCGGGGCAGGATGCCGCGCACGGCGGGGATGTCGAGCCGGACGGTGTCGCCTTCCAGGGGTCCTCGCCAGCCGTCCCGGAAGCCGGTGAAGTCATAGCCGTACTCCTGCACGCCCTTGCGGACGATGGCCCGGATGACGGCGTTGAGGCCGGGGCAGTCGCCGCCTCCGGTCAGTACTCCGACGCGCATGGAACAGTCCCTTCGCCGCAGGTGCCTGACGAAGGGTCAGTGTGACGTGCGCCTCACTCGTCGTCGAGGCCGCGCTCTATCGCGTACCTGACCAGCTCCACGCGGTTGTGCAGCTGGAGCTTGCCGAGGGTGTTCTGGACGTGGTTCTGCACCGTGCGGTGGGAGATGACCAGGCGTTCGGCGATCTGCTTGTAGCTCAGGCCCTTGGCGACCAGGCGCAGCACCTCGGTCTCGCGGTCGGTGAGCCGGGGCGCCTTCGGTTCGTCGGTGTCCTGCGCGGGGACGGGTTCGGAGGCCAGGCGGCGGTACTCGCCGAGGACCAGTCCGGCGAGGCCGGGGGTGAAGACCGGGTCGCCGACGGCCGTGCGGCGCACCGCGTCCTGGAGTTCCCCGGTGGAGGCCGACTTCAGCAGGTAGCCGGTCGCGCCGGACTTCACGGCCTCCAGGACGTCGGCGTGCTCACCGCTCGCGGACAGCACCAGGACGCGCAGCGCGGGGTTGGCGGCGACGACCTCCTTGCAGACCTGGACGCCGGGCTTGGCGGGCAGGTTCAGGTCCAGCACGAGGACATCGGGCGCGGCGGCCTTGGCGCGGCGCACGGCCTGGTCGCCGTCGCCCGCGGTGGCGACCACCTCGAAGCCCGACTCGGCCAGGTCGCGGGCGACGGCGTCACGCCACATGGGGTGGTCGTCGACCACCATGACCTTGATCGGGTCCCGCCCGCCCGCACCGCTCTCCGTCATCGCCGCTCCGCCTTCCCCCGTGCGTTCGTCAGGTCCTTCGGTACTTTCAGCTCGACCTCTGTGCCCTGGCCCGGCACCGAGATCAGTTCCGCGCTGCCGCCGAGGTCGCGCAGCCGGCCGCGGATCGACAGGGCGACACCGAGCCGCCCCTCGCCCTCGGCCTGGGCGAGCCGTCCCTCGGGGATGCCGGGGCCGTCGTCCCGGACGGTGACGATCACCTCGTCCGGCTCGTCCTCGACCAGGATCCACGCGCGTGCGTCCTCACCGGCGTGCCGGCGGACGTTGTCCAGGGCCGCTCCGACGGCGGCGGCCACCTCCCGGGCGGCAGCCTGGGCCAGCGGCACGGGCGCGCCGGGCTCGGCGAGGCTGACCTTGGCCCCGGCGTAGGGCGCGAGCAGGACGCGCAGGTCGACGGGGCCGCTGTCCCGCGGCTCCTCGTCGACGGACCGGACGACCGCGCCCTCGGTGGCGTCCTCCGAGACCCGGGAGACGGGCACGAGCCCGCCGGAGACCAGGGTGCGCAGCGCGACCTCCTGCTCGCCCGCCATCCGGCCCAGCTCGGCCGCCTCGCCTCCGAGCACCGCACCGCGTCGCTGCACCATCGCCAGGACCTGGAGCACGCTGTCGTGGATGTCCCGGGCGAGCCGCTCCCGCTCCCTGGTGGCGGCCTCGATCTCCAGTGCGCGGGCGAGGGTGCGCTCGGAGGCGCGGGCGACCTCGACGACGTAGCCGATGGCGATGGAGGCGATGCAGACGAGGATGACGTTGTGGACGGTGTCGCGGGCCGGGGTGCCGCGTTCGACCAGGTTGGCGACGGCGACGAGGCCGGAGGCGAGGGCGGCCCAGCGCCAGCCGCCCTTGACGGCGAAGGCGAGGACGGCTCCGGCGGTCCAGATCGACGGCAGGGTCGGGCCGCCGGACTGGACCCGCTCGTGGGCGTCGGCGACGGGCGTGAGCATGATGCCGGTGATCGCGATGGTGAGGTCGGCGGCGAGGAACCCCTTGGTGCAGCCGGCGGCGTTCGCGACCCGGGGCAGGGTGGCCAGGGTCCACACGCTCAGCACGGCGTAGTAGGCGACGGCGACCCAGGGGCGGGTGAACTCGTCGTAGGCGGTGGCGAACAGGCCCACCGCGTACAGCATCGTGAGCACCCGGTAGCCGGTCAGCGCACGCCACAGCGGCTGCTCGACCGACATCCTCATGACACGCTCGCGCTTGGCCATCTCCCCGCCCCCCGGCTCGGAGCCCCGACTAGGGCTCGGTCCGCCGCTGCTCCGTCCGGTCCTGCCCGGCCTGGTCCTTCTCGGCCTGGTCCCGCTCGGCCTTCTCCTTCGCGGCCTTCTCCTTCGCGGCCTGTTCCTTCTCCGCCCGCGCGAGTGCGGCCTTCGCCGCCTTCTCGGCTTCCTTGTCGGCCTTCGCCGCGTCCGCGAGCTGCCGCTTCATGGCCGTCGCGTACATGTCGACGTACTCCTGGCCGGAGAGCTTCATGATCTCGTACATGACCTCGTCGGTCACCGCGCGCAGCACGAAGCGGTCGTGCTCCATGCCCTGGTAGCGGCTGAAGTCCAGGGGCTTGCCGATCCGGATGCCCGGGCGCATCAGCTTCGGCATGACCTTGCCGGGCGGCTGGATCTTCTCCGTGTCGATCATCGCCACGGGGAGGACGGGGGCGCCGGTGGCGAGGGCCACGCGTGCCAGGCCGCCCGGCTTGCCCCGGTAGAGCCGGCCGTCGGGCGAGCGCGTGCCCTCCGGGTAGATACCGAACAGCTCGCCGCGCTCCAGCACCTCTATGCCGCTCTTGATGGCGGCCTCACCCGCGCCGCGCGCGCCGGAGCGGTCCACGGGCAGCTGGCCGACGCCCTTGAAGAAGGCGGCCGTCATCCGGCCCTTCACTCCGGGCGTGGTGAAGTACTCCGCCTTCGCGATGAACGTGACCTTGCGGTCCAGTACCGCGGGCAGGAAGAACGAGTCCGAGAAGGACAGGTGGTTGCTCGCCAGGATCGCGGCGCCCTCTGCGGGAACGTTCTCCAGGCCTTCCACCCAGGGCCTGAAGGCGACCTTCAGCGGTCCCCCAACAGCGACCTTCATCGCGCCGTACAACAACCGAGTGCCTCCTGTATGTGTCGCTCAGACCTTAACCCGGAGCGCTGTCAAAGGCGCCGACGGCCCTGGTCGGTGTCAGTGCGGTCGCGTACGGTGAAGGTCCCGCGAACGACGTGCGACCCCTTCCATGACGTTCCGTGACATTCCGTGATCGTGTCAGTCCCTTCTCACGACCAGGAGGCCGAAGGTGCCGGTCCTTTCCGGAGCCGAGCCGTTTCGCCACGAGGGCGGGGAGGTCGCCGTCCTCCTCTGCCACGGTTTCACCGGATCACCGCAGTCGCTGCGCCCCTGGGCGGAGCATCTCGCCGAGCGCGGTCTGACCGTCTCCCTGCCGCTGCTGCCCGGGCACGGCACCCGCTGGGAGGACCTGCGGATCACCGGCTGGCAGGACTGGTACGCGGAGGTGGACCGCGAACTGCGCCTCCTGTGCGAGCGCCGCGAGCAGGTGTTCGTGGCCGGTCTGTCCATGGGCGGCGCCCTGGCCCTGCGCCTCGCCGCGAAGCACGGCGACGCCGTCAGCGGCGTGGTGGTCGTCAACCCGGCGAACAAGGTGCACGGCCTGGCCGCGCACGCCCTGCCCGTGGTCCGCCACCTCGTCCCGGCGACCAAGGGCATCGCCAGCGACATCGCCAAGCCGGACAGCCGGGAGCTCGGCTACGACCGGGTCCCACTGCACGCGGCGCACTCCCTGCGCCAGTTCTTCCGGATCGTCGACGGCGAGCTGCCGCAGGTCACGCAGCCGGTGCTGCTGCTGCGCAGCCCGCAGGACCATGTGGTGCCGCCCGCCGACTCGGCCCGTGTCCTCAGCCGCATCTCCTCGACGGATGTGAAAGAGGTCATCCTGGAACAGAGCTACCACGTCGCCACGTTGGACCATGACGCGGACCGGATCTTCGAGGAGAGCGTCGAGTTCATCGGCCGGCTCGCGTCCGGCCTCGGCAAGGAGCCCGGTCTCGGCAAGGAAGGGACGACCGCAGGTGGCTGAGCACGACTCGGACCGCGAGGGCCGTGAGCCGGACGAGCAGGGCGTCCCGTTCGACGAGGAGGCCGCCTGGGCCGCGATCGTCGCCGCGTACGGCGAGGAGCCGCCGGACCCGCCGGGCGCCAAGCCGTTCAAGTCGATCGAGGATCTGGCGCTGCTCGAGTCTCCGACCAACGACGACCGCATGGACACGGCCGGGACGGTCAAGGACGCCGCGAAGCCCTCCGAGCCCGAGGGACCGGAGGTCAAGGAGCCCGGGGACAAGCCGGCCAAGCCGCTCGGCGGCTCCGTCTCCTTCGCCCCCGGCGTCGGCCCGCGTGACTACTCCGCGCCCGAGCCCGCCGAGGACGACTTCGACGAGGACGACGAAGGCCACTTCGTGCCGCCGGAGCCGCCCCCGCTGCCGGAGGCGGACGTCACCGCGAAGTTCGCCTGGCTGGGCGTGCTCGGCGGCCCGGTGCTGCTTCTGCTGGCCGTGGTGCTCGGCTGGGAGATGACATGGTGGCTGGCCACGGCGGGGATCGGCGGGTTCCTGGGCGGGTTCGCGACGCTGGTGATGCGGATGCGGACGGACGACGAGGACGACGAGGACCCGGGGCGCGGGGCGGTCGTCTAGCTTGCCGGCACCCTGAGGGCGGCCAGGACCGGGAGGTGGTCCGTGGCCGCCCTCAGGTCTGTCCCGGTCACCCCGGGGAGCCCGGCCGGCACGCCGCAGCCCAGCACCTCGATGCCCTTGGTCGCGAAGATCGCGTCGATGCGCTGGTAGGGGTCGGCGGGGGTCCAGGTGTGCTCGCCGCCCCAGGGCGCGGCGGCCCGGCAGTCGGTGAGACCGTCGGTCAGCCGGCGGAAGGTGCGGCCGTCCGGGCGTTCGTTCAGGTCGCCGCCGGCGATCGCGTGCTCCACTCCCATCCCGGCGAGCCGGTCGAGGAGCATGCCGCCCTGCTCGTAGCGCTCGTCCTTCTGCAGCGACAGATGACAGCTCAGGACGCCGAGCCGGGTGCCGGCGAACCGGACGACGGCGGTGGCGAAGCCGCGGCGGTGCAGGCCGGGGGTGGGGGGCAGGAGGATGTCCTCTGTGCGTTCCACCCCCGCCCGGAGCGAACTGAGGATCGCCGGTCCGGTGGTGGTGGCGCCGCCGGTGACGATCACCAGGTCGGCCGCGCGGGCCAGGCGGGCGAGTTTCTTGCGCCAGCGGAAGAAGCGGGGGGCTTCCTGGACGAGGACCAGGTCGGGCTCGCAGGCCCTGATGACGCGGGCCAGGGCGGCTGTGTCGTCGCGCATCGAGCGGATGTTGTAGCTGAGGACCCTGATGACTGCGGAACCGTCGGGTTCGGTACGGGAGTTGGGGAGCGGCGCCATGTTGGTCAATTTACGCCCAATGGCTCGGGGCGCGAGGGTTGTGCGCGAGTGCCGGTTGTTCGTGGCCTGTCGCGCAGTTCCCCGCGCCCCTTGGGGCACAACCCTGAAGGCGTCTACATGATCGGGTCGGGTTCCCTCGCCAGGTCCGCCGCTCCCACCAGGCCCGCCTTGTTGCCCAGTTCCGCGGCCCTTACCTCCGCCACCGGGCGCCAGTTGCCGCCGACCAGCCAGCGTTTGTAGGACTTGCGGATCGGGCCGAGGACGAGTTCGCCCTCGTCGGAGAGGCCGCCGCCCACGATGAACGCGGAGGGGTCGAAGAGGGAGGCGAGGTCGGCGAGGCCCGCGCCGACCCATCGGGCCAGCTCGCGGTAGGAGTCGACGGCCACACGGTCGCCCTGGCGGGCGGCCATGGAGATGTGCTTGCCCTCGATGCCCTCGGGCGTGCCGTCACCGAGGCCGAGCAGGATCTCGGCGTTCTCCGGGGTGGCGTTGGCGCGCTGCTTGGCGTACCGGACGAGCGCGCGCCCGGAGGCGTACTGCTCCCAGCAGCCCTGCGAGCCGCAGCCGCACAGCAGGCCGTCCGGCACCATGCGGATGTGGCCGAACTCGGCGGCCACGCCGAAGTGCCCGCGGCGCAGCTTGTTGCCGATGATGATGCCGCCGCCGAGGCCGGTGCCCAGGGTGATGCAGATGACGTTGCGGTGGCCCTTGCCGCCGCCGAACTTGTACTCGCCCCACGCCGCGGCGTTCGCGTCGTTCTCGACGACCACCGGAAGGCCCACACGGGCCTCGACCTTCTCCTTGAGCGGCTCGTTGCGCCAGTGGATGTTGGGCGCGAAGTAGACCTCGGAGCGCTGCCGGTTCACATAGCCGGCGGCGCCGATGCCCACGCCGACGATGTCGTGCCCGACGCGCGCGCCCTCCACCGCCGAGGCGATGGCGTCCACGATGCCCTCGGCCGTGCCCGGGGTCGGCACCTTGTGGGTCGAGAGGATGTTGCCTTCCTCATCGACCACGCCGGCCGCGATCTTCGTGCCGCCGATGTCGACGCCGATGGTGAGTCCCATGAATCCCTCAGTTTCGGTCGAGCCCCGCTACGGCCAACGGTACCCGAGAGGCCGGGGGCTCGGCCGGGGGCTCAGTCCAGGTCGATGCGTTCCCCGGGGCCGTCGTCGTCGCCCCGGTCACGGCGTTCGTCCAGGTCACGGGGGTCGGTGTCGTCGCCCCGGCCGGTCCAGCGCCGCTCCTGGGCCTGCACGGCGGAGCGGTAGGCGGCGAGCAGTTCGTTCCCGGCCGCCGCGAGGTGGTCGAAGACGTCCGGATTGCGCTCGATGACGGGTTCCACGGCGTCCTTGGCCTGCTGGACGACCTGCCGGACGACCTGCTGGGCGGCGGGCCCGGCGACCGCGCCGAACAGCGGGGACTCCAGGCCGGACAGCTTGTCCGCGACGGCGTCGACGAGCTTCTTCAGTTCCTCGGCCGCGGAGCCCGGGGGCGGGCCGTACTCGGCGCGGCGGCGGGCCTTCTCCGCCTCGAGGTCCTCGGCGCACGCGGTCGCCCAGGCGTCGGCGTCGGTCGCCCGTACCTCGTCCACGGCCTCTTCGCGGGCGGCGTCGGACGGGGGGAGCTCTTCGCTCATGACGGACTCCTGACTACGGTTCGTCCCTACGACGTTACCCGAACGGGCGTACCGCGCTCACCGGGCCCGCGGCCACAGTTTCGGGTCGGGTGCGAAGCGGATGCGCAGCGCGCCCTCGCGCAGGGCGGCCCCGTCGACGGTGCAGCGGCGCAGCGCGGAGGGCAGCGGGACGATACGGCGGAACCGCCCCGCGGTGACGACCAGTTCGTCGCCCCGCCGGACGAGGTCCAGCTCCTCGCGTATGGCGCCGGGCAGCGGGATGTGCCAGACGAGCACACCGTCCTCGCCGAGCCGGTCGGTCACGGGCCATTCGACCGGGGAGGCGGCGTGCTCGGCGCCGGGCACATCGAGGGCGGTGAGGTCGTCGGCGCCGCGCGGGTCGCGTCCGAGGTGGGCGACGGCGCGCACGTCGTGCGCCTCCCGCCACTCCTCCAGCGTCTTGCGCTGCTGGGCGACCGGCCCGGCGAGCCAGGTGTCCGGGGACGCCTCGGGCAGGACGCGGTTGGCGACCACGACGTCGGTGCGCAGGCCGCGCAGGGCGAGACCGAGGCCGGCGGTGCGGACGGCGTCGGCACCGGCCGGGCCCGGCTCGGCGACCAGCCGTACGACGGTGTCGCGGTCGGCGACGACCGCCTCCACGGCCGCCAGCTCCAGATCCCAGCGCCCTGCCGTCTCGTACAGCCACTCGGCGGGCATGGGAACGCCGGCGAGCCGTCCCAGGACGGGCCGCAGGGCGCGGGCGGCCTGCCGTTCGGGCGGCAGCAGACGGCGCAGATAGCGGCGCAGTTCCTCGGGCAGGGCGAGCAGGGCGAGGGCCTGCGGTGTCGGCGGCAGGTCGACGACCAGGAGGTCGTACGACTCCGACAGCGCGGCATCGCGCAGGGCGCGCAGCAGGGCGAGTTCCTCCGCGCCGGGCAGCGGGGTGAGTTCCTCGGGATCCAGCCGGGAGGCGCCGAGGAGGTCCAGGGCGGAGGAGGCACGGTCCTGGAGGGCGGTGAGGTCCTCGCGGAAGTCCTGGGCGGGGTCGGGCCGCCAGGCGGTGAGACGCGGTGCGGCTTCGACCGGGGTGGGGCCGGTCGGGACACCGAGGGCGGCACCGAGGGTGTCCGTGCGGTCGGCGCTGAGGACGAGGGTGTTGGTCCCCTTCGTCGCCGCGGCCAGGGCGGTCGCGGCGGCGAGGGTGGTACGCCCGCTACCGCCGGGGCCGGTGATCAGGATGGTGCGCATGAGAATGAACGGTAACCCCTGAAGGGGCGCGGGGACCGCGCGAACAACCCCCACCGGCCCGCAGCCGGCCGACGACCGCAATCAGGCGGATTCGACCCGCTTCTTCAACCCGGCGAGCGCCCGGTCGATGATGACCTTCTCGGCCTTCCGCTTGATCATCCCCAGCATCGGGATCTTGACGTCCACGGTCAGCACGTACGTGACCTCCGTGCCCCCCGCGCCGGCCGGCTTGAGGATGTACGAGCCGTCCAGAGAGCGCAGCATCTGGGACTTCACCAGCGTCCAGGACACCTCGTTCTCGCCGGTCCAGGTGTACCCGAGCACCTGGTCGTCCTTGATCGCTCCCGCGTCCATGACGAGGCGGACCTGCTCGGCGCGGCCCTGCTCGTCGGTCTTCAGGACCTCCGCCTCCTTCACCTCGCCGGTCCAGTCCGGGTAGCGGGCGAAGTCGGAGATGACCGCCATGACGTCGGCCGGGGCTGCCTCGATGGTGATGCTCGAGCTGGTGTGTTCCGCCATCGCCGTGGCTCCTCCAGATACGGGCCGGTAAGACGTCGTCGTGCGCACGTGTGTGCAGCGTGAAGGCTACCGCGCACGGGGCCCGCCGATCTCACCCGACCTGGGGCGTCCTCACCACTCCAGCGCCCAGGGCGTCCCGGTCGCCGCGAAGTGCCCCACGTTCACGCACTCGGTGGCCCCGATCCGCATCCGCCGGGTGAGCGGCTGGTGCACGTGCCCGAACAGGGCGTACCGGGGCCGGGTGCGGTGGATGGCGTCCAGCAGGGCGCGGCTGCCGCGCTCGAAGCGGCGGGCGACGGTGTCGTAGACCAGCTCGGGAACCTCGGGCGGGATGTGGGTGCAGAGCACGTCGACCTCGCCCACGGCCTCGATCTTCGCCGCGTACTCCTCGTCGCTGATCTCGTACGGCGTCCGCATCGGGGTGCGCAGGCCGCCGCCGACGAAGCCGAAGACCCGGCCGCCGATCTCGACGCGCTCGCCGTCGAGGACCGTCGTGCCGGGCCCGGCGTACTCCGGCCACAGCGGCGGCATGTCGACATTGCCGTAGGTCGCGTACGTAGGAGAGGGGAACGCGGCGAACATCTCGGCGTACTGCTTGCGCACCGCCTTCTCGATCACCGAGGCGCGCTCCGCGCCGACCCCGGCCCACAGCCGGGCACCGAGCTCCCGCGCCTCCTCGAAGCGGCGGGCGGTGCGCAGCGCCACGATGCGGTCGGCGTTCTCGACACCGAACAGGTCGGGGAAGATGCCGCGCGAGTGGTCGGCGTAGTCGAGGAAGAGGACGAGGTCGCCCAGGCAGATCAGGGCGTCGGCGCCCTCGCCGGCCCTGGCCAGGTCACGGGCGTTGCCGTGCACGTCGCTCACCACGTGCACGCGTGTCCTGTGTTTTCCGGCTGGTGTGGGTGCCATGGCGATCAAGAGTAGGCCGAGCGCTGTCCTTGTGAACAGTGGCGGCCCTACCTGCGGTTACTGGTCAGTCAGTTAGTACGTGGACTACTGTGCGCGAAGGAAAACCCAACTGTGTGACGCAGCGAACATCTCGACGGGACCCCCTGTCGCAGAAGCCATACCGGCGGGTAACGTCCGGGCCGTCCAGTCGTGCTCTGCATTTCAACAAGTGAATGCCTGAGTACCTGCCCGAGCCTTGGACCACACCGTCGCAGCACACAACGTCGTGGCGCCGGCGCCCTATGAGGAGCAGCAGTCTTGCGCGAGTTCAGCCTTCCGGCTTTGTACGAGGTCCCTGCGGACGGAAATCTCACCGACATCGTCCGCAGAAACGCCGCGCAGCACCCGGACGTCGCCGTCATCGCCCGCAAGATCGGCGGCACCTGGCAGGACGTCACGGCCACCGTCTTCCTCGCCGAGGTGCACACGGCCGCGAAGGGGCTGATCGCCGCCGGTGTCCAGCCGGGCGACCGGGTCGGCCTGATGTCCCGCACGCGCTACGAGTGGACGCTGCTGGACTTCGCGATCTGGAGCGCGGGCGCGGTGACCGTGCCGGTGTACGAGACCAGTTCGCCGGAGCAGGTGCAGTGGATCCTCGGTGACTCGGGCGCCACCGCGTGCGTCGTGGAGTCGGACGCGCACACGGCCGCCGTCGAGTCGGTGCGCGACCGGCTGCCGGCGCTGAAACACGTGTGGCAGATCGAGGGCGGCGGCCTCGACGAACTGGGCCGGCTCGGGCAGGACGTCACGGACCAGACCGTCGAGGAGCGCGGCTCGATCGCCAAGGCCGACGACCCGGCGACCATCGTCTACACCTCGGGCACCACCGGCCGCCCCAAGGGCTGTGTGCTCACCCACCGCAGCTTCTTCGCCGAGTGCGGCAACATCGTGGAGCGGCTGCGTCCGCTCTTCCGCACGGGCGAGTGCTCGGTGCTCCTCTTCCTGCCGCTCGCGCACGTCTTCGGACGGCTGGTGCAGATCGCGCCGATGATGGCGCCGATCAAGCTCGGCTGCGTCCCGGACATCCAGAACCTCACCGACGAGCTGGCCTCGTTCCGCCCGACGCTGATCCTCGGGGTGCCGCGCGTCTTCGAGAAGGTCTACAACTCGGCGCGCGCCAAGGCGCAGGCCGACGGCAAGGGCAAGATCTTCGACAAGGCCGCCGACACCGCGATCGCGTACAGCAAGGCGCTGGACACCCCCTCCGGCCCGTCCTTCGGCCTGAAGATCAAGCACAAGACGTTCGACAAGCTCGTCTACAGCAAGCTCCGCGCGGTCCTCGGCGGCCGGGGCGAGTACGCCATCTCCGGCGGTGCCCCGCTGGGCGAGCGCCTGGGCCACTTCTTCCGCGGCATCGGCTTCACGGTCCTGGAGGGCTACGGCCTGACCGAGTCCTGCGCGGCCACCGCGTTCAACCCCTGGGACCGGCAGAAGATCGGCACGGTGGGTCAGCCGCTGCCCGGCTCGGTGGTCCGGATCGCCGACGACGGCGAGGTGCTGCTGCACGGCGAGCACCTGTTCAAGGAGTACTGGAACAACCCCGGCGCGACCGGGGAGGCGCTGGCCGACGGCTGGTTCCACACCGGTGACATCGGCACCCTCGACGAGGACGGCTACCTCAGGATCACCGGCCGCAAGAAGGAGATCATCGTCACCGCGGGCGGCAAGAACGTCGCCCCGGCCGTGATCGAGGACCGCATCCGGGCGCACGCCCTGGTCGCGGAGTGCATGGTGGTGGGCGACGGTCGGCCGTTCGTGGGCGCGCTGGTCACCATCGACGAGGAGTTCCTGGGCCGCTGGTGCGCGGACCACGGCAAGCCGGCGGGTTCCACCGCGGCGTCGCTGGGCGAGGACCCGGACCTGCTGGCCGCGATCCAGGCGGCGATCGACGACGGCAACGCCGCGGTGTCGAAGGCGGAATCGGTGCGGAAGTTCCGCATTCTGTCCTCCCAGTTCACGGAGGAGTCGGGCCACCTGACCCCCTCACTGAAGCTGAAGCGGAACGTGGTGGCGAAGGACTACGCGCACGAGGTCGAGGCGATCTACGCGAAGTGACGGTCCGCCGAGGAGGCTAGGGCGCCACTACGGTGCCCAGGCCGCTGTCGGCGGGTGTGCCCGCGGTGGCCGGACCGATGAAGACGCCGGTGCCGTCGGCGCCGACGTGGACGACGGTGCCGTCACCGGAGTTCTCCCCCGGCGCACCGATCGCCAGGCCGGTGGACGAGGTCCCGGTGAAATCGCCCGCCGCGACGTCCGCGCCGAAGCGGTCCCCGGCCTCGGCGGCGCCGGGGAGCCCGTCGGCACCCTGATTGAGGACCCGTGCGGATGCCACCGTGAGGTCGGCGGTCAGCCGCAGGACCAGCCCGGCGCCGGCGTCGGCACGAGCGGTTCCGTCCCCGGTGAGGTCCTCGCCGGGCACGCCTGCCAGGACATCGAGGACGCCGTCACCGTCGATGTCGCGCAGCGCGACCGAAGTGCCCATGGCGTCACCTGCTTCGGCGGTGCCGGGGATGCCGTCGGTGTCCTGGTGGACGGTGACGGCATCCCCGGGGTGGTTGAGGCCCCACGCGTGGCCGCGCTTGATGGTGACCTGTCCCCCTGCCCGGCCCTGGGCGTCGGCGGCGAGCGGCTGACCCACCACCAGGTCGTCGTGGCCGTCCTTGTCGATGTCGCCGGCGTCGAGGGAGCGGCCCGGAGGTACCTGGGCGCCGAAGCCGCCCGTGAGGCCGTCCGGGCCGCCCGTGAACTCGAAGACCTTGCCGATGCCGTACGTGTCGACGACGGTCACCGCCAGATCGTCATAACCGTCGGCGTCGAAGTCGCCGACCGCGCCGTCCATGGCGACAGCGGGATCGAAGCTCACGCCGTGGGTGTGAACGGCGCCGGTGGCACTGTCGCGCCAGACGAGCCAGGAGCCGCTGCGGGCGGTGCCGGGGCCGAGGCCGATCGCGTCGTCGAGTCCGTCGCCGTTGACGTCTCCCACCTCCACGTCGGTGCCCAGCCGTGCCGCGGCCGACGGTCCCCAGTGGGCGCCCGTGGTGAAGGACGTGCCGGCGCTGAGGTCCGAGGCACCGGTCAGGACGGTGACGGAGCCACGGTCCGCGTTGCCGCCGGTGTCGTTCTCGCCGGGCGAGCCGACCACCAGGTCGAGTCGGCCGTCGCCGTCCAGGTCGCCGGCGGCGGTGGCTGCGCCGAAACGGTCGCCGGGCTCGGCCGACCCGGGTACCGAACCGGTGTCCTGGGTGAGCGTGTGCCGACCGATCGCGGTGGGGCCGACAGCGGACCCCGGCAGGACGGTCACCGAGCCCGCCGCCGAAGCGGTGTCGGGGGTACCGGCGACCAGGTCGGAGGAGCCCGAGGCATCGAAGTCGTACGGGGTCCCGGACCCGGCCGCGTGCGCGGGATACGACGTCAGGCCGGAGGCGGCCAGCACGGCGCAGGCGACGAGGGCGAACGCTCTCGCTTCCCTCCTCACGCCTTGCTCTTCAGCCAGGTGACGATGCGGTCGTACACGCCCGGCTCGCTCAGCAGGGAGCCGCCGTGCGCGGAACCGGCGACGACCTGGGTCTGGATACGGCCGTTGGGCACGCCCTTGGCCTCGGCCGTGGCCTCCAGGTCGGTGGAGTGGACGGGCGGTACGAAGTCGTCCTCGGAGTGGATCAGGTACATCGGAGCGTCGGCCGGGTCGACCCAGTTCTTGGAGACCATGCTGCGCCATGTGTCCCAGCAGGAGGGGTGGAGCGTGGTGGAGGTGTCCTCGGAGTCGGGGTAACAGCGGGCGAGGACGGTCGAGTTGTCGCGGAGTTTGCGCTTCTTGGCGTCGGTGGAGGTGTTGCCGTCGTTCCACGCCCGGTAGGGAGAGGCGACGGGCGAGAGGGCGACCACGCCCTTGAGTCTCAGAGCGTTGGCCCCGTGGGTGGCCGCGTCCGTGGCGAGCTGGCCGCCTGCCGAGGAGCCGAGGAGCAGCATCCGGTCCGGGTCTACGTCGAACTCGGCGGCGTGGGAGCGGATCCAGGCGACGGCGTCGGCGACATCGTCCCGCTGGGCGGGCCACGCGGCCTCGAAATTGAGCCGGTACTTGATGGCGAACACCTGGAAGCCCTCGGCGGCGAAGCGCTCCGCCGAGGTTGACCAGTCGGTCTGGTGGTACCAGTAGCCGCCGTGGATCAGCACCAGCGCCGGCTTGGGGCCGGAGCTGCTCGCGTTCCAGTGGGCGTCGAGGGTCTGGCGGGCGTGGGTGCCGTACTTGTGGGTGGTCTTGGCGGCGCCGGCCTGCACGGACTGTGTGGTGCGGGCGCTGTCGGCGGCCGGGGACGTCGAGACGGTGGTGGACAGGGCGGCGGCGCCGGCCACGGTGAGGGCGGCGAGGGCGGGCAGCAGTAAGCGGCGCATGGGAGTGTGCTTTCAGGCAGGAAGAAGTCGGGTGACGGGCCGGTTCCGCGACACGAGCGTGTCGCGGAACCGGCTGAGGTGGGTCCGAGTGCGTCGGTGCGTCAGCGGATCACGGAGCCGAACGTCTCACCGGCCGCGGGCAGGCCACCGGTGCCCGGCTGGAACGTCGTGACCGGCTGAGTGGCGCCGCTGAGGACGTTCGCCCACGGCACCGCGTGCGCGGACCCGTAGGAGACGGGGCCGTTGGGCAGGCCGAGGTAGAGCTCGGTGCCAGTCGCGTGGAGGGAAGTGCCCACCTTCTGCGCGTTGCCCAGGGCACCGGGGATGCCGAACTTGCCCGGGTACACCGTGTTGATGAAGGCGCCGTTGGTCAGGCTGAAGGTGTAGACGGTGCCGCCGTCGGTGGCGCCGGTGCTGTCCTCGCCGGGCACGCCCACCGCGAGCAGGGTGTTCTGCGCGCTGCTGACCCCGCCCGGGGCGGTGTTCACGGCCGACAGCGACTGGCCGAAGGCGTCACCGGCCTCGGTGGCGCCCGGGACACCGGTGGTTCCCTGGTAGATGCCGGAGATCTGGGTGAACCCGGAGGCCGTGAGGCGGAAGGTGTCGACACGGCCCGCGTTGGCAGCCTGGGAGCCGTCCTCGCCCGGCGAACCGACGGCCAGGATCGACTCGGTACCGTTCGCGGCGGCGTTGGCCCGGTACTGCACAAGAGCCAGGGACGCGCCGAACCGGTCGTCGGCTTCCGCGCCGCCCTCGACGGTGTCGAGGTCCTGGTCGATGCCGGTCACTCCGGTCGGCAGCTTGTCGGCGTTGAGGGTATGGCTGAAGAGAGCGACACCGCCTGCGGCGACGAGCGAGCCGATGGCCTCGCCCGGGGCGCCCACCGCGAGGTGCTGAGGCGAACCGGCGATGGTGGAGCCGAACTTGTCGCCCGCCTCCATCCCACCCGGCACACCCGCCTTGTCCTGGTGGATCAGGACGTTGGAGGTGCCGGTGCCGCGCAGATAGAGGACCCCGCCCGCGTCGGTGAGGCCCCCGGCGGCGTCCTCGCCGGGCGCGCCGACTGCCAGGTACGGGTCACCGGTGAGCGTGGTGCCGGCGGCGAAGGCGGCGCCGAATTGGTCGCCGGACTCGGACGCCATCGCCGCCAGGGCGCCGGTGCCGGAGCCCTGCTCCAGGGAGACGGAGGCCTTGCCCTTGGCCAGCCCGGCCGTGGCGCCGTAGAGGACGGTGACCAGGCCGGCGTCGGTGGCCGAGCCCAGGTCCTCGGAGGGTGCTCCCACGACGAGGTCGGTGCAGCCGTCGAGGTTGTGGTCGAAGGTGGCGAGCGACGCGCCGAAACGGTCCTTCGCCTCCGAGCCGCCCGGCACCGCCTCGAGGTCCTGGGTGATCTCGGCGGTGCCCTTGCCGCCGCCGTACACCACCCGGACCAGCCCCGCGCCGACGTCGCCGCCGACGGCCGCGTCGGGGTCGGCGACGGCGGTGTCGCGGACGCCGTCGCAGTTGAAGTCGGTGACCGGATCCGCCTGCATGGTCGTGTCCAGCCAGGAGCGCAGGTTGTCCACGCGGGTGGCGACCGCGCCGGTTCGGGTCTCGTCCGGGTCCGAGCCGAAGCAGCCGCTCTGCCAGGACCTGGTGGCGACGGCCACGACCTCGTACCCGCCGGCTCCGCCGGTTCGCGCGCGCAGTGCCGGGCCACCGGTGTCACCGGCGCAGACGGCGACGCCGTCCTTGCCGGCCAGGCCCAGGGTCTCGGTCGCCATCGTGCCGGCTGTGAAGGCGCCGGCGTGCAGCTTCAACGGAGACCATTCGGTCTTGGTGCGGCCGAACCCCGGGATGGTGAGCGTCTCGCCGGTGGTGGGCATGGTGCTGCCGACCGCCGCCGGTGTGACACCGGTGACCGGCGTGGCGAGGCGAGCCAGGACGACATCGCGGTCGGTACGCGGAACCAGTTCCACGACCTGACGGACCTGACCGGCTGTGCTCGTCAGGTCGGTGCGGCCGATGGTGGCGGTGGTGGTCTTCGCGGGCTTGCCCGCGCGGATCTGGAAGCTCTGCTGCGGGTTGTCCGCGAAGCAGCTCGCGGCGGTCAGCACCCAACGTGAGTCCACGAGCACACCGGAGCAGGCTCGTTCGCCGGAGCCGATGTCGAGTCGGGCGGTGAAGGTGAGAGTTCCGTCGGTGCTCGGGGTGCCGGTCACGGCCTGCGCGGGGCCGCCGGTGAACGCGCCGGTCAGCAGGGCGGCCGCGACCGCCGTACTCAACAGCGCCGTGCGAGGGCGAAGAGGAGACACGTTCGTTTCCTTCGGACTTCGAGTGGGGACGGTGGCCGTGTCTGGCCGCCGTCGGGTGGGCGGGTGTGGTCTCAGCACGCGGATCAGCCGGTGACGCGGATCTCCAGAAGCACGGTGGATGGCTCGCCCAAGCCCTCGCCGACGCCCTTGAGTTCGTTCTTCTTGACGTCGACGGTCTGGCTCCTGCCCTCGGCGGTCAGCTCCGCCCGCACCGGGTGGCTCTCGGCCTGGATGCCGTAGACGTCGGGCAGTTCGAGGGCGAGGTAGCCGCTCGTGTGCGTGGCCGCGAAGCAGAACTCGCCGCCGCCGACCCGCGTCATGACCTTGATCTGGTCGGCGGCGTCGTTGCAGGCGGCCAGGGTGATGCGACCGTCGCCGCGTTTGAGGGTGATGCCCTGCTCGGCGAGGATCCGGTCCGCGCCGGGGTAGGAGAAGTCCTCGACCGCGACCGGCGGCTGGGCGTCGGCGGCGCCGGAGGGTGCCGACTTCGGGGCGGCGGTGGCCAGAGCAGTGCCTCCGGCGGCGACAGCTCCGATCATGATGCCTGCGAGCAGGACTTTTCGGGCTCTGGATATCACGAAGGATTCCTTCCGGGAAACGACATGCGGGAGCATGTGAATACGGGCCGGCCGGCAGAAGCGGATCGGCACCGTCGGCATGCCGGAACGGCATGCCGAGAAAGGATCCAGGAACGCAGAGATACGGTAATGCGCGCGAAAACACCGGGAACTCCGCCCGGTCGACACGATTCCCCTTCGCCCCCCAGAAAGCGTCCCGGCGTAATCGCCTCAACGCCCCCTTCGCGGCCGCCCGGTCCCGGCGGCGATCGCACGATAGCAAGCAATCGCCACCTAAACACCCCACAGGTGAAACACACCACTCACACTCTTTGATCACGCTTTTTTCGGATGTGTACGGCGCACCTTGGACCCCTTTGCGCCGAATTTGCCAGCGTTTTACCGTATCCTCGCCCCCGCCTCATGTGCCTGACGTCACATCAGCAATCCACTTGCACGCGTCCGAAAACCGTCTGGCCCAGCCGCACCCGGAACCGGATGCTGGAAATCCCGGCGTATTCTCAACGCGGCCGAAATTCGGTGACTGGTCCGTTGGTTGACCAGAAAACGAAATGGGTGCTTGTTCCTTGACTCAGAGATTCAGAACCCGGACTGGAATATTCCGGTTGGCCGGGAGAAACCACCGCGCACACGTCGCCCGACATTCCGTCCGGGCACTCTGCCTGGCCCTTTTCCTGTCCGTCACCGTCGGGCTGCTTGGCGTCCCTGCCCATGCGGCGACGACCGAAGCCGTAGACCCCGGCGACGAGACGAGTACGGACCACATCCCCGCCACCCCGCGAGGGGAGGTCCTCAAGGCCTGGAAGGCGGGCGGACCCGGCGTGAAGGCCGCCGCGGAGGCGGCGCTGCTGGGCACGGACGCGCAGGTGCGCGCGTTCCTCGACAACGAGCGTGCGGTCGCCGAACTGTCCGACGACCGGGTGGCCACCGTGCAGGTCTTCTCGGCCGGCGGCCGGGGCGTGCGCGAGGCGGCCGAGAAAGCCCTGGCCGGGACCCCCGAAGAGCTGGACACGTTCCTGAAGTCGGGCTGGCAGGCGCCGCTGGAGCAAGACCAGCGGGTCCGCGCCATGCAGATCGTCAGTGCCGGTGGGCCAGAGGTGAAGGAGACCGGCCAGGCCGCACTGAACGGCACCGCAGAGGACGTACAGCGCTTCATCACCGAAGGCCAGTACGACGCCCGGCGCAACGACGAGCGTGTGGAAGTCGTGCAGATCCTCAGCACCGGCGGACCCGCCACCAGAGAGGCGGCACAGGCCGCGCTGGACGGTACGCACGAGGACGTCACCGACTTCCTGGAGGTGGGCCAGCACATCGCCCGGGCCCGGGACCAGGAGCAGGCCACCGTCGAGGACCTGGTCGCCCTGGTGAAGGAGGCCGGTCGGCAGGCGCGGGAAGAGACGGAGGCGGCCAAGGAGGCCTCCGCACGCGCCATCGCGGCGACCAAGCTGGCCAAGGAAGCCGCGCAGAAGGCTGCTGCCGAGACCGCGGCTGCCAAGAACGACGCGACCAAGGCGTCCAACGCCGCCGGCCGTGCCGCCGACGCCGCTCACGGGGCTGCCAAGGCGGCCCAGGAGGCGATCAGTGCCGCCCGCGCCGCCAACACCTCGGCACGGATCGCGGCCAACGCCGCGTCCCAGGCGGCTTCCGCCGCCGCTGCCGCCGCCCAGGCCGCATCCCGGGCCCGTAGCGCCGCGGCCGACGCGGCCACGAACGCGGGGAAGGCCGATGCCGCGCGCAAGGCCGCCAAGGGCGCCTACGCCGCGGCCGAAGGCGCGGAGACCGCCGCCGAGGCGGCCGACCACGCGGCGACCGCGGCCGACGAGGCCGGCAAAGCCGCGAAGGCCGCCGCCGGCGCGGGCACCAACGCCGACAACGCCGCGACCGCGGCTCAGGAGGCGAGCGGTCACGCCAACGTCTCCGCCGCCCAGGCCCAGCGGGCCCGTAACGCGGCCGCCGATGCCCGGCGGCAGGCAGCTGAGGCCACCCGCGCCGCGAACCGGGCGGTGACACTGGCGGGGAAGGCCGCCCAGGCCGCCCGGGAGGCCCGGGACGCCGCCAACTCGGCAGCCACCCACGCCCGCAACGCCGGCAAGGCCGCCGACGAGGCTGCCAAGAACGCCGGTGACGCGGCCACCGCGGCCACCGAGTCCAAGAAGCACGCCACCGAGGCCAAGAAGGCCGCCGACGCCGCGACCGCGGCCGTGGTCAAGGCCAAGAGCACCTTCGACCTGGCGCGTGAGGTGGAGACGGAGGAACTCGCCGACCGCCGGTACACCGAGGTCGAGAAGGCCAAGGCGCTGAAGACCTCGGACGACGAGCGCAAGGCGCGTGAGCAGAAGGCCGCGGCGGAGAGCCGCGCGGCCGACGAGGAGGCGGTGCGTCTGGCCGCCGAGGTGAACGCGCCGGACGTCGATGTGCCGACCGCCGCCGGCAAGGCCCGCAAGATCGCGCTGCATGCCGCCAAGACCCGCGGCCCGTGGAGCGCCACCACGGCCGAGGCCGCCCTGGCGGGTTCGGACGCACTGGTCGTTGAGTACATCCGCTCCGGTCTGAAGGAGGCCGCCCAGCGCGACGAGTACGCGCGTACGGTCAACCTGGCGTGGCAGTCGGAGTACGAGCCGGTCCGTACGGCGGCCAAGACCGCGTTGAACGGCGACGCGGCACAGATCAGCGCCTTCATCGCGACCGGTCAGCACGAAGCGGCCCGCCACGACTACCGCATCAAGGTCACCCAGCTGATGCAGAACGCCGGGTCCGCCGTGAAGAAGGCCGGTCAGGAGGCACTGGACTCCGGCTCCGCCGACAAGGCGCGGGCGTTCGTCCACACCGGGTACTTCACGGCCCGGACGAGTGACGAGCGGGTCCGCGCCGTCCAGTTGCGCAGCACGGGCGGACCGGAGCTCAAGGCCGCGGCCGACGTGGCGCTGGCCGGACCACCGCAGGTGCTGCACCAGTTCATCGAGGTCGAGCAGTACCGCGCGGCACGCCAGGACCAGCTCACCACGACCCATGTCTCCCGGGTTCAGGGTCTGATCGCCGGGGCGGCGAAGATCGCGGCGACGGCACAGCAGGACGCCGCTCTGGCCGCCAAGGTGGCGGCCGAGGCCATCCAGGCAGCCGAAGAGGCGACGAAGCACGCCAACGCCGCACGGGAGTCGGCGAGGCAGGCGGGCGAGCACGCCAAGGAGGCGGACGCGCACGCCGACGCGGCGGAGAAGTCCGCGGCCGACGCCGCTGCCTCGGCCAAGAAGGCCCGGGCCGCCGAAGCCGACGCGAAGCGGGCCGCGCGCTCGGCCGACCTGTCGGCCGACCGTGCCACCGCCTCCGCCGCCGCGGCGCAGGTCTCCGCGAGTGACGCCTGGGCCGCGGCGGACGCCGCGTACGCCTCCTCGATCGAGGCGGGCAAGGACGCGGTCGCCGCGAGCAAGGCGGCGGACGCGGCGGGCGACGTGGCGTTCCGCAAGCTCCAGGAGGAGATCCGCCAGCACTTCGCGGACATCGTCGCCGAGGCCGAGGAAAGGGCTCTGCTCGCGGAGGACGAGGAGTTCGCGGAGCAGATGGCCAAGCTGAACGAGATCGACTGGGGGCAGTTGCTGTCCGAGGGCGGCCACTTCACCCTCGACATCCTCGGTCTGGTACCCGGCTTCGGTGAGGCCGCGGACGGCATCAACTGCGCCTGGTACTTCGGCGAGGACAACAAGATCGACGCGGGCCTGTCCTGCGCCGGTGCCGTACCGTTCGTCGGATGGGGCGCCGCGGGCGTCAAGTTCGGCAAGTGGGGCACCAAGGCGGACGACTTCTTCCGCAAACTGTTTGGCAAGAACCCGGCGTTCGCGCTGTGCGCGCGGTCGATGGCGCGCACGATGTCGGTCACGCGGGCGGCGGCCGAGGTCAGTTGTCCTGTGGGCTTCCGGGTTGTGGGCAAGGAAATGTTCCAGTCGCCGGGCGGTCTGATCTGGATGCGGCCGGCGGGCGGCGGTCAGCACCGCATCGACCATGTGATGCAGCACACCAGGCCGAACCCCGACAAGCCGCTGCACGGCGTCTTCAAGCAGAAGGACCAGGCCAAGCTCCTGGGACTGATCGACGACGCCTGGAAGAAGCGTGGCACCGATCCGATCATCAACCGGGGCAACAAGGTCTTCCCCGTCGAGTACGACGAAGCGATCGGTGACGGCGGCGAGAAGTTCCTGTGCATCGTCACCCGGTACAAGAGCAAGATGTACCGCGTGATCACCGCGTACCCGTCTGCGTCGAGAAACTGCCCGACCGCCTGACCAGGGAATGACCAGCGACTGCCGTCGGGCCGGTTTCTGGCCCGACGGCGCCAGCACTTCGCCGAACACCGCAAAGGACACCACCATGCTTTCCCTCGACCGCCTCCGGGAGCTCCTGCGCGAGCTGGACGACCCCGACCCCGCCCACCGGGAGATGCCCCGGGATTACGACGTCCCGGCCGCCCGGCAACGCTTTCGGCAGTTCGCCGACGCCGCGGAGCGGCGGTTCGGGCCGTCCGTGTTGGCCGACATGGGACAGGACTCGAGCTTCCTCGGTGTCGTCTCGGTCCCCGCGGAGGCCACGGGGACGGGCCGGCCCCTACGGGTGGCGATGAGCAACTTCGGTCCCTTCGTCACTGCCGGAACGGGCCTCGGACTGGGCATGCCCGGCTGTGAGGATGGCCTTGACGACGAGTTCCTGACCTGGCTTGACGAGCTGTGTACGGAACTCGGCTGCATCCACATGCCCATCGAACTGCTCATGGAACCGTACGCCGGACCAACTGCCCTCGGGGACGACGAGGCCGACGAAGCGATCCTGGCGGCTCTGGCGGCCTCGTCCGCGGACGGGGAGGAGGAAGAGGAAGAGGAGGATGATCTTCCGCCAACCTGGTTGGACCGGTACTTCCAGTACATGTAAAGCGTGGTCCGGCCACCGTCAGGGCGCGGTGTCCTCCACGAGGACCCGCGCCATCGTGCGTTCGGCGAGGGCCGTGATGGTCACGAACGGGTTGACGCCGATCGAGCCGGGCACCAGTGAGCCGTCCACGGCGTAGAGCCCGCGGTAGCCCTTGAGCCGGCCGTAGGCGTCCGTCGCCCGGCCCAGGACGCAGCCGCCCAGCGGGTGGTACGTGAAGTCGTCGGCGAAGACCTTGTTGCCCGAGCCGAACAGGTCGTAGCGGTAGATCGTGGCGTTCGCCCTGTTGATCCGGTCGAACAGTTTCTTCGCCATGCCCACCGACACGGCGCTCTGCGCCGCGCTCCACCCGAGCCGTACGGCGCCGCTCGCCGGGTCGTACGTGAAGGAGGCCCGCTCCGGGTTCTTGGTGATCGCCAGGTAGAGGCTGACCCAGTGTTCGAGCCCCATGGGCAGGGGCGCGATCTCGGCGAAGACGGGGTTGGCGGTGTTGGCCCAGTCGTCGATGCCCATGACCGGCATGGTCGACTGGTTCGCGCCCACCGTGTCCCACATGTGGTTGGCCCGGCCGAGCATCACGTTGCCGTTGGTGCCCCAGCCGGCGCCGACACTCGGGTCCAGGGCGGGCAGGGTGCCCGACTCCCGGGCGCGGACGAGGAGTTCCGTCGTGCCGATGCTGCCGCCGCCGAGGAAGAGGTACGTGCAGGCGTACTCCTTGGTCGCGACGACGGTGCCGGTGTCGTCGATCCGGTCCGCGCTCAGGACGTACGTCCCGTCGGCGGCCCTGCTGATGGACGTCACCCGCTCCATGGTGTGGAGTGTGACGTTCCCGGTGCCGAGCGCGGAGGCGAGGTAGGTCTTGTCGAGGCTGCGCTTGCCGTGGTTGTTGCCGTAGATGACCTCGCCCCCGAGCGCGGACTTGGTCGCCGTCCCGGCCGCCTCGCGCTCCATGTGGCCGAAGTCGTAGACGTTGGGCACGAAGGTGGTCCTCAGCCCGGCGTTGTCCGCGTGTTTGCGGGAGATCCGGGTGAAGCGGTACCACTCGGTGGACTCGAACCAGGCCGGGTCGATGGTGTTGACGCCGAGCATGGAGCGGGCGCGCGGGAAGTACGTGCCGTACATCTCCGCGGTGTCCACGGTGGGGAACTGCTCGGCGAAGTAGGACCGGAGCGGGGTCACCGCCATGCCGCCGTTGACCAGGGAACCGCCGCCGACGCCCCGGCCGACGTAGACGGACATGTGGTCGTAGTGCACGCGGTCCAGGACGCCCGGGTAGGCGCTGATGTCCTTGTTGACCAGGTCCAGCCAGAGGAAGGTGGCCAGCGGGGCCTCCGTGCGGGTGCGGAACCACATGGAGCGCCGGTCCGGGGTGCGGGTGGAGCAGAAGATCTTGCCGTCGGGGCCGGGGGTGTTCCAGAGCCGGCCCATTTCCAGGACGAGGGTGCGGATGCCGGCCTGACCGAGGCGGAGGGCGGCCACGGCACCGCCGTAGCCGGAACCGATCACGATCGCCGGGGCGTTGTCGAGGGCGTCGGGTTCGGCGGCTTGGGCTGATCGGAGGCCGATGCGGGTGAAGCCGAGGGCGGCCGCGGTTTGGATCGCCGCCATTCCCAGGATCTGACGTCTTGTCAGCTGACGTTGCATCAGGTTTGATGTCATGTGCGCAGCATGGGCGGATTATTGGGTTCCGCCTAGTGGGGTGCCGCGTTTTGCTTGTGGGCGGGTGCGGGTTGTTTGTGGCTTGTCGCGCCCACGCGGCGGAGCCGCACATAGGCACAGCCCCGCGCCCCTGAAGGGCAGCTACAGCAGAGTCTTCAGGTGCTCCGCCAGCAGGTCCCAGCGCCACTTCTCCTCGACCCAGGCCCGGCCCCGCTCCCCCATGCGGCGGCGCAGCTCGGCGTCTCCCAGGAGGGTGACGATGCGGTCGGCCGCGTCCGCCGGGGAGCCGCCGCGGACGACCCAGCCGGTCTCGCCGTCGAGGACCGCGTCCGGTGCGCCGCCGGAGTCGCCGGCGACGACCGGCAGCCCGGTCGCGGAGGCCTCCAGGTAGACGATGCCGAGGCCCTCGACGTCGAGGCCGCCGCGCCGGGTCCGGCAGGGCATGGCGAAGACGTCCCCGGCGCCGTAGTGGGCGGGCAGCTCGGACCAGGGGACGGCGCCGGTGAAGCGGACGGAGGCGGCGACGCCGGTCTCCAGGGCCAGCTTGCGCAGGTCACCCTCGTACGGGCCGCCGCCGACGATCAGCAGGACGGCGTCCGGCTCGGCGGCGAGGATTTGGGGCATGGCCCGGATCAGCGTGTCCTGACCCTTGCGCCGCACCAGCCGGGACACGCACACGATCACCGGGCGGTCCGTCAGCCCGAGCCGTGCCCGGACCTCGTCGCCGCCCGAGTCCGGGTGGAAGGTCTTCTCGTCGACTCCGGGCGGCAGCTGCGCCATCCGCGCGGCCGCCTGCGGGCTCAGCGCGCCGGCGATCCGCGAGCGCGTGTACTCGCCCAGGTAGGTGATCGTGTCCGTGGCGTCCCCGATCCGGCGCAGCAACTGCCGGGCGGCGGGCAGCTGGGCCCAGCCGGCCTCGTGCCCGTGCGTGGTGGCCACGAGCCGCTCGGCGCCCGCACCGCGCAGCGCCGGTGCCATCAGGCCGAGCGGGGCCGCCGCCCCGAACCACACCGAGGTGCAGCCGTGCTCTCGCAGCAGCCCGACGGCGCGCCGGGTGACGGCGGGCGTCGGCAGCAGCATGGTCGTACGGTCCCGTACGACGGTGAAGGGCTGCTCGGCGTCGAAGGCGGCGGTCGCCTCGACGCCCTCCCGGCTCCGCTTCCAGGTGGACGCGTAGACGACCAGCTCCCGCGGATCCAGCCGCAGCGCCATGTTGTGCAGAAACGCCTGGATGCCGCCGGGCCGGGGCGGGAAGTCGTTGGTCACGATCAGGGTCTTGCGCACGCCGCCGACCCTACCGAACCCGCCCCTCACAGCCGTGTGGGGCAGCCCTTATGGCACGCTCACAGCTCTGCGGGACATCATGAGCCCATCGAACAGAGCACGCGGACGGGCAGGGATCAGGTGAAGACGACGGGCATGAGGCGGTCCCTGGCATGGCTGCCGGTGATCTGGTGTCTCACGAGGCTGGCGCTGCTGCTGTTCGTGATGAAGGTGTACGTCTTCCCGGGGCCGGACGTGACGAGTGACGTGCGGGTCATCTACCAGGGCTGGTACGACGTCCTCAGCACCGGAACGTTTCCTCAGAACGATGTCACCTGGCAGTACCCGCCCGCCGCCGCCCTGGCGATCCTCTCCCCCGCGCTGCTGCCCTTCCTGCACTACGCGACCGCGTTCTTCGTCCTGGTCTGCGTCACCGACCTGGCCGTCGTGGCCCTGCTGATGTACGCCGGACGGCGGCCCGGCAAGACCCTGCGCGGCGCCTGGGTCTGGGTGGTGGGCGTTCCGCTGCTGGGGCCGACGGTGTACTCGCGCTACGACGTGATGGTCACGGCCGTGGCGGTGGCCGCCCTGCTCGCGGGCGCCCGGCATCCGAAGACCATGGGGGCGCTGGCGGCCTTCGGCGCGCTGCTGAAGGTCTGGCCCGCGATGCTCCTGCTGGCCGCCCGTCGGCGGAGCGCCTGGGTGTCGGCCCTGGTGACCGGCCTCGCGGTGACGGGCGCCTTCGCCCTGGTCATGCCCGGCGGGTTCGCCTTCCTCACCTTCCAGCGCGACCGGGGCACCGAGGTGGAGTCGCTGGGCGCGCTGGTCTTCCACGTCGCCCGGCACTTCGGCTGGCAGGGCGAGGTCCGGCTGAACTACGGCTCGATCGAGTTCCTCGGGCCGTATGTGAGCGAGGTGAGCACGGGCGCGCTGTTCCTGACGGGGGCGGCCTTCGGCTGGCTGGTGCTGTGGCGGCTGCTGGCCCGGCGTTTCGAGGAGCACACGCTCGCCGACGCGGCCTTCGTGGCGGTGCTGATGTTCACGACCACCAGCCGGGTGATCAGCCCGCAGTACATGGTGTGGCTGGTCGGGCTGGCCGCGGTGTGCCTCTGCTTCCCCGGGAGCCGGATGCGGCTGCCGGTCGGTCTCGTCCTGGTGGCGTGCTTCGTGACGGTGCTGGAGTTCCCGCTCTACTTCGCCAACGTGGTGGCCAGCGACGGCCTGGGCCTCACCCTGCTGTTCCTGCGCAACGGCCTCCTGGTCGCCGCCACGCTCCTCGCGGCCCGCGCCCTGTGGAAGGCGACGGTGCCGCGCACGGTCCCCGCTCCCCTGCCGGCTCAGCCGGCCGCCCGTGCCGGGGAGACCCCCGTCTCCTCCTGAACCGGGGCCCTCCGGAACAGCACCCCCGCCAGCCCGCACTGCACCGCCGTCGCGAGCGCCAGCGCGAGACACACGCCCGGCAGCCCGAGCCCCGTCAGGCCGTACGCGAGCGCCAGCTGGACCCCGGTCCCGAGCACGGTCACCCGCAGCAGCGCCGAGGCGCCCCCGCTGCCCTCGAAGACCCCGCCGAGCGCGATGAGGCAGGCCATGAGCAGCAGGTAGGGCCCGACACAGCGCAGAAACAGCACACCCTCGCGCGCGATCCCGGGGCCGGCGCCGAAGGCGGCCATGAGCCAAGGGGCACCGGCGGCCAGCAGGACGGCCGCGGTGAGGCCGAGGGCGCCGGAGAGGAGCACGGCCTGCCGCCCGACCGCCCGCCGCGCGTCCTCCCCCGCGCCCCGGGTGTGCGCGGTGTGGATGGCGGCGGCCTGGCGGACGGCGTAGAAGGCCATGGTCGCCACGTACATGACCTTGTAGGCGATCGCGTACGCGGCCACCGCCGTCACCCCGAGCCGCGCCACGATCGCGACCAGGACCAGGGCGCCCGTCTGCCGCACGGTGAAGTCGGCGGACATGGGCAGACCGGTCGACAGGGTCCGGCCCAGGGACACGGCCAGGGACTCGCCCGTCTGCGCCTCGCGTGCCTCGCGCAGCAGCGCGTTGCGCCGCACCGCGACGAGTCCCGTCGCGAGGGCCACGGACCGGGAGAGCACCGTGGCGGCGGCGGCGCCCTGGACGCCGTACAGGTGGATGAAGAGCGGGTCGAGGGCCAGGATCAGGCCGTTGGAGAGCAGGGCGAGCCGCAGCGGGGTTCTCGTGTCGCCGGTGCCTTTGAGGAGGCCGTCGACGAGTTGCTGGGCGAAGAAGACGGCCATGCCCGGCAGGGAGAGCGTGAAGTAGGCGACGGCGAGCGGGAGGGCGGCGCTGTCGGCCCCGCCCAGCACCAGCCGGGCCAGCGGTTCTCGTCCCAGCAGGCCGCCCGCCACGACCAGGGGCGTCACCAGCGCCCACAGCGCCCATCCGCCGCGCACGGCCGCCCGCACGGCCATGGGGTCGCGGGCGCCCCGGGCGTGTGCGACCAGCACGGTGGTGCCGGAGCCGAAGACCAGGGCGATGCCGAGCAGCACGTTCTCCGTGTTGGTCGCCACGGCCACGGCGGCCACGGCCGGACCGCCCAGCCACGCGACCCAGACGGTGTTGATGATCCCGGCGGCGACGGAGGCGAGCAGCGAGAGGTAGACGGGGCCGGCGAGCAGGAGGAGGTGCTTGCGATGGGCGTTCACGGTGACTGTCCCCCCAGGCCTGACGCTTGACCATCGAAACGAGCTACCTCGATTCGAGGTAGCTCGTTAAGAGGTAGCATGCGTCACACGTCACCCGCAAGGAGGACCGAAGGAGAACCATGCTGGAGCTGTCGATCCTCGGCTTCCTGGCCGAGGAGCCCCTGCACGGCTATGAGCTCAAGGAGCGCATCAAGGCACTGACCGGCCATGTCCGGCCCGTGAGCGACGGCGCGCTCTACCCGGCGATCACGCGCCTGGTCGGGTCGGGCCTGCTCGACCAGCACACCGAGCCGGGCGCGAGCGCGGCCCCGCGCCGGATCCTGGCCCTCACCGACCGGGGCCGCGAGGAACTGCTGGAGCGGCTGCGCCGGCCGAAGCAGACCGAGATCACCGACCACGTCCGCTTCAACACGGTCCTGGCGTTCCTGCGCCACCTGCCCGACCGGCACGAGCAGGCCTCGGTGCTGCGCCGCCGGCTGGACTTCCTGGAGACCCCGACGAGCTTCTTCTACGCGTCCGGCGAGCCGGTCCGCGCGGAGGAGGCGGACGACCTGTTCCGTCAGGGCATGCTCCGGGTCGCGCGGGCGACGGGTGAGGCGGAGCGGGCCTGGCTGCGGGAGACGGTCGCGCTGCTCGATCAGCCGGAGTGAGCGCGGGCGGGCGTCCCGGCATGCGCCCACCCGGCCGCGCACCCGCCCGCACTGGCCACCGCGCGTTCTCCGGCCCGACCCGCGGGCGGCTTGGCCGGCCACGACGCGATCGGCGGCCGGCTGGACCAGTGAACCGCCCCGCCCGACCGCGGCTTGATCAGCTCAGTTGAGCCCGCAGATACTCCTGCCACTGCTCCGTGAAGTCCTCCGGCGTCGTCTCCAGCACGTCCCGCATCGCCTCCGCCACCGCCCCGGCCCGCTTCCGGTGGTCCCCGACGGCCCGGTAGAACTCGCTCAGCCGGGACTCGCCCCAGCGTTCGGCGATCAGCCGGCACGCGGTCCAGCCGCTCTCGTAGGCCCGGGCCAGGTGGCTCGCGTCGCCGGTGAAGCCGAAGTCCTCGTCCTCCGGCAGCGCCTCCGGGAGCCGCCCCTGGCTCACCGCCCGGGACAGTTCCGGCGCGGCCTCGGAGGGGACGCGGCCGGTGGCCCGGTAGCCGGCCCAGTCGGCGTACCCCTCGGACAGCCAGAGGGGCGTGGCGGCACTGGTGTGGGCGCGGGTGGCGACATGGGTGGTCTCGTGGGTGACGACGACCTGCTCGCCGAGACCGCCGAGGAGCGCGAAGGCGTCCGGGTTGACGATGATCCGGTCCGCCGGTGCCCGGGCCGGAGCGCCCGTCTCTCCGGTCGTCACCGCCGCGATCCCCCGGTAGGAGGACGCGGGCGAGCCCAGCAGCCCCGCCATGCCCTCCAGGGACTTAGGCACGAGCAGGACCACGTGCCGGGACCAGTCCGTGCCCCACGCCTCGGACACGGCGGGCACCGCACGGTCGGCCAGGTCGGCGAAGTCGCGCAGCGACCGGCCGGACTGCCCGACGCCGAGGACGAGGCTGCGGGCGCCCCGGACGGCCTGCACCGCGCCTTGGTCCCACAGTTGCTGCGCGGACCTCTTCGCGGGCCGGTCGGCCTCGACGGACCATCGCCCGTTGGCGTCCCGGCTCAGCCGCAGGGTGCGGCCCGCGGTCACCGGCGCCCGGTCGTACCCGGCGACGCGGTAGCGCAGTTCGGCGTCGGCGGTGGCGCTGTCGCCGGTGCGACGCACGTCGGTCACCCGGTACGACCAGTCGGCCAGGGGCACCGCGCGCAGCCGGGCGAAATCCAGCCCCGTGCCCGTCCGTTCCCAGGCCCGCTCGTCGCGGTCGAGGAGGGCGGCGGCCCGCCGGTCCAGGAGCCGCTGGACGTCGGCCGTGGCGCTCTCGGCCGCGGACCGGCCGCCGCACCCGACCAGGGCGACGAGCAGCACGACGAGCGCCACCACCGCGGACCCCGACCTTCGACCAGCCACGTTCCCGATCGTACGGGCGCCGGGCCGCGCGGGTCAGACCCTGGTGACCGAGGAGACGGGCATCATCCCGACCGGGTCGTAGCGCACGGGTGCGCCGGGGTAGGGCGCGTGGATGACCTGGCCGTTGCCCATGTACATCCCGACATGGCTGGCGTCGTCCCGGTAGACGACCAGGTCACCGGGGCGCGCCTCGGACAGCGGGACCTGCCGGCCGGCGTACCGCTGGGCCTGCGAGGTGCGCGGCAGGGACACCCCGGCCTGCGCGTACGACCACTGCGTCAGGCCCGAACAGTCGAATCCGGAGGGGCCGTTGGCGCCCCAGACGTAGGGCCTGCCGACCACGCTGCGGGCGGCGGCGACGGCGGCGGCCCCGCGTCCAGAGGCGGGGGTGGCGTTCCCGAGGTGGGGCAGGTCGCCGCGGCCGGAGCGGGAGGCCCGGTCGTAGGCGGCGCGCTCGGCCTCCGGCAGGGAGTTGAGCAGCCGCCGGGCCGCGGCGAGTTTCTTCTCGACGGACTTCTTGTGGACAGCGACCGTCTTGCGGCTCTTCTCCAGTTCGCGGAGCTTCCCGGCGGCCTCCTCGCGGTTCTGGGCGAGTGCGCGCATGGCGTCCTGGAGGTCCTTCAGCTCACCGGCCTGGTGGGCGGTGAGGCGGTCCAGCCGGGCGGCCCGGTCGAGGTAGTCCTCCGGGTCGTCGGAGAACAGCAGGGCGAGGGACGGGTCGAGGCCGCCCGAGCGGTACTGGGCGCCGGCGAGCGAACCCAGGGACTCCCGCATGGAGTTGATGCGCTGCTGCTGCCGGGCGATCCGGTCCCGGGCGGTACCGGCCTCCTCGCGCAGCCGGTCGGCACGCTCGTCGGCCTTGTTGTACGCCTCGGTGGCCTTCTCGGCCTGCTCGTAGAGGCGGTCCACCTCGGCCCGGGTGTCGTCGTGCGGTGCGGACGCGGCCGGTACCGCGCACAGGGCGGTGGCCGCGACGGACAGGAAACCGACCGCGGCACCGGCGCCCCGGTCGAACCCGGACGGTGCAAGTCGGCGATGGGACCCCACGGGAAGCCGCTCTCCTTCCGCTGACGGACTTGGAAACGCGGCAGACAGTAGCCCCGCGACCGGGGGCAGCCAACGACCATCCGTGGGCACGCGCCACGACGCCCCGCCGCTGACGCAGGTCACCGGCGGGGCGTGGGCTTACTCGAGACTTACGTGATTCCCCCGAACGGCGGACACGGGGGGCTGATCACGAAGAGGTCAGACGCGGACGCCGAACATGAACGGGCCGCCGATGGTGTCCATCGACTCGTAGCGGACGACCGTGCCGGTGCGCGGGGCGTGGATGATCTGGCCGTTGCCGGCGTAGAGGCCGACGTGGTGCAGGTCGTTGAAGAAGAAGACCAGGTCGCCGACCTTGAGCTGGCTGACCGACGAGATCCTGGTGCCGATCTGGGACTGCGCCTCGGAGGTGCGCGGGATCTGCATGCCGGCCGCCGCGTAGGCCCGGGAGGTGAGGCCGGAGCAGTCGAAGGAGCTCATGCCGGTGGCGCCGTAGACGTAGGGCTTGCCGAGCTGGCTCTGGGCGAAGGCGAAGGCGGCGGCTGCGCGGCCGGAGCCGGACGGGACGTTGCCGGTGAGGGCGTCGCGCTGGCTGTCGCGGCTGGCGCGGTCCTGCTCGGCGGCGAGCGCCTGCTTCTCGGCGGCGGTGAGGCTGTTGAGCAGCTTCTGCGCGGAGCCGAGCTTGCCCTGGACTTCCTTCTTCTTCTTGCCGAGCTCGGTGCGGGTGGAGGCGAGGTCCTTGAGCTTCTCGGAGGCCTCGGCGCGCTCCTGGGCGAGTTCGCGCTGCTTCTCCTGGACCTTCTTCAGCGCCTCGACCTGCTGGCTGCTCAACTGGTCGAGCGTGGAGGCCTTGTCGAGGTAGTCGTCCGGGTCCGAGGAGAGGAAGAGCTGGACCGAGGGGTCGATCGAGCCGGTGCGGTACTGCGACGCGGCCGCGAGGCCCAGGCTGTCGCGCAGCTCGTTGAGCTCCTCCTGGCCGCGGGCGACGTTGTCCTGGATGGTGGAGATCTCCTTCTGGAGCTTCTCCTGCTTCTCCTTGGCCCCGTTGTACTTCTCGGTGGCCTGCTCCGCCTCTTCGTAGAGCTTGTCGACCTTGGCCTTGACCTCGTCCTTGCTCGGCTTCTCGCTGGGGGCCGCGTTGGCGGCCTGCGCGCTGAAGGCGACGGCAGCGGCGGCGGCGGTGGTCAGCACGGTCACACGTGCGCGGCTCGGCTGCTTCGGACGACGGTGGGACGCCACGGGTGAAAGCTCCTTCTGCCCCCTCCGCCGTCTCTCCCGATGAGTGATCACCCGAGCGGAGGTTTCGGAGCCCGACCCTAGTGACCTTCCTGTGATCAGTTCAAATCCTCAGATGAAAAATCGCGTCACAGTGAGCCAACTTTTCCCCTGGACTCACAGGCGGTGAGACTCACTTGACTTAACGTGGCCCACAGGTCCCATCAATTCAGGCATCACGCCCGGACGTTACGCAGTCGCCCGTAGGGGGCCTAGGCGCGCGAAAGGCGCTTGAGGAGCATCGCCGAGGCCACCGGGCGGGCACCGGCCCGGGCCACGCCGTCGGCGACCTCACGATCGGTGGAGGCGACGATGACCGGCCTTCCGGGTGGTTCGGCGCGCACGAGTTGACGGATGAGCTCGTCGGCGGTGACTCCCGGCTTGGAGAACAGCACGCGTACGCCGCGCGGCGGCGCCAGCAGGACCGGCGCGGCCAGTTCGGCCCCGTCGAAGACGCACGTCACCTCGGCGCCGCTCTGCGCCGCCAGTTGGGAGAGCTGCCCCAGCAGCCTGAGGCGCTGCTTCTCCAGCGGCATCTGCGGATAGCCGGTCTTGGTGACGTTGTAGCCGTCGACGACCAGATGGGCCTGCGGCAGCGCCAGCAACTGGTCGAGGACCTGCGGGTCGTTCTCGGAGAGCGCGCGGGCGGCGATGTCCTTCGGGGTCATCCGGCCCGGCTCGACGGCGTCCACGGTCTCGGCGGGCCGCACCGACACGGGCGGCAGGGCCAGTTCGCGCCGGAGCCCCTGGGTGGCGTCCAGCAGGGTGTCCAGCAGCAGCCGGACCCGCATGTCCTCGACGCTGCGGCCTTCGCGGGCCGCCCGGCGGGTGGCCTCCAGGGCCGCCTCGGTCTCCCCCAGCCGGGCCTTGAGCCGCCGGGTCTCGCTCTCGGCGGCGGACACCTGGGCGTGCCCCTCGGCGCGGAGGGCCTCCATCTCGCCCTGCGCCTTGCGCAGGGCCGCCTCGCCGCGCTTGACGTCGCTGAGGGCGGCGCGGAGCTTGCGGTGCAGCGACTCGGTTTCCTTCTTGGCCGATTCCAGCTCCGTGCGCAGCCGCTCGGTCTCGGTCCTGGTGTGGTCACGGGCCCGGGCCAGCTCGTCGCGCAGCCGGTCCAGCTCGGCCCGGCTCTCCTCGTCGGCCCGCTCGGCGTCGGCCCGCTGGGCCTCCTCGCCTGCGGCGGTCACCAGCTTCACCCAGTCGGTGGGCCGCAGTACGTAGGCCGCGGCCGCCACGTCGAGCGGGTCCGCGGCCGGGGGCGGGGAGCCTGAGTCGAGGGCGCCGGCGAGTTCCGGCTGGGCCTCTCTGAGCTTCTCCCCGATGCGCTGCCGGAACAGCGGGTCGGTCTCGAGTGCCGAGGCCATGGCGTTGCCGGCGAACTTGGCCCTGCGGTTGGGGGCGAACCGGGCGTACTGCCTGAGCTGCGCGGGCAGCTCGCCGACCGTCAGCGATCCGAAGGCGTCGGAGACGATCTGCACGACCTTGCGGCGCACGCCGTCGGGCAGCGGACGGTCGAGCACCTCGGCGGCGCCGTCGGCCGGCCCCCCGCCTGTGGTCTCCACCATCCGTCACACCCCAATGCCTGTGCGGGGGCCCTGCTCCCCTCAGGAGCCGGCGCCCGGCCTGTCCACGAGTTCCACCTGGTCCACCGCGTTGCACCAGCGGCAGCGCACCGACTCGATGGTCTCACTGAGCACCTCGCGCTCCTCGACCTTCGGCTCTCCGGCCAGGTCCAGGTGGACGTACTCGACGACCTTCGACGAGCGGGTCACGTCGAAGCGCGTGAGGTTGCCGCAGAGGGTGCAGCGCCACCGCGTCTCGGCGGTCGGCAGGGGAACCGTCATCGTGGCCTGTTCTCTTTCCTTCTAGTGTCCGTGACGCCACCGGCTTCCCCGGTGCGTGTGGCTCGTAACCCTACGGCCTGCGAGGTCCTCGTCGCCTGCGTGTCCACGGCGGCGAGGCGGTCTGTGCGGTTGCGTCCGGTTACGTCATGCTTTGTAGCCATGATCAGCAAGTGGAGTGCGTCGCTCGCCCGGGCGAGCGGATCGATCAGGGGGTCGTCGGCGCCGGTGACGTACTCACTGATCGCCCTGTGCTGCACGGTCTTCCTGGCCGGGCCCGCCTCGGGCATCGGCCCGGCGTACGGCTCGGGCGACGATCTGCTCGCGGCGCAGCGGGCCTACTTCCGGCACTGGGGCGTGATCCCCGCAGAACTGTTCGAGGGATCCCCCGGGGCGGCCCTCACCCCGGTGACGGCGCTCTTCGTCCACGGCACCTGGGTGCACCTGCTCGGCAACATGCTCTTCCTCTACGTCTTCGGCGCGATGACCGAGGAGCGGATGGGGCGAGTGCAGTTCATCCTGTTCTACGTCGGCTGCGGCTACCTGGCCCTGCTCGGGTACGCCGTCGCCAACGCGGATTCCGAGCAGTCCCTGGTCGGTGCCTCCGGGGCGATCTCGGCGGTCCTCGGCGCGTTCCTGTACCTGTTCCCCCGTGCCCGGGTGACCAGCCTCCTGCCCTTCCTCTTCTTCCTGCCGGTGCGCTTCCCGGCCTGGGTCGTGCTGCCGTTCTGGGCGGCGCTGCAGTGGCTGGCGGCGGGGCGGGCCCCGGAGGGGCCCGGGGTGGCCTACCTCGCCCACCTGGTCGGCTTCGGTCTGGGCTTCTGCTACGCCTCGGTCCGCTACGGCCGTCCCAGCGGCCCCACTAGAGTGAGGACCGCCCCTGCTCCGGCCCCCGAGGGAGAGAACCAGCCGTGATCACCGCGATCGTCCTGATCAAGACCAGCGTGGACCGGATCCCCGAGATCGCGGAGTCGATCGCGGCGCTGGACAGCGTCAGCGAGGTCTTCTCGGTCACCGGCACCTACGACCTCATCGCGATGGTCCGGGTGAAGGAGCACGAGGACCTCGCCGAGGTCATCCCCGGCCGGATCAGCAAGATCCCCGGCGTCGAGGGCACGGACACGCACGTGGCGTTCCGTACGTACTCGCAGCACGACCTGGAGGCGGCGTTCTCGATCGGGCTGGACAACTAGGGCCTGTCGTTTGGATCACGCCGCAGACGCGGGGCCTGGCACGCACATCTGCCGCGTTCTCGTCGGTCGCCGACTCCCCCACGCTCGGCT
>NZ_JBIBHN010000047.1:16201-40758 GCF_042957035.1 Streptomyces sp. NPDC008137 | reverse complement strand
CCCGCACCCGCACCAGCCACTTCGCAGCACTTCGCCCCGCCGACCACAAGGTCGACGGGGCGAAGTAGGAAGGCCCCGGATTAACCAACAGCATCGGGTGTCCCGTCCGGGGCCTTCGTCAGGAGCAGGGGCTGGAGCGGGCCGGCAGGCGCTGGAGCGGTCAGACCGCCTCGACGACCGGCGTCTGCGGGGCCGGGCCGTCCGCCTTGCCGTCGTCCGAGGCCTTGGGTCCCGCTCCCTTCAGCGGGACCTCCTTCACGAACACCGCCGCCGCGAGCGCGACCACCGCCACCACGGCTCCGAGCAGGAACGCCGAGTGGATGCCGGCGGAGACCGCGTGCTGGTAGGCCTCCCTGATCGAGACCGGCAGCTTCTGCAGGCTCTTCCAGTCGAGCTGGGCGGACTGCTCGGTCACCTTGGAGCCCAGTGCCCCGGCCCGCTCGCTCATGACGTCCTGGACGCGGTTGTTGAACAGCGCGCCCATGATCGCGACGCCGAAGGAGGAGCCGAGGGTGCGGAAGAGCGTGGTGGACGAGGACGCGACGCCCATGTCCTTCATCTCGACGCTGTTCTGCGCGACGAGCATGGTGATCTGCATCAGGCAGCCCATGCCGAACCCGACGACGGCCATGAAGACGCCGGAGGTGAGGCGGGAGGTGCCCGTGTCCATGGTGGAGAGCAGATAGAGCCCGACGATCATCAGGACGCTGCCGAGGACCGGGAAGACCTTGTACTTGCCGGTGTTCGTGGTGACGCGCCCGGCGACCATCGAGGTGACGAGCATCGCACCGAGCATCGGCAGGAGCAGCAGCCCGGAGTTCGTCGCGGAAGCGCCCTGGACGGACTGCTGGTACAGCGGCAGGAAGAGCGTGGCGCCGAACATCACGAAGCCGGTGATGAAGCCGATGACCGACATCAGCGTGAAGTTGCGGCTGCGGAAGATGTGCAGCGGCACGATCGGCTCGGCGGCCTTCGTCTGCCAGAACACGAACCCGACGAGCGCGGCGACCCCGATGCCGATCAGCTCCATGATCCGCGCGGAGCTCCAGGCGTACTCGGTGCCGCCCCAGGTGGTGACGAGCACGATCGCGGTGATGCCGACGGTCAGCAGCGCGGCGCCCAGGTAGTCGATCCGCGCCTCGGACCGCTTCTTCGGCAGGTGCAGGACGACACTGACGGCGGCCAGCGCGACGACGCCGAGCGGCAGGTTGATGTAGAAGGCCCAGCGCCAGCCCCAGTTGTCGGTGATGGTGCCGCCGACCAGTGGGCCGCCGATCATCGCCAGCGCCATGACGCCGGCCATCATGCCTTGGTACTTGCCGCGCTCCCGGGGCGGGATCAGATCACCGATGATCGCCATGACGCCGACCATCAGACCGCCGGCGCCGAGACCCTGGACGGCACGGAAGCCGATCAGCTCGCCCATGTTCTGGGCCATGCCGCTGAGCGCCGAGCCGATCAGGAAGATGACGATGGACGTCATGAACGTGCCCTTGCGGCCGTACATGTCGCCGAGCTTGCCCCACAGCGGGGTGGAGGCCGCGGTCGCGAGCGTGTAGGCGGTGACGACCCAGGAGAGGTGTTCGAGCCCGCCCAGTTCACCGACGATCGTCGGCATCGCCGTACCGATGATCATGTTGTCGAGCATCGCGAGCATCATCGCGATCATCAGCGCGAGCAGCACGACCCGTACGCTCCTCGGCTGTTTCCCCCCGCTGCCGGCGTCGACCGCCGGTGTGTCCGTCGTGTCCGCCATCGCTTCCCACTCCCCCAGCTACCGCTACCTGAGCTACTGCTACTTACTTGCCGACCGGCTAGTGACTACACTCGGAAGTTAGCCCTGTAACTAGCCGGGCGTCAAGTAAGTTTTATGGAAAGCGGGCGGCGTAGGAGGATGGGCGGCACCATGGACGGCACCAGGCAGCGGCGCCGCGGGAACACCCGCCAGCGCATCCAGGACGTGGCCCTCGGACTCTTCGCGGAGCAGGGCTACGAGAAGACCTCCCTGCGCGAGATCGCCGAGCGCCTGGACGTCACCAAGGCGGCGCTCTACTACCACTTCAAGACGAAGGAAGAGATCCTCGTCAGCATCTTCGAGGACCTCACTCAGCCGATAGACGAGCTGGTCGAGTGGGGCCGGCGGCAGCCGCACACCCTGGAGACCAAGCAGGAGATCATCCGCCGTTACGCCGACGCGCTCTCCCACGCGGCACCGCTGTTCCGCTTCATGCACGAGAACCAGGCGACGGTACGGGAACTCCAGATCGGCGACTCCTTCAAGGAGCGCATCCGCAGCCTGCGGGACACCATCGTCGACCCGGACGCGGACCTGGTCGACCAGGTCCGCTGCGCCAGCGCGCTCTTCACGCTGCACGCCGGGATGTTCCTGCTCCAGGAAATGGAAGGCGACCCCGAGGAGAAGGACAAAGCCGTCCTCGAGGTCGCCACCGAGCTGGTGACCCGGGCGCACCGGGGAGCCGAGGGCTCCTAGCGGGTCTGCCGGGTCAGGGGGTCGTCAGACCGTCACGCCCTTGGCGCGCAGGAACTTCACCGGGTCGACGGCCGAGCCGTAGTTGGCGGTCGTACGGATCTCGAAGTGCAGGTGCGGACCGCTCGAGTTACCGGTGTTGCCGGACTTGGCGATCTCCTGGCCGGTCTTGACTATCTGGCCGACGTTCACGGTGACCTTCGACAGGTGGGCGTACTGGGAGTACGTGCCGTTGCCGTGCTTGATCACGACGGCGTTGCCGTAGGCGGGGCCGTCACCGGCGCCGTTGCCGCCGGCCTTGACGACGGTGCCGCCGTGCGCGGCGACGACCTGGGTGCCGCTCGGTACGGCGAAGTCCTGGCCGCTGTGGGTGGACTGCCACATGCCGCCGTTCTGGGCGAAGCTCGCGGAGAGCTTGTACTTCTTCACCGGGTCGACCCAGGACGGCTTGGCCTTCTTGGCGGCGGCCTTCTTGGCAGCGGCCTTCTTCTCGGCCGCCTTCTTCGCGGCGGCGACCTTGGCGGCCTTCTCGGCCTTCACGGCCTCGGCCTTGGCGTGCTTGGCCTGGGCGGCGGCCTGCGCCTGGACGGCACTGGCGGCGCCGGACGCGGACGTGGTGTCGGCGGCGGACGCGACCCCGGCTCCCAGTGCGACCGAGACGCCAAGGCCGGCGGCCAGCACGGTCGCACGGGTGCGGAGCTGGGACGTACGGGAAGAACGGGACGTGACGCGCTGGGACATCGAAACCTCGTGTGGAAGGGGACGGAGAAACCACCCGGCGCACAGACGCTCGCCGAATGGCCATCCCTTGGTAACCCGAAGTCCGACAAACCCCAAAAAGCGTGATCTACGACCGAAGTTAGTAATTTGGTTCAGTGTTCTACGTCTCTTGACACAGCAGTCATACGGGACGAATCAGCCCACCGCACTGCACTTTCCCCGATCCTGCGCGGCAAAAGTCCCTTTCCTCCCGGCCCGTTAGCAACTATTCCATCTAGTAACGGACATATCACCTGTGCGCCATGTCACCGGGGGCCGTCTTCAGCCATTCCGGAAATGTGGCGCACGCCTCTAGGCACCTACCGTTCGGTAACCCTACGGTTCCCCTCGCGCCACCCTCGCGCACAAGCATGCACACGACATGTTGCAGCGTCATTGACGTGAGAGGACCCCCACGACATGCAGACCCGACGCCCCTGGTTGCGCCGCGCATCGGTGACCGCCGTATCGGCGGCAGCCCTGGTGGCGATGGCCGCACCGGCCGACGCCACGACCGCCACCCGTGCCTCCACGACCGCCGCCGCCGCCGCGACGTCCGCCGCGGCGGACGTCGACTACACCACCTGGCAGAAGGACTGCCAGGCGGTGATGGCCCAGGCGCTGCCCTATCTGAAGCAGCGGATCGCGGCCACCAAGCCGGGTGAGAAGCAGGCGATCGTCTTCGACATCGACAACACCACGCTGGAGACCGACTTCGGCTTCAGCTACCCGCAGCCGGCCAACAAGCCGGTCCTGGAGGCCGCCAGATACGCCCAGGAGCACGGCGTCGCCCTGTTCTTCGTGACCGCCCGCCCGGACATCATCTACTCGGTCACCGAGTACAACCTGAAGCAGGCCGGCTACCAGGTCTCCGGCCTCTACGTCCGGAACTTCATCGACCTCTTCAAGAACGTCGCCGAGTACAAGACGGCCCAGCGCGTCAATATCGAGAAGAAGGGCTACACGATCATCGCGAACATCGGCAACAGCGCCACCGATCTCTCGGGCGGCCATGCCGAGAAGACGTACAAGCTGCCGGATTACGACGGGCAGCTGTCCTAGAGCCCTGGCCTAGAGCCCTGCCGTAAAAGCCACAGGGCGGTCCCTGGGCACGCGAAAGGGGCCGGTGCTTTTCAGCACCGGCCCCTCTCACTTCGCTGTGACGCTTACGCGTCCTTGCTCAGGTTCGGCCCGGATCCGCCGGCCGCCTGCTCGATCGGCGGGACGTCCGGCAGGGCCGCCTTCTCCTCGCCCCGGAAGGTGAAGGTCTTGGAGTCGCCCTCGCCCTCCGTGTCGACGACCACGATGTGACCGGGGCGCAGCTCGCCGAAGAGGATCTTCTCCGACAGCGAGTCCTCGATCTCGCGCTGGATGGTGCGACGCAGCGGACGCGCACCCAGCACCGGGTCGTAGCCCTTCTTGGAGAGCAGCTCCTTGGCGGACTGGGAGAGCTCGATGCCCATGTCCCGGTCCTTCAGGCGCTCGTCCACCTTGCCGATCATCAGGTCGACGATCTTGAGGATGTCGTCCTGGCTGAGCTGCGGGAAGACGACCACGTCGTCGACGCGGTTGAGGAACTCGGGCCGGAAGTGCTGCTTGAGCTCGTCCTGGACCTTGTTCTTCATGCGCTCGTAGTTGGACTTCGTGTCACCGGAGGCCGCGAAGCCCAGGTTGAAGCCCTTGGAGATGTCCCGGGTGCCGAGGTTGGTCGTCATGATGATGACCGTGTTCTTGAAGTCCACGACCCGGCCCTGGGAGTCGGTCAGGCGACCGTCCTCCAGGATCTGCAGCAGCGAGTTGAAGATGTCCGGGTGGGCCTTCTCGACCTCGTCGAAGAGGACGACGGAGAACGGCTTGCGGCGGACCTTCTCGGTCAGCTGGCCGCCCTCTTCGTAGCCCACGTAGCCGGGGGGCGAACCGAAGAGCCGCGACACCGTGTGCTTCTCGCTGAACTCCGACATGTCGAGGGAGATCAGCGCGTCCTCGTCGCCGAAGAGGAACTCGGCGAGCGCCTTGGACAGCTCGGTCTTACCGACACCGGACGGGCCGGCGAAGATGAACGAGCCACCGGGGCGCTTCGGGTCCTTCAGACCGGCGCGCGTACGGCGGATCGCCTTCGACAGCGCCTTGACGGCGTCGACCTGGCCGATGACCCGCTTGTGGAGCTCGTCCTCCATGCGCAGCAGACGCGAGGACTCCTCCTCGGTCAGCTTGAAGACCGGGATGCCGGTGGCGGTCGCGAGGACCTCGGCGATCAGCTCGCCGTCGACCTCGGCGACGACGTCCATGTCGCCGGCCTTCCACTCCTTCTCCCGCTTGGCCTTGGCGGCCAGGAGCTGCTTCTCCTTGTCGCGCAGGGAGGCGGCCTTCTCGAAGTCCTGCGAGTCGATCGCGGACTCCTTGTCCCGGCGGACACCGGCGATCTTCTCGTCGAACTCGCGGAGGTCCGGCGGCGCGGTCATCCGGCGGATGCGCATCCGGGAACCGGCCTCGTCGATCAGGTCGATCGCCTTGTCCGGCAGGAAGCGGTCCGAGATGTACCGGTCGGCCAGCGTGGCGGCCTGGACCAGCGCCTCGTCGGTGATGGAGACGCGGTGGTGGGCCTCGTACCGGTCACGGAGACCCTTGAGGATCTCGATCGTGTGCGGCAGGGACGGCTCCGCGACCTGGATGGGCTGGAAGCGGCGCTCGAGGGCCGCGTCCTTCTCCAGGTGCTTGCGGTACTCGTCCAGCGTGGTGGCACCGATGGTCTGCAGCTCACCGCGGGCCAGCATCGGCTTCAGGATGGAAGCCGCGTCGATGGCGCCCTCGGCGGCACCCGCACCGACCAGCGTGTGGAGCTCGTCGATGAACAGGATGATGTCGCCGCGGGTGCGGATCTCCTTGAGCACCTTCTTCAGGCGCTCCTCGAAGTCACCGCGGTAGCGGGAGCCGGCGACCAGCGCGCCGAGGTCCAGGGTGTAGAGGTGCTTGTCCTTGAGGGTCTCGGGCACCTCGCCCTTGACGATGGCCTGAGCGAGGCCCTCGACGACGGCGGTCTTGCCGACGCCGGGCTCACCGATCAGGACCGGGTTGTTCTTCGTACGGCGGGACAGCACCTGCATGACCCGCTCGATCTCCTTCTCGCGCCCGATGACCGGGTCGAGCTTGGACTCACGAGCGGCCTGGGTGAGGTTCCGGCCGAACTGGTCGAGGACCAGGGACGTCGAGGGGGTGCCCTCGGCAGGCCCGCCGGCGGCGGCGGTCTCCTTGCCCTGGTAACCGGAGAGCAGCTGGATGACCTGCTGCCGCACCCGGTTGAGATCTGCGCCCAGCTTGACGAGGACCTGGGCGGCGACGCCCTCGCCCTCGCGGATCAGGCCGAGCAGGATGTGCTCCGTGCCGATGTAGTTGTGGCCCAGCTGAAGGGCCTCGCGGAGCGACAGCTCCAGGACCTTCTTGGCACGGGGGGTGAAGGGGATGTGGCCGGACGGGGCCTGCTGGCCCTGACCGATGATCTCCTCCACCTGCTGGCGGACCGCCTCGAGCGAAATCCCGAGGCTCTCAAGGGCCTTGGCGGCGACACCTTCACCCTCGTGGATCAGGCCCAGGAGGATGTGCTCAGTGCCGATGTAGTTGTGGTTGAGCATCCGGGCTTCTTCCTGAGCCAGGACGACAACCCGCCGCGCGCGGTCGGTGAACCTCTCGAACATCGTTAATCGCTCCTCAGAGCGGTCAGGCAGTGGGGGGAACTTCCCCTCCCTGTCCTTCCGCAGCTTAGTCCCGCAAGCGGGGACCGCTCATTCCAACTGCCGACACCGTCGATGGCCTCCTGACCCCGAACGCCGACATCTGCTCCAACCCGATGGTGCGAGACGATGTTCCCGCAGGCCAGGCAGTTACCCCCATCGCCAGTACGCCGATGGCGAACGTGAGACGGCCTTTCCTGCGTGTCGCCCCCTCCCACTAGGGATGTCTTACCCGTAGAGCCCGGATGTCCATGCCGGGTGCCCCCGCTCCCTCCGCTACGGGCGAACAACCTTGCGCCTCCCGGCGCCCCCTACACGCCCCCGATTCGCCACTCTGTGCGTCTGCGGTGACACCCAGCGTAACTCGCACGCCCTTCCGGCGGTTGCACTTGGCATGTTCGGCGCCCCGTACCCCGTGACCGCGTCCGCGTCCCCGCCCGTCCCGCTCCCCCGCCGCCCGCTCGACGAGGGCTGTCGGGTCCGGCGGTGGTACGAGGGGGAACTGGGCTGGCCGACGGTGCCCGGGGAGCCGGTGCGGCTGGCGGTGGGCGCCCGCTTCGACGTCCTGGACGTGCCGGCCGAGGCGGGACACGCGGCGCTGCGGCGGCTGGGGCCGGGTTTCCCCGTCGCCGTACGGGGAGACCGTGTGCGGCTGCTGGTGGCCGCGGGCAGCGCGGAGGAGTTGCCCGGGGTGCTGGAGTGGCTGGAGTGGGGGTCGCTGGCGCTCGACCTGGTCGCGATCGGCGCGGGCGGGTCCATGGAGGCGCCGGTGCCGCCCGGGGTCGGCGGGGTGAGCGGGGCGGGCGGGGTCACCGGCCGGCCGGTCTCCCTGGGTCCGGTCGGTTCCCAGGGGGCCGCCGTGTGGCTGCGGCCCCCCGAGCCGGGATGCGAGGTCGAGGCCTCGCTGCCGACGCTGTCGGCCTTGGGGGGCGGTGGGAGTGCCCCCGATCTCGTACGGCTGGTGGACACGGTGGCCACGCACTGCCACCGGGTCCGGCTGCGGCGCGTGTGCGCCCGCCCGCCGGCCCCGCGTACGCAAGGTCGGTAGTGCCGCTGTTCAGCCGTTGGCCTTCTCGTAGGCCTCGCGGATGGTCGCGGGGACACGGCCGCGGTCGTTGACCTCGTAGCCGTTCTCCTTCGCCCAGGCGCGGATGGCCGCGGTGTCCTGGCTGCCGCTCGAAGCCGCGCGCGCCTTTCCGCGCCCGCCCGAAGCACGGCCTCCGGTACGACGACCGCCCTTCACGTAAGGCTCGAGAAGGCCACGGAGCTTGTCCGCATTGGCGGTGGTGAGATCGATCTCGTACGTCTTGCCGTCCAGCGCAAACGTCACGGTCTCGTCCGCCTCGCCACCGTCGAGGTCGTCGACAAGAAGGACCTGAACCTTCTGTGCCACCGGATTTCCTTTCATCGATATCTTCAGGGCCGGGGAGTGTGCCGGCGTCCGCCGTATCGCCGTCCCCTGTTATATGCAGTACTGCAGTACGTCGGAAAGCAAACCGCTTTTGCCGGAAAAACACAAACCCTCGGCAGAGACCGGGAGGCCTGGATCCGTCCGGAAACGTGCGCGTTTCGGACATAGGGCACCGGGCAGGTGCCGATCCCCAATCGCCGACGATCACAGATGCAGAAGCATCCGGCTGTTGCCCAAGGTGTTCGGTTTCACTCGTTCGAGACCGAGGAACTCCGCGACACCCTCGTCATAGGAACGCAGCAGCTCCGCGTAGACATCCGTGTCGACCGGCGTCTCACCGATCTCGACGAAGCCGTGCTTGACGAAGAAGTCGACTTCGAAGGTCAGACAGAAAACGCGTCGAACACCGAGCCAGCGGGCGGTGTGCAGCAACTTCTCCAGCAACTGGTGTCCGACGCCCGCGCCCTTCAGGCCGGGCTTCACCGCGAGAGTGCGGACTTCCGCGAGGTCTTCCCACATCACGTGCAGGGCACCACAGCCGACGACCTCCGCGTTGTCGTCCCGTTCCGCGACCCAGAACTCCTGGATGTCCTCGTAAAGCGTCACCGTCGCTTTGTCGAGGAGGTTGCCGCCGCGGACGTAGGCGTCAAGGAGACGACGCACCGCCGGGACATCGCTGGTGCGGGCCCGTCGGACGGTGATGGCTTTTGCGGTGGCTTCGGGGCTCTTCTCGGACATGGGCGGACGCTATCGCCCGCCGTGGTCCTGAGCGGAGGCGGGGTTCTCGGGGTTCTCGGGGGCGGGGTTCTCGGGGGCGGCTTCGGTTGAATCAGACGCTTCGGTCGGTTCCTGGGTTTCCGGGACCTGGACGATGCGTACGGCATCGCGGAGAGCCTGGCGTTGTTCCTCGCTCATCATGCCGAAGAAGGCGACCAGAGCGGCTGCGGGGTTGTCGCTCTGCGACCAGGCGTCGTTCATCAGGGCGGCCGCGTAGGCGGCGCGTGTGGAGACCGCCTCATATCGATAGGCGCGGCCTTCCGCCTCGCGGCGCACCCAGCCCTTCTGATGGAGATTGTCCAAAACGGTCATCACCGTGGTGTAGGCGATGGACCGCTCCTTCTGAAGATCTTCCAGGACTTCCCGAACGGTCACCGGGCGGTTCCACTTCCACACCCGCGACATGACCGCGTCTTCGAGTTCTCCCAATGGGCGAGGCACAGCTCAGAACAATAGTGGGAGATCTCGGTAATGGCGTGGCGGACGTGCGCTTCAGTGACAAATGTGAACAAAAAGGGCGTACGACTCGAAGGGGCGGGCCTCGCCGAGTCGTACGCCGGGTGGGGTGAAGGTGCGGTCAGGCCTTCGGGGTGCCGGTGGAGGACTGGTGGGCGCCCTCCACGCGCGCGAGGGCGGCGTCCACGGCCGCGTCCTCCTTGGCCTTGTTGGCGCCGCCCTGCGTCTTCACGATCACCCGGATCACGCCGATGAAGAAGACGGCCATGACGACCGGGGGCAGAAGCGCGGAGACATAGTCCATGGAGCCAGGGTAGCCACGTCAGCCCGCGGCGAGCTGCTGGGGGTTCGCGGGGGGCGGCGGGGTGGGCTTGCGGCGCGGGAACACCTCGCCCGGGGTGGGGATCGGGCGGCTGGGCTTCGGGGTGCCCGGGGCGGGGGCGGGGGGTGCCGCCGGGGTGGGCTTGGGGGCCGGTTTGGGGGCCGGTGGTTTGCGCGCGGGCTTCTTCTCGGGCTGCCGGCCGGGAGTGTCCTTGGCGGAGTCCCCGGGGGTGGAGAGGCCTGCGGAGCGGCCTCCGGGGAGGGCGTGGAGACGGGTGCGGGCGGCGGGGACGGTGGGAGCGGGGGCGGGAGCGGCGGGGGCCGTCCGGGTGACCGGGTGGTGATGTGGGCGGCAGCGCTCCAGGAGGGCGGCGGCGGTGGGGTTGCCGCGCAGGGCGCGGAGGGCGGTGAGGTCGTGGGGGTGGGGGCGGTATCCGGCACCCAGGGCCTCGTCCAGGAGGGTGAGGTACCCGGCGGCGGTGCCGGGCAGGGCGGCGCGGTACCGGCCGAGATCGGCCACGAGGAAGGCACGCAGCCTGGCCCCCTCCCGTGTGGCCTCGTCGAGCGACTCCGCTAGGCGGAGGCAGTCCTGGACGTCGTCGGACGAGGCGGAGGTGGGGTGGAGGGCGAGGGCGAGAGCGCGGCGGAGCACACGCAGCTCCTCCACGCCGAACGCCATGCCGCCGCGGGATCCGTATGGCGTGGGCATGCTGCGACGATACGCGCTAATCAGACAAATTCCACATAGGGGGCGCGGGTGTGGCGTGGGGGACCACTCGGGTGGGTGGGGTGGTCGGGGGTGGCCGCGCCTGGCGGTGGGTGGGGTGGTCGGGGGTGGCCGCGCCTGGCGGTGGGTGGTGGGTCGGGGCCGCGCCGGGGGGTGTCCGTCCTCGGAACGTCGCGATGGGGTCGGACGCCGACTGACTGTTCGTTGACGCGACAACCGCTGCGGGCGGACACCCCCCGGCACGGCCCCTTCTCGCCGTGCGCGGGTGCGGGCCGTTCCGGCTGACGCCGCCAGCCCCCGCCGCCCTGGCTGCGGGCATGCGTGCCTCCCCCAGTGCCTCAAGGGCCTGGGAGGCGCCCCCATGGGCGGCACGGGTGGCGGTGGGGGCCCCGCTCGAGCGAAGCCGAGAGTGGGGGAGGCACCCCGCTCCGCCGGGCTGCGAAACCCCCCGCACCCGGCCACCCACGCCGGGCTACCGGGTCACATGCGCGACACGTTCCGCTCGTACACCAGCCGCAGGCCGATCAGCGTCAGCCATGGCTCGTGTTCGTCTATGACCGACGACTCGCCCAGGACCATCGGTGCGAGGCCGCCCGTCGCGATGACGGTGACGTCCTCCGGGTCCTCCGACAGCTCGCGGGCCATGCGGTTGACGACTCCGTCGACCTGGCCGGCGAAGCCGTAGATGACGCCCGACTGCATCGCCTCGACAGTGTTCTTGCCGATGACGCTGCGGGGGCGGGCCACCTCGATCTTGCGGAGCTGGGCGCCGCGGACGCCGAGGGCCTCGACGGAGATCTCGATGCCGGGCGAGATGACACCGCCGACGTACTCGCCGCGCGCGCTGATCGCGTCGAACGTCGTCGCCGTGCCGAAGTCGACGACGATGGCGGGACCGCCGTAGAGCTCGACCGCCGCCACCGCGTTGATGATGCGGTCGGCGCCGACCTCCTTGGGGTTGTCCATGAGGATCGGGACGCCCGTCTTGACGCCCGGTTCGACGAGGATGGCGGGTACGTCGCCGTAGTAGCGGCGGGTCACCTCGCGGAGTTCGTGCAGGACCGAGGGGACGGTCGCGCAGATGGCGATGCCGTCGATGCCGTCGCCCAGGTCGTCGCCGAGGAGCGGGTGCATGCCCATCAGGCCCTGGAGGAGGACCGCCAGTTCGTCGGCGGTGCGGCGCGCGTCCGTCGAGATGCGCCAGTGTTCGACGATGTCCTCGCCGTCGAACAGGCCGAGGACGGTGTGGGTGTTTCCCACGTCGATCGTGAGCAGCATGGTCCTTACCCGCTCCCCTACCGCGCCGGTCGCAGGTCGAGGCCGATGTCCAGGATCGGCGAGGAGTGGGTGAGGGCTCCTACGGCCAGGTAGTCGACGCCGGTGTCCGCGTAGGCCTTGGCGTTGTCGAGGGTGAGGCGGCCCGAGGCCTCCAGGGCGGCGCGGCCCTGGACGATGGCCACCGCCTCCTCGCACTCGCCCGGCGTGAAGTTGTCCAGGAGGATCAGGTCGGCGCCGGCGTCCAGGACCTCGCGGAGCTGGTGCAGGGTGTCGACCTCGACCTCGATGGGGACGTCGGGGAAGCGCTCGCGGACCGCCTGGAAGGCCTGGGCGACGCCGCCCGCGGCCACCACGTGGTTGTCCTTGACCAGGGCCGCGTCCGAGAGGGACATGCGGTGGTTGACGCCGCCGCCGCAGCGGACCGCGTACTTCTCGAGGCCGCGGAGGCCGGGGGTCGTCTTGCGGGTGTCTCGGACCCTGGCCTTGGTGCCGTCGAGGGTGTCCGCCCACGCGCGCGTGGCGGTGGCGATGCCCGACAGGCGGCACAGGATGTTCAGCGCGCTGCGTTCGGCCGTGAGGAGGTCGCGGGTGCGGGTGGTGACGGAGAGGAGCTTCTGGCCCGCCTCGACCTGGTCGCCGTCCTCCGCGTGGCGCTCGATCTCGAGTTCCTCCTCGCAGACGACCGAGATGACCGCTTCGGCGATGCGCAGGCCTGCCACCGTGCCCGCCTCGCGTGCGGTGAAGTCGGCGGTGGCCACGGCGTCCTCGGGGATCGTCGCGACCGTCGTCACGTCCACGCCGTTGGCCAGGTCCTCCTGGAGGGCCACGTTGGCGATGTCCTCGACCTCGACGGGGTCGAGGCCCGCTTCGGCCAGGAGCTGGGCGAGGGCGGGGTCCAGGCCGCACTCCAGGTACACCTGCTCGTCAGCGCCGCAGGCACAGCCGTCGCCGCAGCCTCCGGACGAGGCGAGGGGAAGGTCGGGGGTGGTCACGTCGGTCACTGCTCCTGGGGGGCCTGGGTGGGGAGGGTCGGAGGGAAGTCTGTGGTGTCCGTGGTGTGCACGGCCAGCGAGCGGTCCGGGTTCAGGGTCACGACGATGTGGCGGCGCCAGGTCGTGTCGTCGTGCTCGGGGCGGTCCTCGCGCCAGTGGCAGCCCCGGGTCTCCTCGCGGAGCCGGGCGGCGGCGACCAGGACGCGGGCCACGCACAGGAGGTTGGTGGCCTCCCAGGTGTCGACGCCGGGCTCGGCGGTCTTGCCGTTCTCGGCGAGGGCGTCGCGGGCGTCGGTGTGCAGCTGCTGGAGCCGGTCGGCGGCCTTCGCGAGGGACTCCGCCGAGCGCAGGACGCCGGCCCCGTTCGACATGATCCGCTGGATCGTGAAGCGGGCCTCGGGGGTCTGCAGGGGATGCTCGGGGATCTCCGGGTGCGGGAGGGGTTTCGGCACGCGCGCGTGCAGGACGTTCGCCTCGATGTCGGCGGCGATGCGCTCGGCGTAGACCAGGCCTTCGAGGAGGGAGTTGGAGGCCAGGCGGTTGGCGCCGTGCACGCCGGTGCAGGCCACCTCACCGCACGCGTACAGGCCGGGGACGGTCGTACGGCCCTGTGAGTCGGTGCGAACGCCGCCGGAGGCGTAGTGGGCGGCGGGGGCGACCGGGATGGGGCTGGTGACCGGGTCGATGCCGTGGGCGCGGCAGGCGGCGAGGATCGTCGGGAAGCGGTGTTCCCACATCTCTGCGCCGAAGTGCCGGCCGTCGAGGAACATGTGGTCGGCGTCCTGCTCCTGCATGCGGCGCATGATGCCCTTGGCGACGATGTCCCGGGGGGCCAGTTCGGCGAGCTCGTGGCGGCCGAGCATGAAGCGTGTGCCGTCGGCGTCGACCAGGTGGGCGCCCTCGCCGCGGACCGCCTCGGAGACCAGGGGCTGCTGGCCCTCCGCGTCCGGGCCGAGGAAGAGCACCGTCGGGTGGAACTGGACGAATTCGAGGTCGCTGACCTCGGCGCCCGCGCGGAGCGCCAGGGCCACGCCGTCGCCCGTGGAGACGGACGGGTTGGTGGTCGCCGAGAAGACCTGGCCCATGCCGCCGGTCGCCAGGACCACGGCGGGTGCGTGGACCGCGCCCACGCCGTCGTGCTGGCCCTCCCCCATGACGTGCAGGGTGACACCCGCGGTGTGGCCCTCGGCGTCCGTGAGGAGGTCCAGGACGAGCGCGTTCTCGACCGTGCGCACGCCACGCGCGCGTACCGCGTCGACCAGGGCGCGGGAGATCTCGGCGCCGGTGGCGTCACCGCCCGCGTGGGCGATGCGGCGGCGGTGGTGGCCGCCCTCGCGGGTGAGTTCGAGGGCGCCCTCGGTGGACTCGTCGAACCGGGCGCCGGTCTCGATGAGACGGCGCACGGCGTCGGGGCCCTCGGTGACGAGGATGCGGACCGCCTCCTCGTCGCACAGGCCGGCGCCCGCGACCAGGGTGTCGTCGAGGTGCTGTTCGGGGGTGTCGCCCTCGCCGAGGGCCGCGGCGATACCGCCCTGGGCCCATCGGGTGGAGCCGTCGTCGAGGCGGGCCTTGGTGACGACGACGGTCCTGAGGCCCGCGGCCTGGCAGCGCAGGGCCGCGGTCAGGCCGGCGACGCCGGAGCCCACGACGACCACGTCCGCGTCGATGGACCAGCCGGGCGCCGGCGCGTGCAGTCGTATGCCTGTGCTGGTCACGAGGCGGCTCCGAAGGTTCCGAAGGTGAGGGGGAGATTGTCGATCAGCCGGGTCGTCCCGACCCGGGCGGCCACGGCGAGGACCGCCTCGCCGGTGAAGTCGTGCCCGATCTCGGTGAAGTCGGACGGGTCGACGAGTGCGAGGTAGTCCAGGGCCAGCGGCGGGTCGAGGCGGGCGGCCTCGTCCAGGACCTGGCGGGCGGCGGCGCGGACGGCCGCCGGGCCGCCCGGGACGGCCGTCGCCACGGCGTGCGCGTCGGCCGCCGCTCGGGACTCGCCGATGGCGCTGAGCGCCTCGGCACGCGCGCGCGTGGCGGGCACCTCACGGGCCCGGGCCCGCAGCGCCTCCTGCGCGGCATGCCGGTCCTGGCCCGCGAACAGGGCGCTGGACAGCGCGAGGGCGGTGCGCCGCTCGGCGGGCGAGAGGTAGCGGTTGCGGCTGGACAGGGCCAGGCCGTCGTCCTCGCGGACGGTGGGGACGCCGACGATCTCCACGCCGAAGTTCAGGTCCCGGACCATGCGGCGGATCAGGGCGAGCTGCTGGGCGTCCTTCTGGCCGTACAGGGCGACGTCGGGGCGGGTCAGGTGCAGCAGCTTGGCGACGACCGTGAGCATGCCGTCGAAGTGGCCCGGGCGGGCGGAGCCCTCCAGGCGCTCGCCCATGGGGCCCGCGGTGACGCGGACCTGGGGCTCGCCGCCGGGGTACACCTCGTCCACGGCGGGGGCGAACACGACGTCCGCGCCGGACTCGGCGGCGAGCTTGAGGTCGGCGTCCAGGGTGCGCGGATAGCGGTCGAGGTCCTCGCCCTGCCCGAACTGCAGCGGGTTGACGAAGACGGTGACGACGACCTCGCCGTCCCGGCCCGCGATGCCGCGCGCGGTGCGGATCAGCGTGGCGTGGCCCTCGTGCAGCGCGCCCATGGTCATCACCACGGCGCGGCGGCCCGCCCGCACGCGTGCGTGCAGTTCGCCGGCGGTGCTCAGCAGGGTGGTGGTCATCGGGCGTCCCCTTCGGTGCCGTCGGTGCCGTCCGTCGCGTCGGCGAGTACCCCGAGGAGGTCCTCGGCGAGCTCGGGCTTCAGCAGGCCGTGGGCCAGGGCCCGGTCGGCGGTCGCGCGGGCCATCGCCAGATAGCCGGCGACGGTCCCCGGGGCGTGCCGGCGCAGCTCGGTGACATGGGCCGCGACGGTGCCCGCGTCGCCGCGGGCGACCGGGCCGGTGAGGGCAGCGTCGCCGGAGCGCAGGGCGTTGTCCAGGGCCGCGCCGAGGAGCGGGCCGAGCATCCGGTCGGGGGCGGCGACCCCGGCCGCGCGCAGCAGCTCCAGGGACTGGGCGACCAGGGTGACCAGGTGGTTGGCGCCCAGGGCGAGCGCCGCGTGGTAGAGCGGCCGGTTCTCCTCGGCGATCCACTCCGGCTCGCCGCCCATCTCGATGACGAGTGCCTCGGCGGCGAGGCGCAGTTCCTCGGGCGCGGTGACGCCGAAGGAGCAGCCGGCCAGCCGCTGGACGTCCACGGGCGTGCCGGTGAAGGTCATCGCGGGGTGCAGGGCGAGCGGCAGGGCGCCCGCGCGCAGGGCGGGGTCGAGCACCCGCGCGCCGTAGCGCCCGGAGGTGTGGACGAGCAGCTGTCCCGGCCGCACGGACCCGGTGTCGGCGAGTCCGGCGACCAGGTCGGGCAGGGCGTCGTCGGGGACGGTCAGCAGGACCAGGTCGGACCGCTGGAGCACCTCGGCGGGCGGCAGCACGGGCACGTCGGGCAGCAGTTGGGCGGCACGGCGGCGGGAGGTGTCGGAGACCGCGGAGACGGCGACGGGGCGGTGCCCGGCGAGCCGCAGGGCCGCGGCCAGCGCGGGTCCCACGCGGCCGGCGCCGACGACGCCGACGGTGAGGCGCGCGGGGCGGTCCTTGGGGTCTGGCTGTGGGGTTGTGTTCACTCGACGGCGGCCTTCCCGTTCCAGTCCGCTCCGGGTACCGGACGATTTCTCGTCATGTTAACGCGATCGGTTCGAGGGGTGTTCGGTCGTCCACAGGGTGTGCGGAAAGCCATCCACAGGCTGTGCGGAAAGGCGTCCACAGGGTGCGCCGGAAATGCGGGTGCCCGCACGCACGCGCGCGGGGCAGGATCCGGGGCATGACTGAGACGACGGAACAGGACGAGGAGCGGCGCGCGGGGCTCCGTGGGCGGCGGCTGGCCGCCCATCGCGGCGCACGGCGGGTGCTCGCGCGCTTCGCCTTCCACAAGACGCTCCGTGAGCGCTTGGCGGAGCTGGCCGACGTGGAGGACCTGTACGACCTGGACGAGCTGTCCGACGCGTACGGCGACGGGGTCGTCGGGGCGCTGGAGGCGAAGGTCGCCGGGCTGCTCGGCACCGAGGCCGCCGCGTTCTTCCCGACGGGCACCATGGCCCAGCAGGTGGCCCTGCGCTGCTGGGCGGGCCGCACCGGCAACCCGACCGTCGCCCTGCACCCGCTCGGCCATCCCGAGCTGCACGAGCGGAACGCGTTCAGCGAGGTCGGCGGTCTGCGCCCGGTGCGTCTGACGGACGAGCCGCGGATGCCCTCGGCCGCCGAGGTACGCGACTTCGAGGAGCCCTTCGGGGCGCTGATGCTGGAACTCCCCCTCAGGGAGGCCGGTTTCGTGCTGCCGTCCTGGGAGGAGCTCACGGAGGTGGTGGAGGCCGCGCGGGAGCGGGACGCCGTGGTGCACTTCGACGGGGCCCGGCTGTGGGAGTCCACCGTCCACCTCGGCCGGTCCGTGGCGGAGATCGCGGGCCTGGCGGACAGCGTCTACGTGTCGTTCTACAAGGCCCTGGAGGGGGTCGGCGGCGCGGCGCTCGCCGGTCCGAAGGAGCTGGTGGAGGAGGCGAGGGCCTGGCGGCACCGGTACGGCGGGGAGGTCTTCCAGCAGTTCCCCACGGCCCTGTCGGCGCTGGCCGGGCTGGAGCGGGAGCTGCCCCGGCTGCCGGAGTACATCGCCCACGCGCGCGTGGTGGCCGCCGCCCTGCGCGAGGGGTTCGCGGCGGCCGGGCTGCCGTGGGCCCGCGTGTACCCGGAGGTGCCGCACACCCACGATTTCCAGGTCTGGCTGCCGTACGAGGCGGACGTGGCCGGGGAGGCGGCGGTCAGGACGGCCGAGGAGACGGGTGTCTTCCTGTTCGCCGGCGCCTGGAGCCGGGGCGGGCCGGGCCTGGCCCGCACGGAGGTGAGCGTACGGGCCCCCGGGCTGGAGTGGACCGCAGAGGACGTGAAAGCGGCGGTCGCCGACTTCGTCGCCCGGCTGATCAGCAGGTAGTACGGCGCCCCGGGAGCAGCCACCGGCCCAGGGCGTGGCGGATGCGCTGCCCCACGCGAGCCGGGCGCCCGGCGAGGACCGCGCGGAACTGTCGTTCTTCGCGCCACTCCCGTACGACCCGCCGGTCGTGCGTGCCGGGCGCGGGCGGGGCGGGCTCGCCGAGCTGCTGGGCGCGGTAGAGGTCGAGGAGGTGCTGCTGCGTGATGCTCATCGTGGATCGCCTCGGCGGGTCGGGGGGGGGAATGGAGGTCCGAAGGCTCCGCGGCTGCCCCGGTGCTCCCACCCTGCGCCCGCTGCCGGGGCGAAGTCGCGCCGATTGACGACGGCCGTCAATCGGCGGGGGCGTTGTCAGTGGCGGGGTGCACCATGAGGACATGAGCGTGCACATCGACATCGCGGGGCTGCGGCCGGAGGAGATCGCCGTCGTGCCCTCCCCCTTGGCCGAACTCGGCATGGCGCTGCACGCGCTGTCCGAGCCGGGGCACCACCCGGGCCTCCAGGGCTGGGTGACGGGCGTGACCGCACGGCTCGACCCGCATCTGGCCGACCGGATGTGCGAGGCCGACTTCCTGTGGCGGTCGACGTTCTCGGACCTGTTCATGCCCTTCGCCGGCGTCCCGGGCCGGAGCACCCTCCCGGGCGGCACGCTCGCCGAGGAGCTGGACCTGCTCGACAAGCTGTCGGACGAACAGTTCGTGGACGCGGCGCTGGAGTTCACCTGTGCCCTCGGGTACGGCTCGTGCGGGCCCACCGCGCTGTCCGACCCGGAGGTGCGCCGCCGCGCCCTGGACCTGGCCGCCGCGCGCGGGCCGCAGCAACTGCGGTTCAGCCGGAGGCTGCTGGCCGACCCGCCCTCGATCCGGGCCTGGCTGCGGCAGTTCCTCCAGGACTGCGACGAGGCGTTCTTCGCGGAGGCCTGGTCCCGGTTGCGCCATCAGCTCGCGGCGGACGCGCGGTTGAAGACGGACCTCTTCCGGCACAAGGGCATGGCCGAGGCCCTGGCCGCAGTGTCCCCGGCGATCACACTCGACGAGTCGGCCGCCCGGATCACGGTCGACAAGCTGGGCGGCGACGACGGCACGTCCACCGGTGACGGCGGCCTGCTGCTCGTCCCGACGAGCCTGGGCTGGCCGCATCTGATGGTCCTGCACCGGTACGGCTGGCAGCCGGTGCTGCACTACCCGGTCGGCTCCCCCGAGCTCGCCGCCCCGCCCAATCTCGAACAGCTGGCCCTGCGCATGACGGCGCTGTCGCACCCCGTGCGGATGCGGATCTGCCGCAATCTGGCCCGCAGCGCGTACACCACGGGCGAGCTGGCGCAGGTGCACGGCATGACGGCCCCGGAGATATCCCGGCACCTGGCCGTGCTGAAGAAGGCGGGCCTGCTCACCACCCGCCGCCGCGGGCGCTACGTCCTGCACCAGCTGGATGTGACGGTGGTGGCCCGGCTCGGCAGCGAGTTCCTGGAGGGGATCCTCAGATAGAGGGGGCCCAGACAGGGGATGCTCAGACAGGAGGGGGCCCAGATGGGAAGGGCCCCAAGACTGCCGGCTGAGCCGGCCGGTCCCGCCCCGCTCAGCCGTGGCCCCCGGCCCGTACCAGCCCGGTCTCGTAGGCCAGCACCACGACCTGCACCCGGTCCCTGAGGCCCAGCTTGGTCAGGATGCGGCCCACGTGCGTCTTCACGGTCGCCTCGGACAGCACGAGCCGGGCCGCGATCTCGCCGTTGGACAGGCCCTGCGCGACCAGCACCATGACCTCGCGCTCACGGCCGGTGAGCCGCTCCAGTTCCTGGTGCTGGGGCTGGTTCGCGGTGCCCGGCAGCATCGGTGCGAAGCGGTCCAGGAGCCGTCGGGTGGTGGAGGGCGCGACGACCGCGTCGCCGCTGTGCACGGCGCGGATCGCGGCGAGCAGCTCTCCGGGCGGCACGTCCTTGAGCATGAAGCCGGAGGCGCCCGCCTTCAGCCCGGAGAAGGCGTACTCGTCGAGGTCGAAGGTGGTCAGGATGAGCACCTTCGGCGGCTCGGTGTCGGCGCAGATCCGGCGGGTCGTCTCCACACCGTCGAGCTTCGGCATGCGGACGTCCATCAGCACCACGTCGACCTCGGTCGACCGCAGCACCTGGAGGGCCTCGACCCCGTCGCCCGCCTCCGCCACGACCTCCATGTCCGGCTGGGCGGCGAGCACCATCCGGAACCCGGTGCGCAGCAGCACCTGGTCGTCGACGAGCATCACGCGGATCGTCATCGGGGCCTCTTCCAAGTCTCTTTTACGGTGGGAGCGTTACAGGTGTCAGTGCGGGGTGTGTGACCGCGTCAGGCGGGTTTGAGCGGCAGCAGGGCACTGATGCGGAATCCTCCGCCGGGGCGCGGTCCGGCGTCCAGGGTGCCGCCGACCATGCCGATCCGCTCGCGCATGCCGATGAGGCCGTGGCCCTGGCCGTCGAGACCGCCCTCCTCGTACAGCTCGTGCGGGGCGCCCTTGCCGTCGTCCTCGACGAGCAGGCCGAGACCGTCGTCGAAGTACACCAGGCGCACGCTCGCGCCCGCGTTGGGCCCGCCGTGCTTGCGGGTGTTGGTGAGCGCCTCCTGCACGATGCGGTACGCCGTGAGCTCGACGCCGCTGGGCAGCGGCCGGGGGGTGCCCTCGACCTTGAAGTCGACGGGCAGCCCGGAAGCGCGGCACTGCTCGACGAGGTCCTCGATCTGCTGGACGTCGGGCTGCGGCACGTACTCGCCGGCCTCCTGGTGCTCCCCGGTGCGCAGCACGCCGAGCAGGCGGCGCATCTCGGCGAGGGCCTGGCGGCCGGTGGAGGAGATGGTCTCCAGGGCCTTCTTCGCCTGGTCGGGAGCCGCGTCGAGGACGTAGGCGGCGCCGTCGGCCTGGACCACCATCACGGAGACGTTGTGCGCGACGACGTCGTGCAACTCGCGTGCGATCCGCGCGCGTTCGGCGGCGACGGCGACCTTGGACTGGGCCTCGCGCTCCTTCTCCAGGCGGGCGGCCCGCTCCTCCAGCTGCGCGAAGTAGGCGCGGCGGGTGCGGATGGAGTCGCCGAGCACCCAGGCGAGGGCGAAGGGCACGGCCATGAAGACCGTCAGGGCGATGTTGCCCGCGATGTTCGTCTGGTCGCTGGGCCAGCGCAGCTGGGACACGGGGGCCGCGCACAGACCGGCGCCCAGCGCGAAGCGGGAGGCCCAGCGCGCGCCCTCCGCGGCGACCGTGTAGACGATCACCAGCAGGGCGAAGTCGGCCGGACCCCGCTCCACGTCGGTGATCAGCTGGGCCACCCCGACCGCGGTCGCGAGCAGCAGCATCTTCTCCGGCAGGCGGCGGCGCAGCGCGACCACCAGGCACAGCAGAATCGTGAGCGGAACGGCGGCGGCCGGTGAGCCGTAGCCGCCCGCCACTCCGCCGACCACGGAAATCCCGAGGAGGACCACGGCCCAGGAGCCGTCGACCCACATCGGGTGCCTGCGGAGGAAGTCATAGAGGCGCTGCACGTAACCCAGCGTAGGGAAGCGCGATAGGTGCAGGGGTCAACCGGAGGACCGATCCGCACCGGGCGCGCGTACTCCGCAAGGTGGAGTTGCGTTCGTTGTGTGCGCTTAGCCTGGCCCGGTGACACCAGGTACGGGAGCCGAGTTGCACGAGTGGCGTGGGTGGCGGTCCGCCGCGGCGGAGGCACTGTACGGGCCGGGCGGGTTCTACCGGCGGGAGGAGGGGCCGGCCGGGCACTTCCGTACGTCCGTGCACGCTTCGTCGCTGTTCGCCGGGGCCGTGGCGCGGCTGCTGTGCCGGGTCGACGAGGCGCTGGGGCGGCCCGCGGTGCTGGACTTCGTCGACATGGCGGCCGGGCGGGGCGAGCTGGCCGGCGGGGTGCTCGCGGCGCTCCCGGCGGAGGTGGCGGCCCGCACGCGCGCGTACGCCGTCGAGATCGCCGGGAGGCCCGCCGGGCTCGATCACCGGATCGAGTGGCTGGCCTCGCCCCCGGAAGGGACGACGGGGCTGCTGTTCGCCAACGAGTGGCTGGACAACGTGCCGGTGGAGGTGGCGGAGGTGGACTCCGCGGGCACGGCCCGGCTGGTGCTGGTCCGGGAGGACGGGAGCGAGCGGCTTGGGGATCCGGTCGACGGGGATCAGGCGCGGTGGCTCCAGCGGTGGTGGCCGCTGCGCGGCGAGCCGGGGCTGCGGGCCGAGCTCGGTCTGACCAGGGACGAGGCCTGGGCCTCGGCGGTCGCCACGCTCGACCGGGGGCTCGCCGTCGCCGTGGACTACGGGCACACGGCGGACGCGCGACCTCCGTTCGGGACGCTCACCGGGTTCCGGGACGGTCGCGAGACCACGGCCGTTCCGGACGGCTCCTGCGACATCACCGCACATGTCGCCCTGGACGCGTGCGCGCTGCCCGGCGGGCGGCTCCTCCCCCAGCGTGAGGCGCTGCGCGCCCTGGGCGTGACCGGCGCACGCCCCCCGCTCACGCTCGCGTCCACCGACCCCACCGCATACGTGCGCGCCCTGGCGGGCGCCGGGGAGGCCGCCGAGCTGACGGCGGCGGGAGGGCTGGGGGACTTCGGGTGGCTGGTCCAGCCGGTGGGCATCCCCGATGTGCTCTCCGACTGAGGGCCCACTGGCCGGGACCTACTTGTCGATGTCCCCGACCACGAAGAACATCGACCCCAGGATCGCCACCATGTCCGCGACCAGCGTCCCCGGCAGCAGCTCCGTCAGCGCCTGGATGTTGTTGTACGAGGCCGAGCGCAGCTTCAGCCGGTACGGGGTCTTCTCGCCCTTGCTGACCAGGTAGTAGCCGTTGATGCCGAGGGGGTTCTCGGTCCAGGCGTAGGTGTGGCCCTCGGGCGCCTTCAGCACCTTGGGGAGCCGCTGGTTGACCGGCCCCGGCGGCAGCTCGGCGAGCCGGTCGAGGCAGGCGTCGGCCAGGTCGAGCGCGTTGTGCGTCTGCTCCAGGAGGCACTCGAAGCGGGCGAGGCAGTCGCCCTCCTGCCGGGTGACGACCTTCAGGGTGTCCTGGAGGTCGCCGTAGGCCAGGTACGGCTCGTCCCGGCGCAGGTCGAAGTCGACGCCCGAGCCGCGCCCGATCGGCCCGCTGACGCCGTACGCGTGCACCGCCTCCGGGGAGAGGACACCCACGCCCCGGGTGCGGCCCCGGAAGATCTCGTTGCCGAGCACCAGGTCGTCGAAGCGGTCCATCCGCGAGCGCACGTCCGCGACGGCGGCACGCGCGCGTGTGGTCCACCCGGCCGGCAGGTCCTCCTTGAGGCCGCCGACGCGGTTGAACATGTAGTGCATCCGCCCGCCGGAGACCTCCTCCATGACGTGCTGGAGCTCCTCGCGCTCCCGGAAGGCGTAGAAGATCGGGGTGATCCCGCCGAGCTCCAGCGGGTACGAGCCGAGGAACATCAGGTGGTTGAGCACCCGGTTCAGCTCGGCGAGCAGCGTGCGCAGCCACACCGCGCGCTCGGGGACCTCCATGCCGAGCATCCGCTCCACGGCGAGGACCACGCCCAGCTCGTTGGAGAACGCCGACAGCCAGTCGTGGCGGTTGGCCAGCATGATGATCTGACGGTAGTCGCGCGCCTCGAACAGCTTCTCCGCGCCGCGGTGCATATAGCCGATCACCGGCTCCGCGCGCGTGATGCGCTCGCCGTCCAGGACCAGCTTCAGCCGCAGCACGCCGTGCGTGGAGGGATGCTGGGGTCCGATGTTGAGCACCATGTCGGTGCTCTCCGCGGCGCCGCCGATTCCGACCATGGTCTCCGTCGTAGGAGTCATGGACACAGTCTCTCCTACGTACGCTGGCCTCATGGATACGGGGAGTGCGCGGGAGGCGGAGCCGATGGCGGCCGTCGAGGGCACGGCGGGGACGGCGGACGGGGACGGGCCGGTGTGGATCGCGCTGCCGCCCGGGCTGCTGAGGATGCGGCGGTTGCTGCTGGTGGTGTGGCTGGGGCTGATCGCGCTGGCCGCCGGGCTGCTGCCGGGCCTGCTGGCCGGGCCCGCCTGGGCCGTCTTCGCGGTGCTGCCGCTGGCGCTGATGGCCTGGGGCTGGGTGATGATCGACCGCAACTGGCGTTCCTGGCGGTACGCCGAGCGCGCCGACGACCTGCTGATCAGCCGGGGCGTGCTGTGGCGCGAGGAGACGGTGGTGCCGTACGGGCGGATGCAGCTGGTCGAGGTCACCTCCGGGCCCGTCGAGCGGCACTTCGGGCTGGCCAGCGTGCAACTGCACACGGCCGCCGCCGCCACCGACGCGACCATCCCCGGCCTGGACCCGGCCGAGGCGGAACGGCTGCGCGACCGGCTCACCGAGCTGGGCGAGGCCCGATCGGCCGGGCTGTGACGGCCCCCGAGGCCGCGGGGGCCGGTGGCAAGGTGACCGACGGAAGCAGCGGGCCGAACGGCAGCGAGCCGACGGGCCGGAGCGGAGTGACCACCGGCCAGGGGCTGACAGACGCCGACGGGACGGCCGAGGGCGGCGGGACAACGGCCGGCAGCGGACCGACCGACGCCGACGGACCAGCCGAGAGCTGCGGACCAGCCGAGAGCGGCGGGACAACGGCCGGCAGCGGACCGACCGACGCCGACGGACCAGC
>NZ_JBIBHN010000047.1:0-16102 GCF_042957035.1 Streptomyces sp. NPDC008137 | reverse complement strand
CCGAGAGCAACGGACCAGCCGAGAGCGGCGGGACAACGGCCGGCAGCGGACCGACCGACGCCGACGGACCAGCCGAGAGCAACGGACCAGCCGAGACCGGCGGGACAACGGCCGGCAGCGGACCGACCGACGCCGACGGACCAGCCGAGAGCAACGGACCAGCCGAGAGCGGCGGGACAACGGCCGGCAGCGGACCGACCGACGCCGACGGACCAGCCGAGAGCAACGGACCAGCCGAGAGCGGCGGGCCGGTCGGCGGAGACGCTCTGTCCGAGGGAGGCGCGGTGTCCGAGCGAGGCGGCGTGGGCGATCGGAACGCCATGGCCGAGCAAGACACCGCGACCGGACGAAACAGCATGGCCGAGCAAGACACCCCGGCCAAGCCAAACGCCCTGTCCGAGCAAGACACCGCGACCGAACGAAACACCCTGTCCGAGCAAGACACCGCGACCGAACGAAACAGCATGGCCGAGCAAGACACCCCGGCCAAGCCAAACGCCCTGTCCGAGCAAGACACCCCGGCCGACCGGCGCCTGCACCCCGTCACGCCGCTGCGGCGCGCCTGGGCGCCGGTCGCCGTGGTCATCGGCTGGGCCGTGCACGACCCCGACGGGGCGCAGCGCCATCTGAGCCGGCTGACGACGACCACGCTGCTGATCGGCCTCGCCGTGATCGTCCCGGCCGCCGCCCTCTACGGCTTCTGCTCCTGGTGGTTCACGCGCTTCGCGGTGACCGACACCGAACTGCGCATCCGCACCGGCCTGGTGTTCCGGCGCACCGCGCACATCCGGCTGGAGCGCATCCAGGCCGTCGACGTCACCCAGCCGCTGCTCGCCCGGGTGGCGGGCGTCGCCAAGCTGAAACTCGACGTCATAGGGACCGACAAGAAGGACGAACTGGCCTTCCTGGGCGCGGGCGAGGCACGGACGCTGCGGGCCGAACTGCTCGCGCGGGCGGCCGGTTTCGCGCCCGAGACCGCCCACGAGGTCGGTGAGGCGCCGTCCCGCCGGCTGCTGCGGGTGCCGCCCGGTGTCCTCGCCCTGTCGCTGGTGCTGACGGGCGCGACCTGGGGGTCACTGGCGGCGGCGCTCGTCGTCCCGCCGGTGCTGTGGTTCTTCACCCACAGCCTGTGGACGGTCCTGGCGGTCGCTCTGCCGCTGCTGGGCGCGGCGGGCGCGAGCAGTGTGGGGCGGTTCGTCGCCGACTACGACTGGACGGTGGGCCAGTCGCCCGACGGGCTGCGCATCGACCACGGCCTGCTGGACCGGGCCCACGAGACGGTGCCGCCGGGCCGGGTGCAGACCGTGCGGATCGTGGAGCCGCTGCTGTGGCGGCGGCGCGGCTGGGTGCGGGTGGAGCTCGATGTGGCGGGCTCGTCCAACTCCGTGCTGGTGCCGGTCGCTCCGCGCGAGCTCGCGGAGACCGTCGTCGCGCTGGTGCTGCCCGGGGTGACCGTGCCGGAGAGCGCGGCCCTGTCGCCGTCGCCGCGCCGCGCCCGGTGGTGCGTGCCGGTGTGGTGGCGGGGGTACGGACTCGCCGTCACCGACGCGGTGTTCGCGGCGCGCTCGGGGTTGCTGGCGCGGAGTCTGGCGCTGGTGCCGCATGCCAAGGTGCAGAGCGTACGGATGACGCAGGGGCCCTGGGAACGGGCCCGGGGCGTGGCCGACGTGTGTGTGGACACCGGCGCGAACAAGGTGGTGCGGGCGCGGCTGCGGGACTCGGACGAGGCGCGGGAGTTGCTGGCCCGGCAGGCGGAGCGGTCACGCACGGGGCGCAGGGACGCGCGGCCGGACCGCTGGATGGCGTGACGGCCGAGAACCGGGAGGCGCGGGCTTCAGGAGACCGCGCTGCGCAGCCCCTGCACATCGATCTGTTCCGTCTCGTCGTGCGCGGTCAGGTCGATGACCTGGCCGATCCCGCGCGACTCCGCGTCCGCGGGCTTGTACCGGGCCTCCGCCTCGGCCTTGTGCAGCGCGAGGGCCTCCTGGCCGACGACATCCGCCAGGTCCTCGTTCTGCACGGCCTCCAAGGCGGCGCGGGACGTCTCCTGCTTGGTACCGAAGAAGTCGAAACCCCCTTCGGTCCGCGGGCGCCGCGCCGGCGTCTGCGGGGCGACGGCCACGGCGGTCGGCACCGTGTAGTGACCTGAAGCGGCAGACCGCGGGAGTCGCTCGGTCTCGGCCGTGGCGGACGTGCCGGCGGCCGCGTGCTCGTGCCCGTCCACCGCCTCGGACCGCCCCTGCGGCTCGTCCGCGTGCGACGGCTCCCGCAGGGGCGGCTGTTCGTCGTTGCCCTCCTGCGCCGGCTCGTCCTCGTCGTCCTCCGGGACGCCGTCACCGTCGCCGTCCGGGCCGCCGTCCGGGTCCGGGGCCGGGTCGCCGTCGAACCGGGCGAGTGCGGCCGCCGCACGCAGGAACAGCCGGGAGCCCTCCGGCGAGAAGACGGCGGGAACGGCCGGCTCCTCCTCGACGGCCAGATCCTCGGCCCCCGCAGCAGCCGCCTCCGCCGAACCGTCCGCCGTCTTCGACGCCCCCGCGGGCAGCGCGGCGCGCACCGGAACCGTCGCCTCGATCTCCAGCACCCGGCGGTCCTCCAGGACGCTCGCGCGCTCGGTCTCGGACGTGGCGTACCGGCGCAGCAGCGCGGCGTGTTCGTTGCGCAGCCCGGCCAGTTCCGTGCGCTTGGCGCGCAGCCGCTGCTCGAGCTTCACGCGCAGTTCGCGGGACTCCTCGAGGTCGCCCTCCAGTTCGGCGACGCGCTCCTCGAAGCGCCACTCGTCGCTCGCGCGCCCGCGCGTGAGGTCGGCGACGCGCTTGCCCGCCTGGGCGTCCCAGCGGCGCAGTACGACCGCGCCGACGACCGCCGTGACCGCGGCCGCCGCGGCCAGACCGCGGAGCGCCATCGGCTCCGTGAACACCCAGGGCCCCAGGGCGCAGACGAGGGAGACGCCTGCGATCGCCGACGGGGGGAGCAGCCTGTGCAGGGGCGGGGAATGGCGGTGACGTCCACGTGGCATGGCCAGAAACTTACCGCGCGTAGGCGAATCATGGTGAGCCACCCCGCAAAACAAAGCCATACCGAAGTGTTCACACCGCATCAGAACTCGGCACGAAGCGGAATCTATCCTTCAATCAATTCTCAAGATCATTCCCCGTGGTTCCCGAACGGCCGTCCAGCCGCCCGCTGATCCACTCCAGCGTGGCCGGAATCTCGCGCCGCCAGGTGTTGAAGTTGTGCCCGCCGCTTTCGAGGACGATCGACGAGATCCGCGTCCGCCCGGTGTTCCTCACCCGCTCGATGAACCGCAGCGTGTCCTTGTAGTTGGACTCGCCCATCTCGCTGCTGGTGACCAGCAGCGAAGTGTCGGGAGCGGGCTCGTGCTTCAGGTACCACCACAGGTCGGCGCGATTCCGCAGGCCCTTGTCGCCCTGGAAGAGATCACCCGTCGTCGCGTCGATCGGCGCCTTGTAGTACGCGGAGAGACCGGCCCCCGCGGCATACACACCGGGGTGGTGCATGGCGATCTTCAACGCGCAGTAGCCGCCCGTGGAGTTGCCGATGATGCCCAGCCGGCCCGGTTTATCGACCACCCTGAACCGCGAACGCAACACGTCGGGCAGATCCCTGGCGAAGAACGACTCGGTCTGCGGTCCGCCCGGGATGTCCACGCACTCCGTGTCCCGGGGCGGCGCCACCGTCGGCCGCAGCATCACGAGGATCGTCGGCCGCATCCGGCCCGCCCGGCCCAGCTCCAGGGCCGTACGCGGGTAGTGGAGCTTCTCCACCAGCGCCGACGCCGTGCCCGGGTAGCCGGTCAGCACCACGGCTGCGGGAAACGAACGGGTGCGGTACCGCGGCTGGAAGTACTCCGGCGGCAGATAGACGTACGCGGGAGTGGCGATGCGGGTCGTCCGGCCCACGATCTCGACCTCCTGGATCCGTCCGCCGACCTGGGGCCGCGCACCGCCCGCCCCCGGCACCCGCCGCGAGGCGACCACCTCCAGCGCCCCGTCGCCCCGCGCGTGGTCGACCACCACGCCCGGCTCCTTCTCCTGCCCGAACAGGTCCGCCCAGCTCGCGTAGAACCCGAAGGCCTGGTTGGCGGCGAGACCCACCGCCGCGAACAGCGCCACCTGCGTGGCCAGCAGCAGGCCGACGCGCCCGCCCACCATCCGCCAGCCACGCCGGGCCAGCCGTGGCCACAGCCAGACCGTGCCGGCGAACAGCAGCACGGCCGAGAGCACCGCCAGCAGCAGCACCTTGTTGCTCGTGAGACCCATGGGTTGGTTACCTGTCCGCGCTCTCCGTCCGGCCGCCCCCGCGACCACACCTTCGCGAGGGCTTGTCCCGGACTTTCCTTGGCCTTTGAAACGGCTTTGACGTGGGGAGTGAACCTCTCCCCCCGAGACACCGTCCTAGAGGGCGCAATGTCGCCGGATGCCCGAATCGGTACCGGATCCAAGGTCTCTCGCAGAACTACGGGATGCGATGTCTGTCAGGACAGATGAGGAAATGTCGGTCGAGGTTCCGAGTCGCAGAGGCGACGCGGCGCCCACGGCCCGGGTGAACCGGGCGCGCCAACTGCTGCGCGGACCGCGCCCCGAGGCCGTCCCCGTCCTGGTCGGCAGAGCATGTGCCCTCGTGGGTGTCCTGGACATCGCGGCGGGCGTCTTCCCCCGCTTCCGCCACAGCCGTATGCACGCCATCGCCGAGGTACTGCCCGGCGCCCTCGGCCCGTTCGCGGCCGCCCTGTCGCTCAGCACCGGCGTGCTGTTGCTGCTGCTCGCCCACGGCCTCAAGCGCGGCAAACGCCGGGCCTGGCGAGCCGCCGTCGCCCTGCTGCCCGCCGGTGCCGTCGCGCAGTTCACGTACCGCCACTCACTGGTCGGCGTACTGATCTCCCTGGCCCTGCTGGCACCGCTGCTGCTCCACCGCGACCAGTTCGACGCCCTGCCCGACCCGCGCAGCCGCTGGCGTGCCCTCGCCAACTTCGTGCTCATGAGCGCCGGTTCGCTGATACTCGGCCTGCTCATCGTCAGCGTCCACGCCGAGCGCATCATCGGCGACCCGAGCCTGGCCGACCGCATCACGCACGTCATCTACGGCCTGTTCGGCTTCGAGGGCCCCGTCGACTACCAGGGCAACACGTCCTGGACGGTGGCCTTCTCGCTCGGCGCCCTCGGCCTGCTCACCGCCGTCACCACCATCTACCTGGCCTTCCGCCCCGAACACCCGGCCGCCCGGCTCACCGAGGAGGACGAGACCCGGCTGCGCGCCCTGCTGGAGAGGCACGGCCACCGCGACTCCCTCGGCCACTTCGCGCTCCGCCGCGACAAGGCCGTCGTCTTCTCCCCCAGCGGCAAGGCCGCCGTGACCTACCGCGTGGTCTCCGGCGTGATGCTCGCCAGCGGCGACCCCATCGGCGACGTCGAGGCCTGGCCCGGCGCCATCGAACAGTTCATGGACGAGGCCAAGGCCCACTCCTGGACCCCCGCCGTCATGGGCTGCTCCGAGACCGGCGGCGAGGTGTGGACCCGCGAGACCGGGCTCGACGCCCTCGAACTGGGCGACGAGGCGGTGGTGGACGTCAAGGATTTCTCCCTCGCCGGCCGCGCGATGCGCAACGTGCGCCAGATGGTCAAGCGCATCGAGCGCGCCGGTTACGAAACCCGGGTACGACGTGTCCGTGACCTCGGCGAGGCCGAGCTGGACCGCATCCGCCGCGCCGCCGACGACTGGCGCGGCACCGACACCGAACGCGGCTTCTCCATGGCCCTGGGCCGCGTCGGCGACCCCGCCGACGGCGACTGCCTCATCGCCACCGCCCACAAACAGGACGACCACCCGGGCGAGTACGGCGACCTGAAGGCGATCCTGCACTTCGTGCCCTGGGGCACCGACGGCGCCTCCCTGGACCTGATGCGCCGCGACCGCTCCGCCGACCCCGGCATGAACGAACTGCTCATCGTCGCCGCCCTCCAGGCCGCCCCCAAGCTCGGCATCGAGCGCGTCTCCCTCAACTTCGCCATGTTCCGCGCCGCCCTCGCACGCGGCGAGAAGATCGGCGCCGGGCCCGTACTGCGCGCCTGGCGCGGACTGCTCGTCTTCCTCTCCCGCTGGTTCCAGATCGAGTCCCTGTACAAGTTCAACGCCAAGTTCCGGCCGCGCTGGGAGCCCCGCTTCGTCGTCTACCGCGCCTCCGCCGACCTGCCCCGCATCGGATTCGCCGCCATGCAGGCCGAGGGCTTCGTCAACCTCGCCCTGCCCCTGCCGCGCTTCCTGCGCCGCCGCGGCCCGGCCGGCCGCCGCCCCTGCGCCCACGGCACCACGGCCGAACGCAACGTCCGGGCGGCATGACCGAGCCACCGCACGGGGCCGTCACTTGGGCAGCGGCGCCTGACGGCCCCCGCCTGGGCCTACGCTGAACATATGAGCAACCAGAGCGGACGCGGGCGCGTGGCGGGCCTACCGGAATGGGACCGCTGCGCGGTCATGGGAGTAGTGAACGTCACCCCCGACTCCTTCTCCGACGGCGGCCGCTTCTTCGACACCACGACCGCCGTCAAACACGGCCTCGACCTGGTCACCGAGGGCGCGGACCTGGTCGACGTCGGCGGGGAGTCGACCCGCCCCGGCGCCGCCCGGGTGGACGAGGCCGAGGAACTGCGCCGCGTCATCCCCGTCGTCCGCGGCCTGGCCTCCGAAGGCGTCACCGTCTCCGTCGACACCATGCGCGCCTCCGTCGCCGAACGGGCCCTCGCGGCGGGCGCCGCCCTCGTCAACGACGTCAGCGGCGGCCTCGCCGACCCCCGTATGATCCCGGCCGTCGCCGACGCCGGCGCCCCCTTCGTCGTCATGCACTGGCGCGGCTTCCTCCAGGGCGGCAACGTCAAGGGCGAGTACGCCGACGTCGTCGGCGAGGTCGTGGACGAGCTCCACGCGCGCGTGGAGGCCGTCCTGGCCGGCGGCATCGCCCCCGACCGCGTCGTCGTCGACCCCGGCCTCGGCTTCTCCAAGGACGCCGGGCACGACCTCGCGCTCCTCGCGAGCCTCGACCGGGTCCTGCGCCTCGGCCACCCGCTGCTCGTCGCCGCCTCCCGCAAGCGCTTCCTCGGCCGGGTCCTGGCCGGTCCCGACGGCCCGCCCCCGCCCGCACGCGAACGCGACGCCGCCACCGCCGCCGTCTCCGCCCTCGCCGCGCACGCCGGCGCCTGGGCCGTACGCGTGCACGAGGTACGCGCCACAGCCGACGCGGTACGCGTCGCCCACGCCATCGAAGGGGCGCGTACGACGGACACCAGCGCAGAAGGAGCCCGGTGAGCGCCCCGCACACCGACGTCGAACAGGTCGAGGCCGCCAACACCGCCTTCTACGAGGCACTGGAACAGGGCGACTTCGAGGAACTGGCGTCGCTCTGGCTGACCCCCTCCGACCTGGGCGTCGACGAGTCGTACCACGACCCGGCCGACACCGGCGTGGTCTCCTGCGTGCACCCCGGCTGGCCCGTGCTCACCGGCCGCGGCGAGGTCCTCCGGTCGTACGCGCTGATCATGGCGAACACCGACTACATCCAGTTCTTCCTCACCGATGTACACGTCTCGGTCACCGGCGACACCGCCCTGGTGAACTGCACGGAGAACATCCTCAGCGGCGGCCCCGCCCCCGAGGGCGACGAGGAGCTCGGCCCGCTCGTCGGCCAGCTCGTGGTCGCCACCAACGTGTTCCGGCGCACGCCCCAGGGGTGGAAACTCTGGTCGCACCACGCTTCCCCCGTTCTGGCCGAAACCGACGAGGACGAGGGCGAGGAGACCCCCTCCTGAGTGGGTAGTCGGCTCACAAGGGCCGGACGCGGCCGGACGCGGGACGACGACGTGGTTGGAATCACGGACCCCCGGGTATGGGCGGCTTCCAACCCATGAGCCGCCGGGTTCGCCAGGGGAAACGCTGGATGAATCCTGCCCGGCCCGGCGCGGACGGCCACCCCCGTGGCCCGGTCCCGCCCGGGCTCGCAGGTAGATTCGACTGAGGCCGGTGTGCCGCCCGCACACGGCACGGACCGGCCGTGACCGACGATTGCAGGAGTGATTCGCGTGGATCGTGTCGCGCTGCGCGGCCTGAAGGCCCGTGGGCACCACGGTGTGTTCCCCGAGGAACGTGAGGAGGGCCAGACCTTCGTCGTGGACCTCGTCCTCGGCCTGGACACCCGGCCGGCCGCGGCCGACGACGACCTGGCGAAGACCGTTCACTACGGCATCGTGGCCGAGGAGGTCGTGGCCGTCGTCGAGGGCGAGCCCGTCAACCTCATCGAGACGCTCGCCGAGCGGATAGCCCAGGTATGTCTGAAGCACGAGGGGGTCAAGGAGATCGAAGTGTGCGTCCACAAGCCGGACGCCCCGATCACCGTCCCCTTCGACGACGTGACCGTCACCATCACCCGGAGCCGAGTATGACTGCACCCTTCATCAAGGGTCCCAGCGACCCGACCGTACAGCCGGTACCCGCCTCCGTCGTCGACAAGGTCGACGCCGCCGACACCACCCTCAGCAATCCCAAATGGGCCGTGGTCGCCCTCGGCTCCAACCTCGGCAACCGCCTGGAGACCCTCCAGGGAGCCGTCGACGCCCTCGAGGACACCCCCGGCCTCCGCATCAAGGCCGTCTCCCCCGTCTACGAGACCGAGCCCTGGGGCGTGGCGCCCGGCAGCCAGCCCGCCTACTTCAACGCGGTCGTCGTCCTGAAGACCACCCTCCCGCCCTCCTCGCTCCTGGAGCGCGCGCACGCGGTCGAGGAGGCCTTCCACCGCGTCCGGGACGAGCACTGGGGCCCCCGCACCCTCGATGTCGACATCGTGTCCTACGCCGACGTGGTCTCCGACGACCCGCAGCTCACCCTTCCCCACCCCCGCGCCCACGAACGCGCCTTCGTCCTGGCCCCCTGGCACGACCTCGACCCCGAGGCGCAGCTGCCGGGACGCGGCCCGGTGGCCGGCCTGCTGGACGCCGTCACCCGCACGGGCGTCGAACCCCGCAAGGACCTGGAACTCCGGCTGCCCGAGTAGCCGTTAAGGTCAAGACGGCCACGGAACGGGGCCACCGACGGGGGAAGCGAAGGGACACCGTGAGAGAGCTGCGCATCAGGGTGCTGGTCGGCGTCTTCGTCGTGGCCGGGGTGCTGTCCTGGGCCGGAGCCCGCCTGTGGAACTCGGTCGGCACCCTTCCCGGCGTCCCCATGGCCGCCCCCATCGTCCTGGCCATGATCGCCGTGGTCCTCCTGGCCACGGCGCTCTCGCTCCGCGCCCGCCTGAAGGCCCAGCGCGAGCGGCAGCCCGACGCCAAGGGCGTCGACCCCATGATGGCGGCCCGCGCGGTCGTTTTCGGCCATGCCAGCGCCCTGGTCGCCGCCCTCGTCTCCGGCATGTACGGCGGCGCCGGCGTCTTCCTGCTGGAGTCCCTCGACATCCCCGCCCGCCGCGACCAGGCCATCTACGCCGGCCTCTCCGTCGTCGCGGGCATCGGCGTCATAGCGGCGGCCATCTTCCTGGAACGCGTCTGCAAACTCCCGGAGGACGACGACCACAACGGCGCGGGCACGGCCCCGACGACATGACCCACCCGGGCCTCACCAGGGCCGGCGGGCGAGGTGCCCGTGGCGCAGCTCCTGCTTCGCGGCGACGGTGAACGTCAAGCGTTCGGGGTGACCGCGTCGACCACCTCGCGCGCCCTGACCGCCGTCAATGCCAGGAACGTCGAGGTGGGGTCCAAGCTCTGGAGCCTCGACGGACGGTACGCGGACCGTACAGACGACCGTCGTTGGCGTGACGATCAGGTCAGCGCGCCATGATCAGGCTCATAGCCTCATTGCGGGTCGCGGAATCACGAAGCTGGCCGCGGACCGCCGAGGTAATGGTCTTGGCACCCGGCTTTCGGACCCCGCGCATCGACATGCACATGTGCTCGCACTCGACGACGACGATCACACCACGCGGCTCCAGGATCTGCATCAGGGAGTCGGCGATCTGCGTGGTCAGGCGCTCCTGCACCTGCGGGCGCCGTGCGTACACGTCCACGAGCCGCGCAAGCTTGGAGAGACCCGTGATCTTGCCTTCAACGGACGGAATGTAGCCAACATGGGCAACTCCGACAAATGGTACGAGGTGATGTTCACACGAGCTCAGGACTTCGATGTCCTTCACCAGCACCATCTCGTCATGCCCGAGATCGAACGTCGTCGTCAGCACGTCCTCCGGCTTCTGCCACAGGCCGCCGAATATCTCCCTGTACGCCCGCGCGACCCGCGCCGGTGTCTCCCGAAGCCCCTCGCGGTCGGGGTCCTCGCCGACCGCGATCAGCAGTTCCCGAACGGCGTTCTCGGCTCTCTTCTCGTCGAATTCGCCGAGCCGGCCGTCGCCGGCCAGCGTCACGGGGTCGGTCATCTGGGTGCCTCGTTCCTGTGTCCTTCGCGGGCGGCCTGCGGTAATGGCGAAAAGCCGCGCCCCCCAGGCTAAAACCTGGGGGGCGCGGCATCCATTCCGGGCCCGGGGGCCGCGGGGAGAGCGGTGGTCAGCTCTCGGGGCGGTCCTCCGGGGTCCGCTCGGGCGCCGGGGCGGGTTCCGCCGCGGTGCTCTTCGCGGTGGAGATGGCCGGCGTCGCGCCGTTGGTCCCGTTCGTCAGGGCCAGCTCCTTGGGGGAGAGGACCGGCGGGCGGGTGGACGGCGTACGGCGGGAGGAGCCCGTCCAGGCGGGCCGCGGCGGGCGCTTGACGATCGGTGCGAAGATCTCGGCGATCTCCTCCTTGCCCAGCGTCTCCTTCTCGAGGAGGGCCAGGACCAGGTTGTCGAGCACATCGCGGTTCTCGACCAGGATCTCCCACGCCTCGTTGTGCGCGGTCTCGATGAGCTTCTTGACCTCTTCGTCGACCAGCGCGGCGATCTCCTCCGAGTAGTCGCGCTGGTGAGCCATCTCACGTCCGAGGAACGGCTCGGTGTTGTCGCCGCCGAACTTGATCGCGCCGAGACGCTCGGTCATGCCGTACTGCGTGACCATCGCGCGGGCCAGGCCGGTGGCCTTCTCGATGTCGTTGGCGGCACCCGTCGTCGGGTCGTGGAAGACGAGCTCCTCGGCCGCGCGGCCGCCCAGCATGTAGGCGAGCTGGTCGAGCATCTCGTTGCGCGTGGTCGAGTACTTGTCCTCGTCCGGCAGCACCATCGTGTAGCCGAGGGCGCGGCCTCTCGACAGGATCGTGATCTTGTGGACGGGATCGGAGTTGGGTGAGGCCGCCGCGACCAGGGCGTGTCCGCCCTCGTGGTACGCGGTGATCTTCTTCTCCTTGTCCGACATGATCCGGGTCCGCTTCTGCGGGCCCGCGACCACACGGTCGATCGCCTCGTCCAGCATGTGGTTGTCGATCAGCTTCTGGTCGCTGCGGGCCGTCAGCAGGGCGGCCTCGTTCAGCACGTTGGCGAGATCGGCACCCGTCATGCCGGGCGTGCGGCGGGAGACCGCCGACAGGTCGACGTCGGGCGCGACCGGCTTGCCCTTCTGGTGGACCTTGAGGATCTCCAGACGGCCCTGCATGTCCGGGCGGTCGACCGCGATCTGACGGTCGAAGCGGCCGGGGCGCAGGAGGGCCGGGTCGAGGATGTCCGGGCGGTTCGTGGCGGCGATCAGGATGACGCCGCCCTTCACGTCGAAGCCGTCCATCTCGACGAGCAGCTGGTTCAGGGTCTGCTCGCGCTCGTCGTGGCCACCGCCGAGGCCGGCGCCGCGGTGACGGCCGACCGCGTCGATCTCGTCGACGAAGACGATCGCCGGGGCGTTCGCCTTGGCCTGCTCGAACAGGTCACGGACCCGGGAGGCACCGACACCAACGAACATCTCGACGAAGTCGGATCCGGAGATCGAGTAGAACGGCACGCCCGCCTCGCCCGCGACGGCACGCGCGAGCAGGGTCTTGCCGGTGCCGGGCGGGCCGTACAGCAGCACGCCCTTGGGGATCTTGGCGCCGACGGCCTGGAACTTGGCGGGCTCCTGGAGGAACTCCTTGATCTCGTGGAGCTCCTCGACGGCCTCGTCCGAGCCGGCGACGTCCGAGAACGTCGTCTTGGGGGTGTCCTTGGTGATGAGCTTCGCCTTGGACTTCCCGAAGTTCATGACCCGGGAGCCGCCACCCTGCATCTGGTTCATCAGGAACAGGAAGATGACCACGATGAGGACCAGGGGCAGCAGGAAGGAGATCAGCATCCCGATGAACGGGTTCTGCTTGGACGGCGAGATGGTGTAGCCGTCCGAGATCTGCTTGTCCTGGTACTTGTTCTGCAGCGTGTTGGCGATGTCCACGCCCTGGTCGCCGATGTAGCTCGCCTGGATCTTGGAGCTGCCCTCGACCTTTACGCCGTTCTTGAGCGTGACCTTGATGGTCTGCTCGTCACCGGTGGTCAGCTTGGCCGACTCCACCTTGTTCTGGTTGATCGCCTGGACGACCTGGCCGGTGTCCACCGTCTTGTAGCCGCCTGACGAGCCGACGACCTGCATCAACACGACCACGGCAAGGACGGCCAGCACGATCCACATGACCGGCCCACGGAAGTATCGCTTCACGTCCATCCATACGGAGCGGTGCCGCCCCGTCCCTCCTGCCATAGTGAGTTTGATAAAGGCTGTTCTTCGGACGGTACCCCAGCATTGTCACCTGAAGCTGCGCGGGACAACTGGCGATCCGTCTACGCATGCTCCAACGGCGGGAAGTCCGCTGGGGTTCCCGATCACCGTCACGGCACCCCGGCCGGGATTCAGCCGCCGTACACGTGGGGCGCGAGCGTACCGACGAACGGGAGGTTGCGGTACTTCTCGGCGTAGTCCAGTCCGTAGCCGACGACGAATTCGTTGGGGATGTCGAATCCGACCCATTCCACGTCGATGGCGACCTTCGCGGCCTCGGGCTTGCGCAGCAGGGTGCACACCTTGAGGGAGGCGGGCTCGCGCGAGCCGAGGTTGGAGAGCAGCCAGGAGAGGGTCAGGCCGGAGTCGATGATGTCTTCGACGATGAGGACGTGCTTGCCCTTGATGTCGGTGTCGAGGTCCTTGAGGATCCGCACCACACCGGAGGACTGGGTGCCCGCCCCGTACGAGGATACGGCCATCCAGTCCATGGTGAGGGGGGTGGACAGCGCCCGGGCGAGGTCCGCCATGACCATCACGGCGCCCTTGAGGACTCCGACGATCAGCAGGTCCTTGCCCGCGTACTCCGCGTCGATCTTCGCGGCCAGCTCGGCGAGCTTGGCGTCGATCTCTTCTTTGGTGATGAGTACCTGCTGGAGGTCGGCACCCATGTCTTTCGCGTCCACCCGCATCACTTTCGGTCGTCCCACCGGCTGAGCGGCCCCTCCACCGATTGCCCGGAGGGGTCGTCTGTTCAGCCTTGCCGAATCACCAGTCTGCCACCCTGCCGCTTGGCCACGACCTTGCCGGGGAGGTTGATGGCTCCCTGACCGCGCCAGCCGGTGATGAGCCGGTCGACTTCCTCGATGTGGCGGGCGAACAGCGAGCCGGCCGGCGAACCGGCCGCGATGGCGGCCCGGCGCAGGACGCGGCGGCGTACGGCGGGGGGCAGGGCGTAGAGCTTGGCGCACTCCAGCACGCCGGTGGCGTCGCGGACGGTGGCCTCGGCCCGGCCGGCCCAGGCGTCGAGGGCGTCGGCGTCGTCGCGGGAGAGCTGTGCCGTACGGGCGAGGGCTTCGACGACGCCTTTGCCGAGGGCCTTCTCCAGGGCGGGCAGGCCTTCGTGGCGCAGCCGGGAGCGGGTGTAGGCGGGGTCGGCGTTGTGCGGGTCGTCCCAGACGGGCAGGGACTGGACCATGCAGGCCTTGCGGGCGGTCTGCCGGTCGAGTTCCAGGAAGGGGCGCCGGTAGCGGCCGCCGGCCCCCGAGACCGCGGCCATTCCGGACAGGGAGCGGATGCCGGAGCCGCGGGCGAGGCCCAGCAGGACGGTTTCGGCCTGGTCGTCGCGGGTGTGGCCGAGGAGGACCGCGGTGGCGCCGTGGCGTTCGGCCGCGGTGTCGAGTGCGGCGTAGCGGGCGTCGCGGGCGGCGGCTTCGGGTCCGCCGGTGCGGCCGACGGTCACGGCGACGGAGTCGACCGGGTCGAGGCCGAGTTCACGCAGGCGCTGGACGACTTCCGCGGCGCGCAGGTCGGAGCCGGGCTGGAGGCCGTGATCGACGGTCACGCCGCCGGCTCTGATGCCGAGTTTGGGGGACTCGAAGGCGAGGGCGGAGGCGAGGGCCATGGAGTCGGCGCCGCCGGAGCAGGCCACGAGCACGAGCGGCGGGGGCGGCGGCTCGTGCGAGGGGGCGTGCGGGAGCGCGGCGGTGGCGCTGTGGTGTTCGGTGAGGAGGTCGTGGAGGACGCGGCGGACCGCCAGGCGTATCGCCGCGACCGCAGGATGGGGACCCATGTCCGGTTCCCTTCATGAAGTTGTCGGGGGGTGAGCCCGAGGTTCGGTCACGCAGAGTGTGTAGATGGTGACAGAACCGGGCCGTTCCCCGAGCATTGCACGCCTACCCCTGCCTCACGGTCCCTCGGACGGGTGATTGGAGGGGCGTTCGCCTGCCGTCCGCCGGATTCCTTTCACGACCGTGCCGCGATGTTCACTACTCGGTCCTGCGATGCACCCGCGCGATCCAGTCCGCCGGTTTGGCGATCTCCGTCTTGGTGGGGAGGGTGTTGGGCGAGGTCCACACGCGGTTGAAGCCGTCCATGCCGACCTCGTCGACAACGGCCCGGACGAAGCGTTCGCCGTCGCGGTACTGGCGGAGCTTGGCGTCCAGGCCGAGGAGCTTGCGCAGGGCCAGGTCCAGGCGGGAGGCGCCCTTGGCGCGGCGCTGCTGGAACTTCTCGCGGATCTCTCCGACGGTCGGCACGACGTCCGGGCCGACGCCGTCCATCACGAAGTCGGCGTGGCCTTCCAGCAGGGACATGACGGCGGTGAGGCGGCCGAGGATCTCCCGCTGGGCGGGGGTCTGGACGATCTCGACGAGGGAGCGGCCGCCGTCGTCCTCCTCGGCCTCGGGGCGCCCTCCGGCGAGGGACTGGGCGGCTTCGCGTACGCGTTCCAGGACGGTCATGGGGTCGACGTCGGTCTCGCCCAGGAAGGACTGGATCTCGCCCTCGAGGTGGTCCCGCAGCCAGGGCACGGCGGTGAACTGGGTGCGGTGGGTCTCCTCGTGGAGGCAGACCCAGAGGCGGAAGTCGTGGGGTTCGACGTCGAGTTCGCGCTCCACGTGCACGATGTTCGGGGCGACGAGCAGGAGCCGGCCGCCGCCGTTCTCCGCGGCCGGGAGCCCGGCGGTTGCGGGGGCGAAGGTCTCGTACTGGCCGAGGACGCGGGAGGCCAGGAAGGACAGCAGCATCCCCAGCTCGACTCCGGTGACCTTGCCGCCGACCGCGCTCATCACCGCGCCGCCGGGGGTGTTGCCGCGGCGGTCCTGCATCTTGTCGAGCAGGGGCTTGAGGAGTTCCCGGAAGCCGGCGACGTTCGCGCGGATCCAGCCGGGGCGGTCGACGACGAGGACGGGGGTGTCGTGGCCCTCCTCGGTGCCCAGGCGGGTGAAGCCGCGGACGTGTTCCTCCGAGGCCTTGGCGTGCCGGCGCAGTTCCGCGACGACGGCGCGGGCCTCGTCCCGGCTGACGTCGGGGCCCGGCCGTACGAGCCGGGTCGCGGTCGCGACCGCGAGATTCCAGTCGACCATGCCGGTTGAAGCACCACCGATGCTCGTCATGCGTCAACCGTACGTGAGCCCTGGCCGCTGGGGCAGGGCGGCGCTGGGTGGGGTGACGCCGGGGGCCGTTGTCCGGTACTCGGCGTTCGCGGGGTCGGCCTGGGCCGGGGCTTCTTGGCCGGTACTCGGCGTTGTCGGCTGTGCCCACCCGTTCCGCCCACGGGGGTACCTCCCAGGCCCTTGAGGCACTGGGGGAGGAACGACTGCCCACAGCCAGGCGGGACGGCTACCCACGGCCAGGCGGGACGGCTACCCACGGCCAGGCGGGACGGCTACCCACGGCCAGGCGGGACGGCTACCCACGGCCAGGCGGGACGGCTACCCACGGCC
>NZ_JBIBHN010000046.1:0-44777 GCF_042957035.1 Streptomyces sp. NPDC008137 | reverse complement strand
CGAGCGAAGCCGAGCGTGGGGGAGTCGGCGACCGACGAGAACGCGGCAGATGTGCGTGCCAGGCCCCGCGTCTGCGGCGTGATCCAAACGACAGGGCCTAGCGTCCGATGAACTGCGGGCCCTGCGGAGGCAGGCGGAAGTCCGGGTCGGGGGCCGCGGTGACCGGCGGCGGATAGCCGTAGCCGGTCTGCGCCCCCGTGACGCCCGCCGCGGCCGGTGCCTGGGGGTAGCCGTAGGAGGGCCGGCTCGCGGGCTGCGGGTAGCCGTAGGCCGGCTGGGTCGTCGCGGGCTGCTCGGGCGGATAGCCGTACGCGGGCTGCGCGGGGACGACGGTCGGCTGCTCCGGAGGCAGCGGCCTCGACACCTCGGGAGCGGGCTGCTGTGTGGTCGCGGCCGTGGTGGGCAGGGCCGTCGTCTCCTGCGCGGCCTCCGACTCGTCCACCGAGATGCCGTAGTCGGTCGCGAGCCCCTGCAGCCCGTTCGAATAGCCCTCGCCGAGCGCACGGAACTTCCAACCCTCGCCGCGCCGGTACAGCTCGCCGCAGATCAGTGCGGTCTCCTCGCCGGTCTCCGGCTTGACGTCGAAGTACGCCAGCGCTTCCGACTCGGTGCCCGCCGCGTCGTACAGCAGAATGCGCAGCGCCTGTACGCGGTCGAACGGGATGCCGTCCGCCGAAGCGACCAGCAGAATCCGGCTGACTCCCGACTCGACACCGGTCAGCTCTGTCTGGATCGTGTCGGTCAGGCCCTCGGCGGCCCGCTTCTTGCCGAGGCGCCACACCTTCCCCGAGGGGTGCCGGGGCTGGTTGTAGAAGACGAAGTCCTCGTCGGAGCGCACACGACCGTCGGGGCCGAGGAGCAGCGCGGAGGCATCGACGTCCGGAACCCCCTGTCCGGGTGTCCAGCGCAGCACGGCGCGCACCGTGGTGGCTTCCAGCGGGACGTTCGACCCCTTCAGCATCGCGTGCGTCATGCGGTCATCCTGCCCTCTCGGTCCTGCTCACGACAACGCGGGGCCGGGCGCCACGAGCGGCGCCGACGGCCGTCGCGGACTACCGTCGTCATGGCCGGGCCTGGCTGTGCTTGCCCGCGTTACCTGAAATTCATGCCTGATGGGAACCTCTGACATGGACTTCTACGTACTATTACCGGCCACCTTTCGACGATTCGCAGGCCGCACGACAACCACGGGGGAGTTCCATGCGTCATTTCGGGCACATCGCCCCTGAGGTCCGGAAGCGTCTCTTCCACCGCGAGCCGTGTGTCTTCACGCCGGAATCCCCGGCCCGGCTGCTCGCGGCGGCCCTGGGCGCCACGCTCTACAGTCCGGCCACCCGGCCCCGCCTCGCCGACGACGTCCTCAAACAGGCCGGGCGCGGTGTCGTCTCGATGGTGCTGTGCCTGGAGGACTCCATCGACGACGCGGACGTCGGCCCGGGCGAGGAGAACCTCGTCCGCCAGTTCAGGACCCTCGACGCCCTCCCGGACGCGGACCTGCCCCTGCTGTTCATCCGGGTCCGCGTCCCCGAGCAGATCCCCGACCTGGTACGACGGCTCGGCACCTCCGCCCGGCTGCTGTCCGGATTCGTACTGCCGAAGTTCACCGAGGAACGCGGCATCCCCTTCCTGGAGGCGATGGCGACCGCCGAGGCCGAAAGCGGCCGTCGCCTTTTCGCCATGCCGGTGCTGGAGTCGCCGGAGCTGCTCTACCGCGAGTCCCGAGTGGAGACCCTTGAGGGCATCTCCCGCGCCGTCGACAAGTACCGCGACCGCGTGCTCGCCCTGCGCCTCGGCGTGACGGACTTCTGTTCCTCCTACGGGCTGCGCAGAGGCCCCGACATGACGGCGTACGACGTGCAGATCGTCGCCTCCGTGATCGCCGACGTGGTGAACATGCTGGGCCGCGCCGACGGGACCGGCTTCACCGTGACCGGGCCGGTGTGGGAGTACTTCCGGGTCCAGGAGCGCATGTTCAAGCCGCTGCTGCGGCAGAGCCCCTTCCTTGAGGTGCAGGCCGCGGAACTGCGCGAGAAGCTGATCGAGCACGCCATGGACGGCCTGCTGCGGGAGATCTCCCTGGACCAGGCCAACGGACTGCTGGGCAAGACCTGCATCCACCCCTCCCACGTGCTCCCGGTGCACGCCCTGTCGGTCGTCAGCCACGAGGAGTTCTCGGACGCCCAGGACATCCTGCACCCCGAGCGGGGCGGCGGGGGTGTGCTTCGATCGTCGTACACGAACAAGATGAACGAGGTGAAACCGCACCGGGCCTGGGCCGAGCGGACCCTGCTGCGTGCCGAGGTTTTCGGCGTGGCGAACGAGGACATCGGCTTCGTGGAGCTGCTGGCGGCGGGCCTGCCCGGCTGAAGATGGAGAAGGCGGAGAAGGCTGTGAACGAGGGGGAGCACCAGGTGCGCGACGAGGCCGACGGCGTCTGGTCCGGCAGCTGGGTCGCGGAGCGGCTCGGCGTCGAGCTGGTCGGCGAGGACCGGCTGACCGACCTGCTGGGGCTGGCGCTGCGGCGCAACCCCAAGCGGGCCCATCTGCTGGTGTCGAACGTGCTGGGCAAGCACGTGCCGCAGTCGCCGTCCGTCGTCCACGGCCACGGCGTCGAGCTCGGCCGCCGGGTGCGGGAGCTGCTGGGCGACGAGGAGGCGGCCCGGGCGGTCGTCCTCGGCTACGCGGAGACCGCGACCGGCCTCGGCCACTCCGTCGCCGACGGGCTCGCCCTCGCGCCCTACCTGCACTCCACCCGCCGCCCCGTCGCCGGCGTCATGGCGGCCGGCGGCTTCGAGGAGGCCCACTCGCACGCGACCTCGCATCTGCTCCTGCCGGAGGATCCCGCGCTGCTGTCCGGGGACGGGCCGCTGGTCCTGGTCGACGACGAGTTCTCCACGGGGAACACGGTGCTGAACACCGTGCGGGATCTTCATGGGCGGTATCCGCGGCGAAGGTATGTCGTGGTGGCGCTGGTGGACATGCGGTCGGCGGTGGACGCCGGGCGGCTGGAGGCGTTCGCGCGGGAGATCGGGGCGCGGGTGGATTTGGTGGCCGCGGCTTCGGGGACTGTGCGGTTGCCCGAGGGGGTGCTGGAGAAGGGGCAAGAACTGGTGGCGCGGTACGAGGCCGAGACCGCGTCGGCGGGTGCGGCGCCGTCGTGGCCGGTCGCGCGGTTCCCCGCGCCCCCAAACAACGGCGTCGCCGTCGAAGCCGACCAGGAGGCCACCCCCCTAGGGGCGCGGGGAACTGCGCGAACAACCCCCACCGGCCCGGAGCCGGACGACAACCGCATAGACCTGCACTGGCCCGCCAACCTGCCGGACGGCGCCCGGCACGGGTTCACCCCAGCCCATCGGGAGCGTCTGGGGGCCGCCCTGCCCGGCATGGCGGCCCGCATAGCCGACGCGCTGCCCGTCGACGCCCGCCGCGTGCACATCCTCGGCTTCGAAGAGCTGATGTACGCCCCGCTGAGGCTCGCCTGCGAGCTGGAACGTGTGACGGACATCGAGGTCCGTTACTCCACCACCACCCGCTCACCCGTCCTGGCCGTCGACGATCCCGGCTACGCGATACGCACCCGCCTCGCCTTCCCCGCCCACGACGACCCCGCCGACGGCCCGGGCGAGCGGTACGCCTACAACGTCGCGGGCGCCGGATTCGACGCCGTCGTCGTGGTGGTCGACTCGGCCGGGGACACCCCCGCGCTGCACGCGCCCGACGGACTGCTGGCCCGGCTCGCCGCGCACACGCCGCGGGTCCTGCTCGCCGTCATACCGTCGTACGCCCCCGAAAGGCCCTCCATGCTGCCTGAGCCCCTGCGCGGCCCCGCGTTCTCCTCGTACGCGCCCGAGGAGGTCGGCTGGCTGCTCCGGGACCTCTCGGACGTGACGCTGGAGGCGCCCACCGAGGAGCGCGAGGAGGCCATCCAGAGCGGCGGCGCCCACTACGCGGAGTCGCTGCCCGTGGAGTACCAGCCGAGCGAGCGGTACCAGGAGCTGTTCCACGCCGCGCTGGACGACTCGGCGGCCCGTATCGCCCAGGCGGCCGGCGTGGTCACGGAGACGGTCCTCGCCGAGCGCGGTCCGCGCCCCGTCCTGGTCTCCCTGGCCCGCGCGGGCACCCCCGTCGGCATCCTCATGCGCCGCTGGGCCCGACACCGGCACGGCCTCGACCTGCCGCACTACGCCGTCTCGATCGTCCGGGGGCGCGGCATCGACGCCAACGCGCTGCGCTGGCTCGCCGCGCACCACGACCCGCGGGACGTCGTCTTCGTCGACGGCTGGACCGGCAAGGGCGCCATCACCCGGGAACTGGCCCAGGCGCTGGAGGAGTTCGAGAAGTCCGACGGCGTCACCGGCTTCAGCCCCGAGATCGCGGTCCTCGCCGACCCGGGCTCCTGCGTACGGACCTACGGCACCCGCGAGGACTTCCTGATCCCCTCCGCCTGCCTCAACTCCACCGTCTCCGGCCTGATCTCGCGGACCGTGCTGCGGGCGGACATGGTCGGCCCGCACGACTTCCACGGCGCGAAGTTCTACCGCGAACTCGCCGGCACCGACGTCTCGGTGGCCTTCCTGGACGCCGTGTCGGCCCGCTTCCCGGAGGTCGAGGACGGGGCCTGCGCCCAGGCCAAGGAACTGCTCGCCGCTGACCGCTCGCCCACCTGGGAGGGCTGGGCCGCCGTCGAGCGCATCTGTGAGGAGTACGGCATCCACGACGTGAACCTCGTCAAGCCCGGCGTCGGCGAGACCACCCGGGTGCTGCTGCGCCGCGTGCCCTGGAAGATCCTGGCCCGTGCCGGAGCGGGCAGCGACCTCGACCATGTACGCCTGCTGGCCGAGCAGCGCGGCGTGCCCGTCGAGGAGGTCGACGGACTGCCGTACACCTGCGTCGGGTTGATCCACCCCAAGTACACCCGGGGCGCGACCGGCGCCGACGGCAAGGCGGTGTCGGCCTGATGCGCGCACTCGTCGCCAGCGACCTCGATCGCACCCTGATCTACTCGGCCGCCGCCCTGGCGCTGACCATGCCGGACGCCCGGGCGCCCCGGCTGCTGTGCGTGGAGGTGCACGAGAGCAAGCCGTTGTCGTACATGACGGAGACGGCGGCCCGGCTTCTCACCGACCTCGGCGACGCGGCCGTGTTCGTGCCGACGACGACCCGGACGCGCAAGCAGTACCAGCGCATCAACCTGCCGGGTCCCGAGCCCACGTACGCGATCTGCGCGAACGGCGGCCACCTCCTGGTGGACGGGGTCTCCGACCCCGACTGGCACGCCCGGGTGACCGCACGGCTGGCCGAGCAGTGCGCGCCCCTGGCCGAGGTGCGGGAGCACCTGCTGAGGGCCGCCGACCCGGTCTGGGTGCGCAAGCACCGCGTCGCCGACGACCTCTTCGCCTACCTGGTCGTCGAGCGGGAACTGCTCGACGAGGACTGGGTGAAGGAACTCGCGGTGTGGGCCGAGAACCGCGGCTGGACCGTGTCCCTGCAGGGCCGCAAGATCTACGCGGTGCCCAAGCCGCTCACCAAGAGCGCGGCGCTGCGTGAGGTCGCCCGGCGGACCGGGGCCGAGCTCACCCTCGCCGCAGGGGACTCACTGCTCGACGCGGACCTGCTCCTCGCGGCGGACCAGGGGTGGCGGCCCGGGCACGGGGAGCTGGCCGACACCGGCTTCACGGCGCCGTCGGTCAGGGTGCTTCCCGACCGGGGCGTCCTTGCCGGGGAGCGGATCCTGCGGGAGTTTCTGGAGGCAGTACGGGGCGCATGAGGACTCGGGTGTCCTGGTCGTGGTGCGGGTGCGGCGCCGTCGTGGCCGTTCGCGCAGTTCCCCGCGCCCCTTGAGGGCGTGTTCCCTTGGGGCGTCGTAGGAGCCGTGCTCCGGCGAAGACCACCACCGCCAGCGCCGCCCCGGCGATGACCACCTTCGAGTAGGCGGAGGCGATGTCCGAGATCTGGTGCCAGTTCGCGCCGAGGGTGTAGCCCGCGAGGACGAACACCGTGTTCCAGATCGCGCTGCCCAGCGTGGTCAGCCCCAGGAACACCGGCAGCCGCATGCGCTCGACACCCGCCGGTACGGAGATCAGGCTGCGGAAGATCGGGATCATCCGGCCGAAGAACACGGCCTTCGTGCCGTGCCGCAGGAACCACGCCTCGGTCCGCTCGATGTCCGAGATCTTCACCAGTGGCAGCCGGCCCGCCATCGCCACCGTCCGGTCGCGGCCGAGCAGCGCACCGATCCCGTACAGCGCGAGCGCGCCGACCACCGAGCCGGCCGTCGTCCAGAGCAGGACGGCGAGCAGGCTCATCCGCCCGCTGCTCGCGGCGAACCCGGCGAGGGGCAGGACCACCTCACTGGGCAGGGGCGGGAACAGGTTCTCCAAAGCGATGGCGAGACCGGCACCCGGTGCGCCCAGCGCGTCCATGAGATCGTTGACCCACTGCGGTCCGGCATCCGGGGCGGCGGCGATGGCTGTCATGCCGACCACGTTAGAAAACCGGACCTGAAGGCTTCCTGAGGAAGCTCGCGTCCCGGACGCCGCCGGGGTCAGCCGCAGCAGCCGCCTCCACAGCAGCCGCCGCCACCGCCACCGCCCGCGCGAGGTGCCGGGGCGGAGGCCGAGCCGGCCACCGCGACCGTGGAGAGGAGCTTCACCGTGTCGTCGTGACCCGACGGGCACGCCGCGGGAGCGGCGGACTCCGCCATGGGACGGCTCAGTTCGAAGGTGTCGCCGCAGGTCCGGCAGCGGTACTCGTAGCGAGGCATGGGGACAGATTAGTCCGCGATGGCGGAAGGGCCGCTCTTCAGGACTCCGTTCGACCATTTCTGGCGCACCACTGTGGAGAAGCTGTAAAGGCCACTGGTAACTTTCGATCGTCGCGAAAAGCCGTGAGGCCAGGGGGGAACGCGGGGCGCACTGCGGTTGACCGCGGTGGCCATGCCCTTCCGCGCGAGCACCACAGTGAGCGGGGAGGGAGACGCAGCCGTGACCAAGGCTGGGTGGGAGCCGGAAGAGACCATGCAGTTGAAGGCTCCCGCTTCTCTGGATCCGAAACATCCGGAATATCGGGAACATTCGGGACATGTGGACGAGGCCGCGCGCTCGCGTGCGGTCCCGGGCAGCAGGGGACCCGGCGGGCCGCGCAGCCGGCGCAGGGCCCCCCGGCCTGCCCCCCTGTCCCGTCTCAACGCGGCAGTGGGCCCCCTGCTGAACCCGCTCCTCCGCCTCCGGCCCCGCTATCCGCACGCCGACCGCACCGGCTGGCGTCGCTGGGCGCCCTCCTGGCGGCAGTGGCTCGGTGTCGTGCTGACCTTCACCGGCCTGACCGCCGGGTTCCTGGGTGTCGCCTACGCCGCCACCGACATCCCGGAGAACCTCAACTCGTACGCCACCCAGCAGGACAACGTCTACTACTGGTCCGACGGGACACCCATGGCCCGCACCGGCTGGGTGCGGCGGCAGGAGATGCCGCTGAAGGACATACCCGAGGACGTCCGGGACGCGGTACTGGCCGCGGAGAACGCGAGCTTCTACAGCGACCCCGGCATCTCCGTCAGCGGCTTGACCCGCGCCCTGTGGCGCACGGTGGGCCAGGGAGACACCCAGGGCGGCTCCACCATCACCCAGCAGTACGTCAAGAACGTCTACCTCAACCAGGACCGCTCGGTCGGCCGCAAGTTCACCGAGGCCATGATCGCCCTCAAGCTCGACAACCAGATGAGCAAGGACGACATCCTGGAGGGCTACCTCAACACCAGCTGGTTCGGCCGAGGCACCTACGGCATGCAGCGCGCCTCCCAGGCCTACTACGCCAAGGACGTCGGTGAACTGGACGTCAGCGAGGCCGCCTTCCTCGCATCCCTCCTCAAGGGCGCGGGACTCTACGACCCGGCGCTGAGCAAGGCCAACCACGACCGGGCGGTGGAGCGCTGGTCGTGGATCCTCGACCGCATGGTCGACCTCGGCACGCTGTCGGAGTCCGAGCGGGCCCGCTACAAGGAGTTCCCCGATCCGCTGAAGCGGTCCCCCGGGTTCGACACCGGCAAGCAGAGCGACTACCTGGTAGAGCTGGCCGCGCGGTACGCGAGGAAGGCCGGGCGCCTCTCGGCCAAGGAGTTCGACCTCGGCGGCTACCAGATCTACACGACCTTCGACCGCAAGCAGGAGACCGCGCTCACCGACGCCGTGGCCAAGGCCCGCAAGAAGGCGCGGAAGACCGACGCGGCCAAGGCGAAGGCCCTGCACTTCGGCGCCGCCTCGGTGGCCACCGACGGGCGGATCCTCGCCGTCCACGGCGGCCCGGACCACCGCACGCAGGGCTACAACGAGTCGAACGCGACCACCGTGCCCGCCGGTTCGGCCTTCCTGCCGTTCGTCTACGCCTCCGCCCTGGAGAACGGAGTGCGCAAGACCCGCGACGGGGCCACGACCGAGGTCACCCCGCAGACGCTGTACGACGGGGACGACGGCATCGCCGTCACGACACCCGAGGGCCCCTACTGGGATCGCGGCGGCAAGAAGGTCACCTCCCGCAACGACGGCGGGAAGTCCTACGGGCAGATCGGCCTGGGCCGGGCGCTCGCCCTGTCGGTGAACACCCCGTTCATGCAGCTCGGCATGGACACCGGCCTGGACCGGGTGCGGGAGACCGCCCAGCGGGCCGGCCTGCTCTCCTCCAGCTTCGGCCGGCAAGTGCCCGCGATGTCCCTGGGCAGCGCCACGCCCAGCGCGATCCGCATGGCGAGCGGTTACGCCACGTTCGCCGCCGCCGGCACGCACGTAGAGCCGTATTCGGTGGCCCGGATCACCCGCAACGGCTCCAAGGTCACGCTGGCGAAGCCCGCCTCACGGCGTGCGGTGCGGGCGGGGGTGGCCGAGGCGGTCCAGTCCGCCCTCGAGGACGCCTTCCGCACCGCACACCCCGGGGCGGGCTCCGCTTCCACGGTGGCCGGGAAGGCCTCCGCCGTGGCCGGGAAGGCCGGCACCGTGCAGAACGACACCGCGGCCTGGTACGTCGGCACGGCCGACTCCGTGTCCACGGCCGTCGTGGCCTATCGCATCGACCTCACCAAGAGCCTCGAACCACTGCCGCTGGACGGGATCGCGGGCTCCTTGGGTGACAGCGTCCCGTACCGCATCTGGTCCGGTGCCCGGGGCATCGGCTGACGCCCGTGCCCCCGCATCGCACCTCCACCCCGCCTCGCAGAATGAGCCCGCGCATGAAGTCACCCTCCGGCCGCCGCCGCCGACCCCGCGCAGCCCGCCGCGCCGCACCCCCCGGGATACTGACCCTGGCGGCCCTCCTCGTCGTCGCCTCCCTGGTCGCGGGCTATCTGGCCCTCACCGGCTCCGACAGCACCACCCCGACCGCCTCCTCCGGAGCCCGTGGTGAGGGAGCCAAGGCGAAGCCGGATCAGGAACCCCCGTGGGACGGCAGGACGAAGGTCCTCGGGGACGGCTCCACCTCCTACACCGGCCCGCAGAAGGGGCAGTTGAAGCCGGTGCCGCTCAAGCCGGGCGAGAAGCCTCCCCAGTTCGTGGTCTTCTCCTGGGACGGCGCGCTGCAGGGCGACGACGGGCTCTTCTCGCACTACCGGGAGCTGGCCGCGGAGTACGACGCGCACATGACCTTCTTCCTCACGGGCATCTACCTGGTGCCCAAGAGCAAGAAGGACCTCTACTCCCCGCCCCAGCACTCGAAGGGCTCGGCGGCGATCAGCTTCGCCACCGACGAGCACATCCGCACCACGCTGGAGCAGCTCGGCAAGGCGTGGCAGGGCGGGAACGAGATCGGCACCCACTTCAACGGCCACTTCTGCGGCGAGAAGGGCGGCGGCGACTGGAGCGTCGCGGAGTGGCGGAGCGAGATCGACCAGTTCTACTCGTTCGTCGAGAAGTGGAAGACCAACACCGGCTTCAAGGACGTGGACCCGCTGCCGTTCGACATCAGGAAGGAGGTCACCGGCGGCCGCGCGCCCTGCCTGGAGGGCCAGAAGAACCTGCTGGAGGCCGCGGAAAACTACAAGTGGCGCTACGACGCCAGCTCCGCGGGCGACTTCCAGATATGGCCCCGCAAGAAGAACGGCATCTGGGACTTCCCCCTGCAGATGCTTCCGTACGAGGGCGGCAAGTACCAGGGCCTCTCGATGGACTTCAACTTCCTCTACAACCAGTCCGAGGGCGAGACCGAGGGCGACCCGGCGAAGTATCCCGAGTGGGAACAGGAGACCGTCGCGTCCTACATGTCCGGCTTCAGCCGCGTGTACTACGGCAGCCGGGCCCCGCTGTTCATCGGCAACCACTTCGAGGACTGGAACGGCGGTATCTACATGCGGGCCGTCGACGAGGTCATCAAGGGCGTGTGCACCAAGAAGGACGTCAAGTGTGTGTCCTTCAGGGAGCTGGCCGACTGGCTCGACGCGCAGAAGCCCGAGACGCTGCAGCAGCTGCGCGGCCTGGACCCGGCGCAGTCGCCCGACTGGTCGACCGTCGTGAAATAGCGAGGGCAACCCCCTTCACAACAGCCACACAATTCATGCAAAGATCTCCTACCCCGGCAATCCTGGCCGGGGCAAGAGGGGAAACACACCAGTGAATTCAAGGAAGCTGAACGGGACGCGACGCCGCGTAACGATAATCGGGGCGGCAGCGACCTCGGTCGTCGCCGGAGTCGCCCTGCTGCCCAACTGGAGCGCCGGCGCGACGGTCCTCGACGACCCGACGGTGGACGCGCGGACCAAGGCCACCTTCCAGCGGCTGGCGGACGCGGTCTTCACCGACCGCACCAACGCCCTGGTCGACGGCGGACGGGCCGACCGGGACAAGCAGTTGACCGACGGCTTCTCCGGCGCCGTCACCTTGTCCTCCGGCGCCGCCCGCACCGAGGACGCCACCCTGTCCGCGCTGAAGCAGCGCAAGGAGAGGCTGGCGCGGGCCGGTGAGACGTACCGCGAAGCCGGCACCACCGTCACCCTGGACGCCACACGGGTGACGGGCCGTACGGCCAAGGCGGCGGTCACGGAGACCACGACCCTGACCTACGCCGGGGCCCGCGGCGACGCGCCGAGGACCACCGGTTTCCAGTCCCGGCACGAGCTGACCTTCAAGGCCGACCGGCGCGGAGACTGGCGGCTCACCGGCATCCGCGACACCGACCAGGGCGCTCTCGCGGTGAACACACTCTCCAAGCCGGCCCCCGTCAAGGCGACCGCCGCCGAGGACACCATGCCGAACGCCCCGCGCGCGGCGACCACCCGCAACCCGGCCGCGGCCCCGAAGACCGGCACGACGTACGACTACAAGGCCATGGCGGCCTACGCCGAGAAGCACTGGAACGTCTACAACAAGGACTACCCGGACTTCAGCGGCCGCGGCGCCGGCGGCGACTGCACCAACTTCGTCAGCCAGTCCCTGAAGGCGGGCGGCTGGAAGCACGCCCCCGGCTACGTGTACGACTACACCAAGTGGTTCGGCAACGCCGAGATCCAGTCGCACTCGTTCGTCGGCGTCAACGAGTGGTCCTGGTTCGCCCAGAACTCCAAGCGGACCAAGCCGCTCGCCAACGTCTACCAGCTCGAGGTCGGTGACGTCCTCCAGATGGACTTCGACCGGGACGGGTCCAAGGACCACACGATGATCGTCACGTCCAAGAGCCGCGGCGTGCCCTACCTGACCTACCACTCCACCAACACGCTCCGCAGGTCGGTGGCGAGCCTCGTCGCGTCGGACCCGAACGCGTACTACTACGCCTACCGCACCTGAGCCCGGCCGGGGCCGGGCTCAGTGTCCGGCCCCTCGCTCCTCGCGGATCCCGTCCACCACCCGGGCCACCGTCCGCCGGATGCCTTCCGTCTCCGTGAGGAAGTGCCAGTAGTCGGGGTGCCGGCCCTCCAGCCCCGCGACCGCACGATCCAGACGGGACACGGCGTCGTCCAGGGGGCGGGCGTGCTGCGGGTCGGGGGTGTTGCGGCCGGCCATGGCGAGGCGCTGGGCGTCGCGGATGGCGAAGCGGGTGCGCTCGATCTCCCGCTGGGGGTCCTTCTGTACCGCGTTCAGCCGGTGCAGGCGGTCGCCTGCCGCCGAGACGGCCTCGTCGGTGCTGTTCAGCAGCGCCCGTACGGTCGACAGCAGGGCCGTCGCGTCGGCCCAGCGCTGCTCGGCACGGGCGGTCCGGGCCTCGGCCAGCTTGGTCTCGGCCCGGCGGACGTGCTCGGCGGCGTCGTCGGGGACGCGCTGGAGGTCCTGCCAGCAGGCCGCGGTGAAGCGGCGGCGCAGTTCGCTCAGGATCGGTTCCACCTGCTCGGAGCGGGTGGTGAGGGCGTGGGCGCGGGTGCGCAGGGAGACCAGCCGGTGGTCGATCTCGGCGGCGCGGTCCGGCAGCCGCTCGGCCTCCACCCGGATCGCCTCGGCCTCGCGGGTGACCCGCTCGGCCCGCTCCAGGGTCTCCGGCACGCCGTGCCGGCCGGCGCCCTGGTTCAGCTTGGTCAGCTCCGGGGAGAGGGCGGCCAGCCGGGCGGCGAGGTCGTCCGCCCTCAGGTTCGACGCTCGTACGGAGTCGAGCGCGTTGGAGGCGCCCAGCAGGGCCTGGCGGGCGCGCTCGACGGCGGGGGCGAGGCGGGCGAGCTGGGTCTCGGCCTTGCCGAGCAGGGGGCCGAGGCCGTCGGCGAACCGGTCCAGCTCCTGCTTGACCCGGCCCAGTTCCTCCTTGGCCGCGGTCAGCTCGGCGCGGGCACGGGAGGCGGTCGAGGCCTCCAGGTCGTCGCGGTCGAGGTCGTGGGCGTCGACGGCGCTGATGTACCGGTGGCTGACCTCGTCGATACGGCTGCCCAGGGCACCGAAATCGGCGACGGCGCGCCGGGCGGCGGGGGAGTCGTCGACCGCGGTGATCGTCTCTATCGAGATGCGCAGATCGCGCTGGGCGGTGTCCAGCTCGTAGAAGGCGGCGGCCGCGGCGTCCTTCGCGGCCTGGGCCTCGGCCCGCTGGTTCTCGGCACGGCCGCCGAACCACCGCCGGGTGCCCCCGCCCGCGAAGGCGGCGGGCAGCGCCAGCGCGGCCACCAGCGGCAGCGCCATCAGGGTGAGCGCGTCCCGCAGCGGACGGCGCGGTCCGGGCGCGCGCGGCACCGACGGCGAATCCGGCTGCCCTGGTGTCGCCGTCACATCCCTCTCCCGTGCTGTGGTCCGCCCTGCCCGGTGTCATTCTCCCACCGGTTAAGGACGAACACACGGGCCGGTCAGTTCGCTGATCGGACCGTCACTTTGCCGTCGCCGGTCCGGGCGGACACCACATGAGCGCTGCTCTCGTCGCGGGGCACCGACACGTCCACACCGCCGTCGCCGGTCTCGGTGGTCACGCGGTAGGCCGCCTCGGGCAGCGCGATGGTCACGGAACCGTCGCCGCTGCGGGACTCCACACGGTCCGGTACGACGCCGAGCTCCAGGCTGGCCGAGCCGTCGCCGGTGTGGGTGCGCACGTCGCGGGAGGAGACGTCCGCCCGGATGGATCCGTCGCCGGTGCGCAGCTCCAGGGGCGCGGTGGTGTCGGTGACGCGGACGGAGCCGTCGCCCGTACGAATGCTCAGGGGGTCCCGGAAGCCCCGGGCGCGCACGCCGCCGTCGCCTTCCCGGACCTGCACGGAGACGCCCCGGGGCACCTCGATACGGTGCTTGGCCGCGCAGTCGGCGACGACGCCGGAGCACTTCAGCCGCAGCACCAGCCGGTCGTCCCGCATCGACCAGGTGACCTCGGGCTCCTTGCCGACGACGACCGAGCCCTGGAACCACCGGGTGACCTCGATCCTGCCCGCCGGATTCCGGTCCGCGGCGACGATCTCGAGCGCGGAGTCGTCGGAGTCGACGGTCAGGGTGCGGCCCTGCAGCTCGAAGGACCGCTGCTCGGGCTCGGTGTCGTCCCCGGCGGACGCCCCACAGGCGCTGAGCCCGGCGACGAGAACGACCACGGCACCGGCGACGGCGATCACGCGGGCGGCGGCGGTGCGGGTGGTGCCGGTGGTGCGGATGGTGCGGGCCATGGCGATCTCCCCCTGGACGGACGACGAGCGCTCCCTGAGCGCTCTACGACCGTATGGACCCGGGGCCGGCCGGAGGATCCGGGCCACTCCCGGATCCTCAGGGGGGATAACCCCCGGACCGCCCCACGGAAAGAGGATTGCCGGTCCGCCCCCCGGGCAATGTAGGCTGTCGACTCGTCCTGGGCACCTGGCCCGGGAGCCGGGTGCGTAGCTCAGGGGTAGAGCGCCTGCCTTACAAGCAGGATGTCGGCGGTTCGAAACCGTCCGCGCCCACCGGATCAGTCAGCGGGCCAGAGATCTTCCGGAGAGATTCCCGGAAGACCTCTTCGTGTGATCAGGGATCAGTAGTTCGCGTTGGCGAGCAGTTCGCCGTCCTTGTCGTAGACCGTCACGAGGCCGTTCTCGGACTCGTAGCAGGACGTGAACGCGGAGGCGATGAGCTTGCCCTCGCCCTGGTGGGGGCCCATGATGCCGCCGGTGTAGTCGGTGAAGATTTCTGCCGAGTCGAGGATGTCGTTGCGCTTGTCCGCGCCGGTCACCTTCGTGACGTGCTCGACCGCGGCCTTCTCGGTGTCCGTGCCGTTCTTGGCGACGCAGCTCCGGAACTGCTCGGCCTGGGTCTTCTTGTCGGCCGGTTCGGCCCTGCCCTGCCCCTTCCCGTCGGTCCCGGGCTTTCCGGCGGCGGCGACGGCCCTGTCCTTGTTCGAGGTGTCCTTGCTCTCGCTGCTTCCGCCGCCCGTGGCGACGGTGACGATGACGAAGAGGGCGATGATGCCCGCGCATCCGAGGCCCGCGATCTTGCCGGCGCCGCGTTTTTTCGGCTGCTGGGGCGCTGGGGCGCCGTAGCCCGGCTGCTGGGGCGGATAGGGCTGGTTGGGCTGCTGCGGGTACTGCTGGCTCATGGTTTCCCCTCGGGGTCATTCGTGTCGTGCGAGTACATGACCTGTGCGAGGGGCGGTGCGGTTGTAGGCGGCTGAACGAGTTCGCCCGATCGGGGCATGAGCAGTCGTACACCTTCTCTACGATGGGGTGCGTGAACGGCCCCCTCCCTCGCGCCTCGCGCCCCGTCGTCCGGCGGTGGCGCATGTGGTGTGTGCTGGGGCTGTTGGCGGGGTTGCTGGGGATGCACGGGCTGGCGCCCGGGGGTGGTGTCCCGCAAAGGACGCATGGGCCGGGGATGCAAGGGCCGGGGACGCACGCTCGGCAGACGCACTCGCCTCACAGCCACGCGGCCCGGACCCACTCCGAGGGTATGGCGTACGGGCACTGTGGCGGCGGGGCTGTTCAGCACGCCGACGCGACCTGTGCTTCGGGTGCCTTGAGTGGTGGGCCGATGCTGTCCCCGCTTGTTCCCGACCCGGTCTCCCGGGGCGTGGAGGGCGGCCATCCACGGGTGTTGGCGGTCGCGGAGGCGGATGGTGCGCGTGCTCCGCCTTCTCTCGCCGAGCTTCAGCTTCTGCGGATCTAGACACCGCGCACGCATCGCGCCGGGGGCGGACGCCCTTGCCGGTGTGGTGCGTCGTCGTGTCCGGAATCCCCTTTTCCTCCTCGCAGAAGCAGGAGTTCACGTTGAACAGCATGAACAGCACGAGCAGCGCGTACAACGTCCGTAGCCTCACGCGCCGATCCGTCCTCGTCATTGCGGCCGGTGCCGGCGCGTTCCTCCTCGCCGCGTGCGGCGGCGACGGTGACGGCGGCGACAGCCGCGCCGCCGCCCACAACGCCCAGGACGTCTCCTTCGCGCAGGGCATGATCCCGCACCACCGGCAGGCCCTGGAGATGGCGCGGTTGGCCGACGGCCGGGCCGCCTCCGGTGCGGTCGAGGACCTGGCGGCGCGGGTCGAGAAGGCCCAGGACCCGGAGATCAGGACCATGACCGGGTGGCTGGAGCGGTGGGGTGAGGACGTCCCCGGGCCGGCGGACGGCATGGATCATTCCGCCGCGGGTCACTCCGGCATGCCCGGGATGATGGGCGGCGCGGACATGGCCGAGCTGGAGAAGTCCGAGGGCAAGGCGTTCGACACGAAGTTCCTGGCCCTGATGGTCGAGCACCACGAGGGTGCCGTGAAGATGGCCGCCGTGGAGAGGAACAAGGGCCGTTACGGGCCTGCCAAGGCCATGGCCGAGGACATCGTCGCCGCGCAGAAGGCCGAGATCGGCGAGATGAACAAGCTCCTGGGCAGGAGTCGCGGCTGACAACCGCCCTGCTACGAGGCTCCGCCGGTCTCCTCCGGCGGAGCCTCGTGCGCGTGCTTCAGCTGGGAGCGGGCCGACACCCGCTCGGGGCCGGTGAGTTCGGACCAGTAGCGGTGCGTGCTGACGAACACCGCCAGTTCGTGCTCCCGTCGGCGGAGCTTCTCCACTTCGGCCTGCTCGTCGGCGCTCCAGCCGGGGGAGGCGGGGCGCTCGACCTTGCGCCAGCCGTTGTCGTCGCTGAAGCCGTCCACCGGCTCCACCGACCAGGGCAGCCGCTTCAGCAGGGCCGACAGCTCGGCCCGGACCTGATGGAGTTCCTCCTGACCGGCGAGGAGGTCACTCGGGAAGTCATAGGTCGTAGCCACGACCCAATGATACGCCTGTTCGAATTTGAGTGGCGAGTATCTTCCCGGGGATCGCGCGAAGTGTGATGCCGGAGGTCAGCGGGGGCGGGACCCGCTGACCAGTTCCGTGTAGAACGCGTATGCGATCAACTGTTGCAGCGTGGCGAAGGCGGCGCCCAGGCCCTTTCCCCACAGCGCACACCGAGGTGTGGGCTGCCGAGGCGCCGGACCGTCCCGGCGTCGCCGCACGGGCAAAGTCCGTTGCGCGAGCCGGCGTTCGGATGCTGGGCTGGCGTGATGAGCGATGGCGACGAGGGCGGGGGCGTCCGGTCACGTGCCCTGGACTGGGTCGGGCGGCAGCTCGACACGGGCGAACGGATCACCGGAGTCGAGGCGCTGCATGGCGGCATCACCGCCGAGATGCGGCGGTTGACCGTCGCCGGGCCGGCCGGCGGCACCCGGCGTCTGGTGTTGCGGACCTTCACCGATCCGTACTTCGTGGAGCACGCCGAGGTCCTGCTGAACCGCGAGGCAGACGCCCTTGTTCTGCTTGCGGGCACCGGCATCCCGGCGCCCGGGAGGATCGCGGTCGACCCGACCGCCGCCCACTGCGAGTACCCGTCCCTGCTCATGACGCATCTGCCGGGCCGGACGGTCCTCGACGACGAGGGACTGGAGGCGCGCGTCCCTCTGCTGGCCCGGCAGCTCGTGGCGATCCACACCCTGCGGCCCGCCGAACGGCCCCATGAGTACGAGGCGTGGACGGCCGCCGACGCCGTCGTCCCGCCGGACCACGCCGACGCGGCGGCGTGGGGCGCGGCGATCGACGTCATCCGCGAGCCCGCGCCGCCCTATGAGGGCCGTTTCCTGCACCGGGACTTCCACCCCGGCAACGTCCTGTTCCATGTGCCGCCCCCGGGCCGGGCAGGTCCCCGGATCACCGGGGTCGTCGACTGGGTCCAGACATCCTGGGGCCCGGCGGACCTCGATGTCGCGCACTGCTCCACCAATCTCGCGCTCCTGCACGGCCCGGCATGGGGCCTGCGGTTCGCTGAGGCGTACGAGGAGGCGGGCGGGGTGCTGGCAGCGGCCGCGAGCGAGCGGTTGTACTGGCGGCTGCTGGACGGGCTGGCGTTCGCGGCGGAGGTGCGGCATGTGGCGCGGCCGTGGCGGGAGGCGGGGAGGGCCGAGTTGACGACGCGGACGGTGGAGGGGCGGCTGGATGCCTACGTCACCGCCCTGATGGACGCGCTGGGCTGAGCCGAGGCGGCTCAGGGCGAGGGCGAGGGCGACAGCGGTGAAGCGCCCTCGCCCTGCCTCGAATCGACGTCGCTCATCGCCCGCTGCCGAGGCGAAGTCGGCTCAACGGCTTGCGCCGTCAGGCGAATGAGTGCTCCCTCTCCAGTTCCCCCACCACCCGGGCCGTCACCGGAGCCGGAACGCCGTGCCGCTCGGCCGCGCGGAGCAACGCGCCCCCGATGGCGTCCAGTTCGAGAGGGCGGCCCGCCTCGGCGTCGCGCTGCATCGACGACTTCGTCGAGGGCGGGAAGGCGTCGTAGCGGGCGAGTGCCTGGGCCGGGTCGGCCGGGCCGCCGCACGCGCGGCTGATCGCGGCCGTCTCCTCCACCAGGGCCGTCAGTTCGTCGCGGTGGCGGGTGCGGATCTCGCCGAGGGGAAGGGCGCGGGCGGTGGTGAGCAGCGCGAACGGGGCCAGGAACGACATCTTCGCCCACAGGGTCGCCGTCTCGTCGTCCTGGACGCGGGTGACCGGCCCGGCGGCGGTGAGGGCCTCGGCGAGGGTGTCGAGGCGGGCGCGGGGCACCGTCGTACCGGTCAGGTCGATCTCCGCGAAGGGGCTGCCGTGTGCGATGACGCCGGGGGCCAGACGGGTCGACTCGACGCGGATGACGCCCGGGGCGACGAGGCCGGGGCGGTAGCGGGCGCGCAGGGTCGCCGGGTGTTCGACGCCGTTCAGGAGCGGCACGAGCAGGCCGTCGGCCGGTACGGGTGCGGGGACGCGTGCCAGGGCGGCGTCGAGGGCGGTGTGCTTGACGGTGACCAGGCACGCGTCGACCGGTTCGCGCAGGAGTGTGTCGGCCTCGACCGGGGCCGTGAAGTCGCCGAAGTGCGCGCTGCGGACCCGGACGCCGTCCGTGCGCAGGGTCCGGGCCGTCTCCTCGCCGGACAGGCAGATCACCCGGTGGCCGGCGCGGGAGAGCAGCGCGGCGAGCAGACCGCCCACGCCGCCGGGGCCCAGGACGGCCACGGTGAGTTCGTTCCCCATGTCGGGTTCCTCTCGTCGGTCGGCCCCACAGTGGTGGCCGCCTCGTGGAGATCATGGCAGTGGTCGCTGTCGTCCGGGGGCCGAAAGGGTGAGACTGGGGGCATGTGCCGGAGCATCAAGACACTGCGTCCCCCCGCGATGGCCGAGGAGGCCACGGCGGACGACATTCGGGCTGCCGCGTTGCAGTACGTGCGGAAGGTCTCGGGATTCCGGGCCCCCGCCGCTCACAACCAGGAGGTGTTCGACCGCGCCGTGGAGGCCGTCGCGCAGGCCACGGAGGACTTGCTGGACGGGCTGGAGATCCGCGGAGCCGCCACGCGCCGCGCGAGCTGAGGCCCCAGCCGTCGCGAAGGCGGCTCCTACGACGCCTCCGACGCCCGTGGCCCCCTGCGCATCACGTACGCCGCCCCCGCCCCCGCCGCGAACAACGCCCCCACCGACACCGCCGTCGCCAGCCAGCTCGCGCCCAGCCAGTGGGCGCCGAACCAGCCGAGGGCGACGCTGTACGCGGCCCAGGTCAGGCCGGCCAGGGCCGACCAGGGGAGGAAGTCGCGGGCGCGGCGGTGGGCGGCGCCCGCGCCGAGGGAGACGACCGAGCGCCCGGCGGGAGCGAAGCGGGCGAGGACGACGAGCGCGCCGCCGCCCCGGGCCAGGGCCGCGCCGAGACGTTCCTGCGCGGTGGTCAGGCGCCGGGAGCGGGAGATCGCCCGGTCCAGTCGGGCGCCGCCGCGCCAGGCGAGGCGATAGGCGACCAGGTCACCGAGGACGGAGGCGGTGGCCGCGCAGAGGATCAGCGCCAGGATGTCGGGCACATCGGTCGCCGAACTCGCGGCCGCCGCCGTGGCGACCGTGATCACCAGGACGCCGCTGGGCAGTACCGGCAGAAAGACGTCGAGCAGGATGGACAGGGCCACCACCGCGTAGATCCATGGGCTGCCGATCAGCGACCCCACCTGCTCCAGCACCGCGACTCCCCGTGAATCCCCCGTGGGCCAGACCGTGCCGCGGTGTCGCGAGGGGGGCGGCAGGAATGGCCATGACAGCCATACAGCGTACGCCTGGGGTGTGACGGTCCGTTCACGGGGTGCGCTCCTGGTCGTCACCCGGCTGCCATGTCCCGGCGGGCGGTGGGCGCGGGTGTCCCGTAGCAACGGAAGGGGCTGAATCAGACACAAGGCGAGGAACGGTACACATCATGCTGGCAGGGATAAGCGCGAGCGCCGTCGCGGCCGCTCTGTTCGCCGGTGGTCCGGGCGGTGCCGGGGCTGTCGAGGGCTACTCGGTGCGGGCGGAGGCCCGGTTCGTCGCGCCCGGGGCGGCGGACCGGGCGACGGCGCTGACGTACGACAGGAGTCTCGTGCCCGTGGGCTCGTGGATCGAGGTCCGTCAGCTCACCGTGCCCGGCGGTGCGACGACCGTACGGCTGAAGGTGGCCGGCGTGAAGCCCGGCCACGCGTACGGCGTCCATGTGCACCAGAAGCCCTGCGGCGCCGACCCGGAGGCCGCCGGCGGGCATTACCAGCACCGGCCGTCGAGCGATCCGCACCATGTCAGCCCGGAGAACGAGGTCTGGCTGGACTTCACGGCCGATCGGCGCGGCGCGGGCGCGGCGAGTGCCCGGCACGACTGGGGCTTCCGGCCGGGCGAGGCGGCCTCGGTCGTGATCCACGACGTGCCGGGCGGCGCGGGGGAGCGGGCGGCCTGCTTCACGGTGCCGTTCGAGCCGGTGGACCGGGACGAGTAGGACGCGCCGCGGGGCAGCGGAACGGCGCCTCCCCGGGGCGGGAAGGCGCCGTTCGCCGTGCTGGTGTCCGGGTGGCTCAGGCGGTCACCGGCGTCTGCTCCGTGGAGCGCTGCCCCTGCGCGGAGGTGCGCCGCGCCAGCAGCCGGTCCACGCCGAACGCGCCGGAGCCGGTGAAGATCAGCAGGAACATGGCCCAGCAGTACATGGCCGCGCCCTCGCCGTTGTTCTCGATGGGCCACAGGCCCTCGGGCTGGTGGACCTTGAAGTACGCGTAGGCCATGGCGCCGGAGGATATGAAGGCCGCGATGCGGGTGCCCAGGCCCAGCAGGACCAGGATGCCGCCGACGAGCTCGATGACGGCCGCGTACCAGTTCGGCCAGGCGCCGGTCGCCGCGGTACCGCCCTTGCCGTCCACACCTCCGAGGACACCGAAGAGCGCGACGGCGCCGTGGCAGGCGAACAGCAGGCCTATGACGATCCGGAACAGTCCGAGAGCGTACGGCTGGGCGCCGTTGAGGCGTGCGGTCATGTGGGGGACTCCTTCGGGCGGCCGGCCAGGGCGAGGCCGGTCGGGGGACAGAACCGATGAGTAGCCCACGTTAGGTGTGCCTAATTGATGCTTGCAAGTTCAACATTTGGCCACTGGTTTACCTCTGTTTGGGTGTCGCTTTCGGTCGCAGCCGCACGTAGAGCGGCTCTGGCGACCGCATCCGCGTCCGAAAGCGTGACCGAATCCACACCCGGGCGGGCCCCCGCCGCGGTCACCCAGTGCACACCTTCCGTCGGCACTCCGAACGCGAACCGCCTTTCGTGTACAACACCTTGACGATCCATCAGGCGATACGGGCGGGGTGTGACGTCCAGTCCGCCTGTCTCGTAACCGTCGGCCGTGTGCGGGCGGCACTGGCCCGTCCGCAGCAGCTCGGCGAGGAGCCCGTCGGCGGTGCTCCGCAAGTCGGCTTCCGGGAGTCGGGCCTCTATGAGGGTTGTCACACGGACGGCAGAGCCCGGCACCTCGGGTGAGTGCGCCGCCCACGCCCCGTCCTCCTCCGTCACCTCCAGGCGTGGCCCGAGCACCCGCACCACGCCCGCCTCCATCAGGGCCACGAGTTCCTCGATACGGCGCCGGGGCGGGCCGATGGAGAGAAAGGCGTTGAGCGGCGTGTACCAGCGGTCCAGGTGGTCCCGGCGGGAGGCACCGGCGAGGCCCCCGTGGTCGACGATCAGCCGGAGTTCGTTGCGCAGATCGCGCAGCACGTCGAGGGCCGCCTTCAGCGGGCCCCGGACATTGCCCAGGGCGGCCTGCGCGGCGTCCTCGCGCAGATACGACAGCAGCCAGTCGCGCCACTCGCCGGGGTGCGCGAAATCCCGCCCCGCGTGCGGGCGGGACACCCGCTCCCAGCACCAGCGGTCGGCGCCGGGCACCCCGAACTCGCCCAGCAGCTCCGCCTCCCGGGGGTCTCCGTGCGGTACGGCCAGGAAGCGACCGGTGAACTCCGAGCACTGTCGCGCGGCGATCCCGGAGCGACCGAGCAGCGCGGAGTAGTAGACCGTCTCGACCTCCTTCGCGACCAACGGCCATATCTCCGCGAGGAAGTCGGGCGCCTCCCCGGAGTCCGCGCGCTTGCGGAAGCCCGCGATCGTCTCCGGCGTGAGCACGAGCGGGACGTGCCGGCCGTACGGTCCCTTCGCGTTGTCGCCGCGCGCCTGGTACGGGATGCCGCGCCGCGAACCGGCGTACAGCCGCGGTTCCCGGCCGGAGGGGAGATAGCGCAGTCCGCCGCCCCGGGTGTCCCGGACGAAACGGCCGCCGCGGCCGGTCGTCAGCAGGGCCGTGTGGTCGAAGAAGTTGAGGCCGAGGCCGCGCAGCAGGACGGGCTCGCCCGCGGGGATGGAGGACAGGTCGACGTCCGCCGGGTTGGCGGGCGCGATGTGGCGCAGGCCGTGCCGGGCGGCGTGGGCCGCGAGGCGCCGCTGGGCCGGGTCCGCGGTCGCCGGCAGGTGGCCCTGCGCCAGGACCACCGCGGACAGGCCGGTCAGGACGCGGCCGTCGTCGAGGGTGAGGGCCTGTCGGCCGCCAGGGGTGTCGTCCAGCCGGACCGCGCGGGCCCGGTGCGTCTCGACACGCACGTTCGGCGGCGCGTCCCGTACGGACCTGGCGAACACCCACTCCAGATAGCGGCCGTAGTCGGCCCGGGTCGGGTACTCGTCCGGGTCCAGCGCGCCGCGCGCCCACTCGTACAGGCTGGGGCCCGGGCGGATCGGGCCCGAGCAGTCCACGCTGTCGTCGGTGAACAGGGTCACCTGGCAGGCCACGGTGTTCATCAGCAGCTCGGACGGCTGGGCGGTGCGCCAGACGCGGCCGGGTCCCGGCGGGTCCGGGTCGATCACGTGGACCGTCAGCCGGGCACCGGGAGGGATGAGTTCCGGGGCGGAGGCGCAGAGGCGCTCCAGGACGCTGGTGCCCCGTGGCCCGGCGCCGACCAGGGCGACGGAGACCGGTGGGGGTGGCTCGGCCGGTACGGGTTCCTCGGTCGACGCAGACAAGGGTGGTACTCCCGGGCGTGTGGGGCGCGTGTCGGCGGTCCGCCGGTCGGGAAGCGGACGGTTCGCCTCATCATGCCGTCGCCGGGAGCGGGAACCGATGTCCGTGGGGAAGGATTGACACTCACTGTGGGATGCGTCACAAGCATCACGGGACACGCCGGTCACAAAGGGGTGGAACAGGCGTGTCACGGGGCAAGTTCGGACTCCTGGAGCGTCGTCAGACCAGGGCCCGCTCCCTGACGGGCCTTGGCCTGCTCCAGCCGCAGTCGCGCCGAACGGCCGCGCAGGGTCAGGGTCATCAGCTGGTTGCCGAACCAGGGGCCGCCCGTCTTGCGCCACGTGACCGGCGGACGGGGGAGCCGGCCGTGCCGGGCCAGGCCGCGTCCGAGGGCGCGCGCCACCGCGGTCCAGCCGATGCGGAAGCCCATCCGGATCGACAGCGGGACGGAGTTGTGGACGGGGGAGCAGACGAGCTGCACCACCCGCGCGTCGGGTTCTGAGCCGCGCCACGAGGGCTCGGCGATGTAGGCGTGGTGCACGTCCCCGGACAGCACGCACACCGTCGCCGGCGCGTCCCGCCTCGAGCCCGCCTCGGCGATCAGCTCCGCCAGCCCGGCGAAGGACTCGGGGAACGCCGACCAGTGCTCCAGATCGGCGGCCCGCCGCACCTTCTCCCCGAACCGCGCCCAGCGCTCGCCCCGTTCACCCCGGCACAGCGCCGCGTTCCACCCCTCGGCGTCGTGCACCAGATGCGGCAGCAGCCAGGGCAGCGAGGTGCCGATGAGGAGGTGGTCGTAGGCCCCGGGGGTGTCCCGCACCTGCTCGCGCAGCCAGGCCTCCTCGCCCGGGTCGAGCATCGCGCGGCCGTCCTCGGCGAGGACCCGGGCCGCCCGGCTGTCCACCATCAGCAGGCGTACGCGTCCGAAGTCGCGCCGGTAGCTCCAGCGGACCGTGGTCGCGTCCGCGTCGGCCCGCGCGGCGAAGGCGCGCAGCGCGTCGGTGCCGTCGGGGACCTCGCGGACGGCCTCGTACACCGGGTCGGCCGCCAGCTCCTCCAGGGAGAGGTTGCCCAGGTGCTGGTGGACCCAGTACGACATCAGACCGCTCAGCAGCCGCTCCTGCCACCAGCCGGTGGCCCGCATGTCGGCGAGCCAGGCGGCGGAGGTGTTCCAGTCGTCGATGACGTCGTGGTCGTCGAAGATCATGAAACTGGGCACGGTGGACAGCAGCCAGCGGATGCGGGGGTCGAGCCACGACTCGTAGTAGAGGTGTGTGTATTCCTCGTAGTCGGCGACCCCGTCGCCCGGCGGGTCGTTCAGGTCGCGGCGGGCCGCGAGCCAGCGCTGGGTGCCGTCGGAGGTCTCGTCGGCGTACACCTGGTCGCCGAGCAGCAGCAGGACGTCGGGCCGCTCGCCCTCCGGGCCGGCCGCGAGACGGGTGGCGAGCGCGTCCAGGGCGTCCGGGCCGACGGGATCGTGGCCACCGGCCGGAGGAGAGGCCCAGCGGCAGGAGCCGAAGGCGACGCGCAGGCCCTCCTCCGGGCCCGGCACGTGGATCGCCGAGGGCGGGAAGGGCGAGCCGGGCAGCGGCCACACGCGGGTGCCGTCGAGGAGGACCTCGTACGTCGTGGTCGTACCGGCGGTGAGGCCGGTCACCGGGACCAGCGCGTAGTGGTGGCCCGCGATCTGGAAGGTGCGGGCCGAGCCCCCGGCGCCGTCGGCGCAGCGCACCTCGGCGGCGCACGGACGGCTCGTCTCGACCCATACGGTCGCGGACGAGCCGTCGGTGTACCTCAGCAGTGGTCCGAGGCGCAGTCCGGCCATGATGGTCCCCTCTCCGTCGCCCCGTACGGTACGGAACGACCGATGTCAGCGGGGAGATCCCGGCCGGAAAATACCTGGGTGTCAGCAGCTCGCGAGGTAGTTCGTCAGCGCGGACTTCTCGGCGGAGTCGACCGAGAGGTCGTAGTAGTACTTCACCTGCACCCAGGCGCGGACGTAGGTGCAGCGGTACGCCGTCCGGGAGGGCATCCAGGTGGCGGGGTCCTGGTCGCCCTTGGCCTGGTTGACGTTGTCGGTGACCGCGATGAGCTGCGGGCGGGTCAGGTCGTTGGCGAAGGACTGGCGGCGGGACGTCGTCCAGGAGTCGGCGCCGGAGTCCCAGGCCTCGGCCAGCGGGACCAGGTGGTCGATGTCGACGTCGGAGGCGGCGGACCAGGTCGCGCCGTCGTAGACGGAGTGCCAGCTGCCGCTGGTGGCGGCGCAGGAGGAGTCCTGCTGGACGTTGGAGCCGTCGCGCTTGAGGACGACCTCGCGGGTGTTGCAGGCGCCGGACTGGGTGATCCAGTGCGGGAAGAGGTCGCGGTCGTAGCCGGTGCGGTCCTCGGTGGCGACGGTGAGCGAGGCGAGGTAGGTGCGGGCGGTGGCCGCGCTGACGGGCGTGGGGAGGGCGGCGGAGGCGGCCGGAGAGTTGATCAGTCCGGCCGAGGCTATGAGGCCGGTGAGGCCCGCGAGCATGCTGAGCCGTCGACGCGCGTAGAACTTCGGCATACGAACTCCCTTGTGGGGTGGGGGCGTTGGGCAGCGAGCGGGAGAATGCTCGCCGCGCCGTGTTGCGGGGAGATGTGCGTGAGGTGAGAAGGTAGTGATGAGTTCATGACATGACAAGAGTTCGAGGCGGAACCGTCGGTTCGAGGGCATCGCGTACGATGGGCGGCGCAGAAGGGGAGTAGCTCTTCGCCGGACCGTCGACATACTGCTCAGCTCGCCTGAGCCGGCGCCCGGAGGCGGCTTCGTGGTTCGTCCACGGACCCGCCAGCGAGACCTTCGGCAAGCAGTGCACGCCCGTGCCTTCCGGCATGGGTGCCGTGTGTGCTGCCGTGCCGAGGTGTGTCGCGTGAAGGTTCAGCACTCTCGGTGGGGCAGCCCCGACCGATTGAGGAACCCTTGATCAGCCTGACCGTGACGGCCGTCGTCTTCGGCGTCGTCTTCCTCGCCGAACTGCCGGACAAGACCGCCCTCGCCGGCCTCGTCCTCGGCACCCGCTACCGCGCCTCCTATGTCTTCGCCGGTGTCGCCGCCGCCTTCGCGCTGCACGTCGTGCTCGCCGTCGCGGCGGGCAGTGTGCTGACGCTGCTGCCACAGCAGATCGTGCAGGCGCTCACGGGCGTGCTCTTCCTGGGCGGGGCGGCGGTGCTGCTGCTGAGGAAGGGCGAGGACGAGGAGGAGGTCCGCAAGCCGGAGAACCAGTCCTTCTGGAAGGTCTCGGGCGCCGGCTTCATGCTCATCCTGGTCGCCGAGTTCGGCGATCTCACCCAGATCATGACGGCGAACCTGGCCGCCCGCTACGACGACCCGCTCTCCGTCGGCCTGGGCGCGGTGCTCGCGCTGTGGGCGGTGGCCGGGATCGGCATCGTCGGCGGGAAGGCGCTGATGAAGAAGGTGCCGCTGCGGCTGATCACGCAGATCGCGGCGCTGGTGATGCTGGCGCTCGGGGTGTGGAGCCTGTGGGAGGCCGTGGCCGGGTGAGCGGGGGCGGCTCGGTGGGCTCGGGTGAGCCCGGAAGCGAACTGAACGGTGGGTGAACGTCTGCCGGGGGGTCTGGCGCGAAGCGGGGATTGTTTTGTACCGTGGGGGAACAAAGTGGCCCTCGCCCGTTTTCCCTGACCGGCGGGCGGGGCCGCCTTGTCCCTCCGGGGTGCGGGGCGAACCCGCCGTCCGCCCCCTCCCGCGCTGGACCCGCGACCCGCGCCCGAGCCTTGGAGCAGCCGATGACGGCCACCGCCGTGCTCACCGCCCGCGCCCTCCTGCTGGACATGGACGGCACCCTCGTCAACTCCGATGCCGCGGTCGAACGCGTCTGGCGGGGCTGGGCCGAGCGGCACGGGCTCGACGGGGACGAGGTCATGAAGGTCGTCCACGGGCGGCAGGGCTACGCGTCGATGGCGCTGCTGCTGCCCGGCCGGCCGATGGAGCAGAACTACGCCGACAACGCCCGGATGCTCGCCGACGAGACGGCCGACACCGACGGTGTCGTCGCGATCCCCGGGGCGCCGGAGTTCCTCGCCTCGCTGCGCGGACTGCCGCACGCGCTCGTGACCTCGGCCGATGTGCCGCTCTCGACGGCACGGATGGCCGCGGCCGGCCTCGACCAGCCCGAGGTGCGAGTGACGGCGGAGTCCGTCGGAGCGAGCAAGCCCGACCCCGAGGGCTTCCTGAAGGGCGCCGCCGAACTGGGCGTGGCGCCCGCGGACTGTGTCGTGTTCGAGGACTCCGGAGCCGGGATCGCGGCGGGGCGCGCGGCCGGGATGACCGTGGTGGGCGTCGGCTCCCGGGCCGCGGTCCACGAGCCGGACGTCGTGGTGGAGGACCTCACACAGGTGCGCGTGGAGGCGGCCGGGGACGGGACGATCCGTCTGCACGTCGGGTAGGTGCGCCCTCCTCCCACCGGCGGCGGTCGTAATTCGCTTGCCCCTGTCGCGGGGCGACGCTGCACTGTGGCCAGGCGCCACGAGGCGTGGTGCCGGTATCGCGAGGAGGCAGCGGCAGCGATGGAGATCCGTCCTACGACCGACAAGGATCTCGACGTCTTCGTCGACACCCTGCACGCCGCGTTCGGCCTCTTCCCGGAAACCCCGGTCGAGGGCGGCGGGCTCTGGTGGTCGGCGCTCGAAACGGACCGCTGCCTGCTCGCCCTGACGGCGGACGGGCGGCCCGTCGGCACCGCTGCCACGTACCCCTTCGAGCTCACCCTGCCCGGTGAGACCCTCGTCCCGGTCTCCGGGGTGACCGCGGTGGGTGTCCTGCCCTCGCACCGGCGCCAGGGCGTGCTCACCGCGATGATGCGGCATCAGCTCGCCGGACTGCGGGCCGGCGGGGACTTCCTTTCCGTGCTGCTGGCCTCCGAGGCCTCGATCTACGGCAGGTTCGGCTACGGACCGGCGACCCACACGTCGGAACTGAAGGTGTCCCGCCACCGGGCCGCCCCCGCCCTCCCCCGGGCGGGCGGAGCCGCCGACGCCCGCGCGGCCGGCTCGGTCGAGGTACTGCGGCGGGCCGAGTGCGGCGACATCCTGGAAGAGGTCTACGACCAGTACCGCCGCGCACAGCCCGGCGCGCTGTCCCGGCCGCACCGCTGGTGGGCCCTGCGCGCGGGGCAGCCCCCGATATCGCCGGCGCCGCGCTACGTCGCCGTCCACCGGGACGCCGACGGCGCCCCGGACGGGTACGCCAGCTACTCGATCGAGTCCGGCACCCTCACGGTCGACGAGACCGTCGCCACCGACGACGACGTCTTCACGGCCCTGGCCCGGTTCGTGCTTGAACACGACTTGGTCTCCCAGGTCGTGTTCAAGCACGTCCCGCCCGAACACCCGCTGCGCTGGCAGCTCGCGGACATCCGCGCCGGCGAGGTGAGCGGCGTCATGGACTGGCTCTGGGTGCGGTTGCTGGACGTCCCGCGTGCGCTGACAGCGCGCGGCTGGTCCTCGGACGGTGACCTCGTCCTCGACGTCGACGACCCGTTCCTCGGCGAGCGCGACCGCTGGCTGCTGACCGTCCGGGACGGCAAGGCCGACTGCGTCCCGACGGACCGGGAGGCCGACCTGTCCCTGGACGTGCGCGACCTGGGCTCGGTCTACCTCGGCGGCACCGCCCCGAGCACGCTCGTACGTGCCGGACACATCCGTGCCCACCACCCGGGCGCGGCCGGCCTCGCCGACGCGCTCTTCCGCGCCGAGCGCTCCCCGCACTGCCTGCACTGGTTCTGACACCTGGTCATCGATGACGCAGCCGGGCGGCAGCGGCCAGGACCGGGGTGGTCGCGGCGGTAGCGGCGGCGCCGAGGGTGGTGTCGGTGGCCAGGATCAAGCGGACCGTTCTCATGGCGAGGCCGAGGACCTCGCTGCCGCGCCGGCGCATGCCCGCCTCGAAGTCGCGCACGGCCTCGGCCGTCGTCGTACCGCTGTCCTCGACGTCGCCCAGGTGCTCAAGCAGGGCGGCGGCGTCGCGGATCGCCGCGCCGGCGCCCATTCCGGCGGTGGGCGGTGTCGCGTGGACGGCGTCGCCGAGCGCGGTGATACGGCCCGCGGGCCAGGGCGCGAGCTCGGCGGCGCGGGTCGAGGCGGCGTTGAAGCGGTACGCGGCCACGCTGTGCGGGTCGGCGCGGGCGATGACCTCAAGGGTGTGCCCGGCCCAGCCCTGCTCACGGAAACGTCTCGACAGCGCGGCCCGCAACTCGCCCTCGCGCAAGGCACGCAGGGAGTCGGTCGCGGGGGACTCGGGGAACATGGCGCCCCAGATGTAGGTGGGTCCGGTGGTGACGGACATCCGCAGCTCGGGGGCGTCGAGCGCGGCGTTGCCGACCGGGTCGAGGAAGCCGACGTACAGCGCCGCACCCCGTGGGCCGATCGCCAGCGCCGACCGTCGTCCGAGCCGTCGCCGCTCACCAGGGCTCAGATCGGCGCGGAGGGTACGGCCGGAGAACCCGATGATGCCCGCCGGGCTGTTGGTCCGGCCTCCCGCCAGGTGCTGGGCGACCAGGGAATGGGTGCCGTCCGCGCCCACCACCAGATCCGCCGGGACGGGTACGGCGTCGGGGAACAGCACCCGGGGTGCGCCGTCCTCGCCCTGATCGACGCCGGACACCGTCCGCCCCAGATGCAGGTCGTCGCCGACCTCCTCGGCCAGCAGCATGCGCAGGGTGATCCGGTCGACATCGATGCCGGCATCGCCGCTGAGATCCGGGCCGCGCCCGAGCAGCCGGCCGCGGCGGTCCCAGAACGCGTCGCGGTCGCGTAGCCGCAGCGCCGAACCCGACGCCAGCAGCCGCCGCATGGTCTCCGGCGCCACCAGCTTCCGCAGCGCCGACTGGGCCCGCTCGTCCAGGGTGATGTGGTAACCGCCCGTCGCCGCCACGTCGGTGTCGCGGTCGAACACCGCCACCTCGAACCCCCTGCGGCGTAACCCCGCAGCGAGCGCGAGTCCACCGATCCCGCCACCGACCACGACAACACGCATACCGATCCGTCCTCTTCTGCCACCTATCGCCCGCACGGGCAGTCAACAGTGACACCGGTAGTGGACACCGAGTGGCCACCACCGAGGCATGATGGGGCGATGGCGAACACCTCGGAACGGGCCTTGCGGCTGCTGTCCCTGTTCGGATCGGGCCGGCTGTGGCCACTGCGCGAACTCGCCGCCGGACTCGAGGTCAGCGAACGCACCGTCCGCCGTGACATCGAGACCCTGCGCCGGCTCGGATACCCGATCAACACCGTCCACGGACCCGATGGCGGCTACCGGCTCGGCGCCCGACACACCCTCCCGCCACTGGTGTTCGACCACGATCAGGCCCTCGCGGTCGCCGTGGCCCTGCAGGCCGCGCCCAGCACGGTGTTCGGCCTGCGGGACGACGCGGCGCGGGCGCTGGTCACCCTGGAACAGGCCATGCCCGCCGCGCTGCGGGAAGCGATGAAGTCCCTGCGCCTGACCAGGCTGCGGAACTACTGGGAGTTCCCCGGAGCCCCCATCGACCCGGCCGCGCTCACCGCCGTGGGGGCCGCGGCGCGCGACCGCCACGTACTCGTCACCGAGACGCTGCGCGCCGACGGCTCTCGCCCCGGAACCGGTGACGACGACTTCCTGCCCGCCCGCCGCATCGAGCCCCACCATCTGGTCGTCTGGGCCGGCCGGTGGTACCTGGTCGCCTACGACCTCGAAGACCACCAGTGGCGAGTGCTCCGTGTCGACCGGCTCCGCCCCCGCCCCACGACACACCGCTTCGGTCCGCGCGAACTCCCCTGCGAGGACCTCGCCCACTTCGTCATGAGCAGTCACGATCGCGGCGACACCCCCGCCGCCTGGCCGTGCACCGGCAAGGCCCGGCTCAACCTGCCGGCCGGTGTCGTCGCCCGTTGGGCACCGGGCGGTTCGGTCGTCGAGCACCTCGACGCCGAGCACTGCCGCCTCACCCTCGGCGCGTGGTCCTGGGCCGGCGTCGCCGGGATCCTCGCCACCTTCGACACCGAACTCACCGAGCTCCATCCGCCCGAACTCGCCCACGCGTGCGGCCGGATCGCCGACCGGTTGGCCGTCGTCGCGGACACCGGAGGAGGGCCGTAGGTGACCTGACGCCCCGGGCCGGCAGGTCAGCCGATGTGGGCGGCGATGGCGCGGGCGCACTCCAGGGACTCGGTGTGTGTCGTGTCCACCTCCAGGTCGTAGCTCACGCCCTCGTGCACCAGTCGCGCCTGTGCCGCGGCCATGCCCCGGACCCGGTCTCCCCGGGCGATCTCACGGGCCGCGGCGACCGCGCTGTCACACCGGACGCCGACCCACAGCACGTCGAGTCCGGCCAGGGCCTTCTGCCACCGTTGCTGGGACGCCCCGCCGCCGAGGAAGACATCGTCGATGATGACCTTGGCGCCGGCGCGGGCCATGGCGGCGATGCCCTCGGTCCAGGCGGCGTCCAGGGTCCGGAAGTCCGCGCCCACGTTCACGCCGCCGTCGGGCGCGAAGGTGATCCCGCCGTCCGAGCCCTTCATCCGCGCGGGCAGCGCCTCGACGAACGAGTCGACGCCGAAGGCCGGCCACGGATCGGGCAGCACCTCTTGCAGGCACCGTACGAGTCCGGACTTGCCGGAGCTGGAGCCGCCGTTGAGAACGATCACTTGGGTGGTCACGGCGCCACCGTACGGTGACCGGGTGCGCTACGGCTCCTGGGTTTCCGACTCCAGTCTCGTCCGGGTGTCCCGGTCGTAGACGCCGAGGTCGTCGGCCTGGATGCCGCGTGAGTACTGGTAGTTGCGGACCGCGTCCTGGAGCCGGTTGTCGAAGGTGCCGTCGGTGTCGTCGTCGTAGAGGAACAACTGGCGCAGGCGCGACTGGAGTTCGGAGACCTCCGGGCCGCGGTCGCCGAGGCGCAGGACGGTTGGTTCGCCGTTCTGGCGGGAGTTGTCCGGCGGCTTCTTCGCGGAGCCGGACGCCGTCGCGGACGCCTCGGGCGCCGACGGGGAGGCCGTCTGAGACGGGCTCGGTGAGGCGCTCGTCCTGGACGGCGACGGGGAGGCCGACGGACTGCTGGTGCGGGACGGGGCCGGCGGTGGTGCCGCGGGGGCCGAGGGCGCGGCCGGTGTGCTCTCCGACGGCGACGAGGACGCCGCGCTGCTCGACGGGGCGTCCGGCACGCTCGCCCGTATGCCGTCCGGCAGCGCGGTGTCCCGGGAGGGCCCCTCATAGAAGAACAGTCCGCTCGCGTACCCCGCCGCGGTCACCACGGCGACGCACGCCCCGGCCGCGGCGAGGAGGGCGACATGACGCCGTCGCCGGGACCGGCCACCGGTCTCGGACCCGCCCGGCTCCGGCCTGCCCGGCGCCCCGGCCGCCGTCCCGGCACCGTCGAACCTCCGCAGATCGGTGACACGCGGCTCGGCCCCGTCGTGGGCCAGGGGTTTCGGGAGCGCGGTGGTGGCGTCCGGGGTGGGGGTGGCTGGGACGGTGGGCAGCGCGGTGGTGGCGTCCGGGGTGGGGGTCGCTGAGACGGTGGGCAGCGCGGTGGTCGGGTCCGAGTTGGGGGTGACCGGCAGCGCGGTGGTCGCTTCCGGGTCCACCGGACGCAGGGGCATGGTCGTGTCGGCGGGGGAGGGCGGCGGGGCGGCCTTCCCGGGTCGCGGGGCCTTGGACGCGGGCGGTCGCGGGACTGCTCCCGCAGCGTGCGAGGCTGCCGCAGGGTCCGCCAAGGGGCGCTGCTCGGCCCGGTCGGCCGCCTGCGCGGGGTTTCCGGGGCGGGGTGCTTGCGCGTGCGGGGGCGCGGCCGGGAGGTCAGTCGGGTCCGCGAGCGGCTGGTGCGGGGTGCTGTCGGACGCCTGCGCGGCGCCTGCGGTGCGAGGGGCCTCCGCCGGGCTTGTCCGGGGCTGCCGCGGGGTGCCGGCGGGCGCCTGTGCGGGGTCTCCGGTGTGCGGGGCCTGAGGCTGCGGGTGTGCGGCCGGGGTGGTGGCTCCCGCAGGGTCCGTGAGCGGCCGTCGCGGGGCGTCGTATGGCGCCTGCGCGGGGCCTCCCGGGTGCGAGGTCTCGGCGAGCGGGCGGACGACCGGGGTGCTCGACGGGGGCGGTTGCGCGGCTCCCGCGGTGCGCGAGGCCTTCGCTGGGTCCGTCCGGGCGTGTCGCTGTGCTCCGTCGGGCGCCTGCGCGGGGTTTCCCGTGCGCGGGGCCCGCGTGGGCGGGGTGTCCGGCGAGGGCGGTTGCACCGCTCCCGCGCTGTGCGAAGCCTCCGTGCCCGGGACTCCCGGGTGCGTGGCCGCCCTGCGTGAAGCCTCCGAGCCCGGAACCCCCGGGTGCGAGGCCGCCGTACGCGAAGCCCCCGTGCCCGGAACCCCCGGAGGCGTAGCCCCCGTGCCCCGGACCCCCGCAGGGTCCGTCAAGGGCCCCCGTCGGGTGTCCTCGGGCTGGGGAGATTTCGGCGCCGGCGTGTCCTGCGGGACCGTTCCCTGGGCCTCCGAAAGCCCCGCCCCGCCGGCGAGTTCGACGTACGGGCGTATCCGCAGCGGGTCGAAGTCCTCCGCTGCTGCCGCTTGGGCGGTCCGGGCGTCGCGCAGGGCCTGGGCGGCTCGGTGGGCGCAGGTGCAGGAAGGGGACTTGTCCTGCTGTCTGGGCGCGCCGCACTCCGGGCACGGGTGTCCATTAGGCGGTTCCACGCGTTCCTCCCTCCCCTCGCGAACTCCAGAGATTATCCAGATCTTCTCCACAGTGCGGTCGAGGAGCTCCCGGAATGATGGCTTCCAAAAGGACTCGGCAGGCCATACCCCGTCACACCGGTCACGATGGAAAATGTCACAGGACCCTCGGGAGGTCTCATGGCCGGGGATGTGCACGACACGACACCGTCACCCGTACCCTCACCTGCGCAAACCCTCGCCCCGGAACAGGTTCCCGGGAACGTGCTGGTCTCCATCGGCGCCCTGCTCCTCGGCATGCTGCTCGCCGCACTGGACCAGACCATCGTGTCCACCGCGCTGCCCACCATCGTCAGCGACCTCGGCGGCATGGACCACCTGTCCTGGGTCGTCACCGCCTACCTCCTGGCCGCCACCGCCGCGACGCCCTTGTGGGGCAAACTCGGCGACCAGTACGGCCGCAAGAGGCTGTTCCAGACAGCGATCGTGATCTTCCTCATCGGCTCCGCGCTGTGCGGGGCGGCGCAGGACATGACCCAGCTCATCGCCTTCCGGGCCCTGCAGGGGCTGGGCGGGGGCGGGCTGATGGTGCTGTCGATGGCCGTCGTCGGGGATCTCGTCCCGCCGAGGGAACGCGGGCGCTATCAGGGGCTGTTCGGGGCCGTGTTCGGCGCGACCAGTGTGCTCGGGCCGCTGCTCGGCGGGCTGTTCACCCAGCATCTGAGCTGGCGTTGGGTGTTCTACGTCAATCTGCCCGTCGGCGTCGTCGCGCTCGTCGTGATCGCGGCCGTCCTGCACCTCCCGCGCCGCTCGCAACGGCACGTCATCGACTACCTCGGCACCTTCCTCATCGCGGCCGTCGCCACCTGTCTGGTGCTGGTCGCCTCCCTCGGCGGGACGACCTGGGGATGGGGGTCGGCCCAGATCATCGGGCTCGCCGTGCTGGGTGTGGTCCTCGCCGTCGCCTTCGTGGCCGTCGAGCGGCGCGCCGCCGAACCCGTGCTGCCGCTGAAGCTGTTCCGCGTCCGCACCTTCACGCTCGCCGCAGTGATCAGTTTCGTCGTGGGCTTCGCCATGTTCGGCGCGATGACCTACCTGCCGACCTTCCTCCAGGTCGTGCAGGGCGTCAGCCCCACCATGTCCGGAGTGCACATGCTCCCGATGGTGGTGGGCCTGCTGGTGGCCTCGACGGCCTCCGGCCAGATCGTCAGCCGTACCGGGCGCTGGAAGGTGTTCCCGATCGCCGGCACCGGCGTCACCACGATCGGCCTGCTCCTGCTGCACCAGCTCGACGAGAACAGCTCCACCGTCCAGCTGAGCGGCTTCTTCCTCGTCTTCGGACTGGGCCTCGGCCTCGTGATGCAGGTCCTCGTGCTCATCGTGCAGAACGCCGTCCCCTACGAGGACCTCGGCGTCGCCACCTCCGGCGCGACCTTCTTCCGCTCGATCGGCGCCTCCTTCGGCGTCGCCGTCTTCGGCACGATCTTCGCGGGCCGGCTCGGCGAGCAGCTCACCGACGCCTTCCGGGGCGCGCGGCTGCCGCCCGGCATCTCCGTGGACGCGCTGGAGGCCGACCCGCGCGGCATCGCCGCCCTGCCGCCCGGCCTGCGGCCACCGGCCCTGCACGCCTACGCCGTCTCCATCACGGACGTCTTCCTGTACGCCGCCCCGGTCGCGCTCCTCGGCTTCGTGCTGGCCTGGTTCCTCAAGGAGGACCGGCTGCGCGGCTCGGTCACCGCGCCCGACGTCACCGAGACCCTGGCCAGCAACCCCGTCCAGCGGACCTCGTACGACGAGGTGTGCCGCGCGCTGTCGGTGCTCGGCACCCGCGCGGGGCGGCGCGAGATCTACCGGAAGATCACCGACCGGGCGGGCTACGACCTCCAGCCCGCGGCGAGCTGGCTGCTGCTGCGGATCCGCAGATACGGCGAAGTGGAGCCCGCCGTGCTGGCCGACAGCATGCCGGTGCCGCTGACCGTGGTCATCGAGGCCGCCCGCCAGGTCGAGGAGCGGCGGCTCGCCGTGCGGGAGGGCCTCGGCCTGGTCCTGACGGACCGGGGGCGGGAAGTCGCCGAGCGGCTGGCCCAGGTCCGCGAGGAGTCCCTCGCCGAGCTGCTCGGCGACTGGTGGGGTCCCGACCGGCCGACGGATCTGGTCCGACTCGTGCGGGAGTTGAACGGCGAACTGTGCGGGTCCCGGCGCGAGCGGCCGTACGACGACCGGCCCTACGAGGAGCGGCGGGCGGAGTGGATGACCTGAAACGATGGCCTGAAACGGGAGACGTACGTGCGGTGGTTCAGGTGAGGGATTTCGCGAACCAGTGTTCGGCGTACTTGTCGTCGTTGTGCGGCTCGGTCTCCGTGTAGCCGAGCCGGGCGTAGAGGGCCCGGGCCTCGACGAGGTCGCCTCGGGTGTCGAGGATCAGCCGTGCGGCGCCGAGCGCGCGGGCGGCGTCCTCGGCGGCCCGGACCAGGAGCGGGGCGCCGCCCCTGCCACGCATCGGCGGGCGCAGGAAGACCCGCTTGAGCTCGGCGGTCGTGCCGTCGTACCGCCGTACGCCCGCGGTGCCGGCCGGCTCACCGTCGTACCGGGCGACCAGCAACCGACCGTGCGGCGGCGCGAGATCGGCACCCGGCTGGGCGGCGATCTCCCGCTCCAGCTCCTCCGGGTCGGTCCGGCGGCCCTCGTGCAGCAGGTACCAGCGGTCGCTGACCTCGGTGTAGTACGCCCGCCACAGAGCGGCGGCGACGGGGGAGTCGTACGGCTCCGGGGTCACGGTCCAGGTCATGAGCGCATTCTCGGCCAGTGCCGTACCGCGCCCGCAACCGGATTTCGTGTGACCGCCGTGTGCCGTTTGGGGGCGGGTTTCCGGGCTACCCGATGTGGCGAACCGGTCCGCGAGGAGGGCCGGTTGGGCCGAGAACCCGGAAGGCATCCATGTCCACTGGCCTGATCATTGCTCTGATCGTGATCGCGGCGGTCGTCGTCATCATCGCGGCGGCCATGACCCTGCGCGCCCGCGGGCCTCGTCGCGGCCCGAACCTGAAGCGGCGCTTCGGACCCGAGTACGACCGGGCCGTCGCCCGCCACGACGGCGACGCCAAGGCCGCCGAGCGCGAGCTCACCGAGCGTGTGCACCGCCACGGCGACCTGCGCGAGCGGTCGTTGGAGCCGGCGCAGCGCGAGCGGTACGAGGCGCGCTGGACGGCCGCCCAGGAGCGGTTCGTCGACTCGCCGCGGGAGGCGGTCGCCGAGGCGGACCGGCTGCTCGCCGAACTCGCCGGCGCCCGGGGCTTCCCGGACGGCGGCCAGTACGAGGAACAGCTCGCGGCGCTGTCCGTGCACCACGCTCACCACGTCGACGGCTACCGCCGCGTGCACCGTGCGGCACATCTGCGCGAGACGGACGCCCGCGACGGCGGCACCGGTACGGAAGACATGCGGGAGGCCATGGTGGCGGCCCGCGCCCTGTTCGAGGAACTGGTACGGCCGGGCCGCCACGACGGTGGCGCCGGACGGCACGAGGGCGGACAGCACGAGGACGGACACCGCCGTGCCGGACAGAACGGCGGCCGCAAGGCCGCGAACACCCGCGGCGGGCACATGCCGTGGGCGCTCAACCGACGTCAGGCGAAGGAGAGTTGAGGAAATGTCCGACGTGACCCGACCGCCCGGCGAGAACACCGCCGCCGCCCCCGACGCCCGAGGCGAGAGCGCCCTGGGCACCGGCCACGGCACCGGCACCCAGCGCGGAGCCGGCACCGAGCGCGCGACCGGCGCAAGCGCCACCGCCACGAGCGCCACGAGCGCCACGAACAAGCTCACCGTCCCCAAGGACACCGGCCCCCTTGGCACTCCCCGGGAGGGCACCACCCGGGAGGGCACCACCCGGGAGGGCGCCACCCGGGAGGGCGCCACCCGGGAGGGCACGCACGCCCACCTCTTCCCCCACGACGAGTCCGACAAGCTCGGCCTGCAGTTGCAGCACGCGGTCGCCGGGTTCGTCGACGGGCCCCGGGCCTCCGTCGAGGAGGCCGACCATGTGCTGGAGGAGATCGCGGCCCGGTTCACCGAGGCCGTGGCGCAGCGTCGCCGTACCCTGCGCCACTCCTGGCAGTCCGTCGAGGGCGGCGAGGGCAAACCGGTGTCGAGTTCCGACACCGAGCAGCTCCGGCTGGCCCTGAAGGACTACCGCGAGCTGGCGGAGCGGCTCCTGCACGCGTGAGAGACGCTCACCGGTCCGTCCGGCGCTCCCGCCACTGCCGTACGACGTCCTCGACGTCGTACGGCTTCTTTCCGAGCGGGGGGCCGGGCGGCGGCTTGAACATCATCTCGCGGATCTTGTCGTTGACCTCCGTGATGATCTTCCGCGCGATCCTCTCCGAGGGCGCCGCGAGGGCCGCGAGGAGTGCGTCCTCGGCCTCCTTGCGCAGCGCCAGCGCCGGCGGCAGGACGGAGAAGCCCTCGCGGGCCATCTTCCGCTTGATCCACCACAGTTCGTCGTAGGTGGAGTCCACGTCGGCCGGCAGCGGCTTGCCCGCCCCCGGCAACCGTTCGAACTCGCCGCGGGTCTCCGCGTCTCGGATCTGCTTGTCGACCCAGGACTCGAAGTCGACGCCGGGTGGCTTTCGCTCGGTCATGAGGCCATTGTGCCGGACAGCGCGCGGTCGGGCGTTCTATCATGCGGCGGGCCCAGGACCTGTCTGACACGCAGGCTCCGGCAGACCCACCAGGACGTCTCAGGAGGAGCGCACGTGCTCGAACTCACCATGGCCGCCGTGTCCCCGGCGGAGGAGGGTGCCACGGCCGGCATGCTCATGGCCGACGCGCCCAGCGAGCCGGGTGCCGTGCTGCGGGTGGGCCGCGACAAGTCGGTGTGCCGGCTCTCGACGCCGGACGACTGGCTGTTCGTCTCCCGTGTCCATCTGGAGTTCCTGTGCGGCCCCGACGGGACCTGGCAGCTGACCTGGCTGCGCGGCTCCCAGCCCGACCCGTCCTCCGAAGTCCGGCTGACGGTCGGGGAGTACGCCCAGCCCCTCGCCTACGGGGGCACCGTCCCGCTTCCCCGGGGCGGCAGCGGCGAGATCATCATCCAGGACCGCACCGCCCCGCGCAGCGTCAACGTGGGCTTCTACCACGAGGTCTGACAGCGACCGCCGATCTCATCCGGCTCAGGCCAGCACCCGCGCCAGCGCGAACCCGTCGTACCCCTTCGTGCCGACCGTCTGGATCGCCGTCCCGCTCAGCCTCGGATGGCTGCCGATCAGCTCGATCGCGGCGCGGGTGCCCACCACGTCCGCCGCCGTGCTCCCGGCGTCGGTCACCCGGCCGCCGCGGACGACGTTGTCGAGGACGATGAGGCTGCCCGTGCTGGTGAGCTTCACGGCCCACTCGACGTAGTGCGGGTTGTTGGCCTTGTCGGCGTCGATGAAGACCAGGTCGAACGGGGGCGGGTTCTCGTCGGCCAGCTTGGGCAGCGACTCCAGGGCCGGGCCGACCCGCACCTCGACCAGCTTGTCGAGGCCCGCGCGGGCGATGTTGCGGACGGCGACCTCGGCGTGCACGGGGTCGTACTCGAGGGAGACCAGCCGCCCGTCGGCGGGCAGGGCGCGGCCCAGCCAGATGGTGCTGTAGCCGCCGAGCGTGCCGATCTCCAGGATGTGGCGGGCGCCCTGGATCTGGGCGAGGAGCTGGAGGAGCTTGCCCTGGTTCCCGGCGACGTTGATGTGCGGAAGCCCGGCGGCGTCGCTGTCGCGCAGCGCCGCCGCCAGGTCTTCGTCGTCCGGCGCGAGGTGGGTGGTGAAGTAGGCGTCGACCTCGTCCCAGACGTGCGACTCGCTCATGCGCCACTACCTTTCGTACGCATAGTTAGCTTCCCTAACTACTGGCGTGGTCGAAGATAGTTGGTGCGGCGGGCCGCTGCCAGGGGGATTTCACCCGGCGTGTCTTATTCGGTCACGGACGGTGCCGAGCCCGGCAGCGGACGCCCGGCGGACTCCGCCATGCGCCACACCGCGAAACCGCCGATCACGGCCGCGGCCATCATGTAGTACGCGGGCATCATCATGTCCCCGGTCGCGCCGATCAGGGCTGTCACCACCAGCGGGGTCGTACCGCCGAACAGCGACACGGACACGTTGAAGCCGATCGACAGCGAGCCGTAGCGGACCCGGGTCGGGAAGAGCGCCGGGAGCGCCGAGGGCATCGCCGCCGTGAAGCACACCAGCAGCATGCCCAGCGCGCCCATACCGAGTCCGACGGCGAGCAGGCTGCCCTCGCGGATCAGCAGCAGGGCCGGGACGGACAGCAGCAGGAAGCCCGCGCAGCCGGCGGCGATCACCGGGCGGCGGCCGACGCGGTCGGTCAACGCGCCCATGAACGGCTGGGCGACCATCATCAGCGCCATCACAGCGAGGACGACGAGCAGGCCGTGCGTCTCGTCGTAGTGGAGCTGACCGGTCAGGTAGGTCGGCATGTACGACAGCAGCATGTAGTCGGTGACGTTGAAGACCAGCACCAGGCCGACGCAGAGCAGCAGCGCGCGCCACTGGCCGGTGATCATCTCGCGCAGCGGCACCTTGGGCCGGTTGTGCTCGGCCTTTTCGGCCTCGGCCGCGAACGCCGGGGTCTCCTCCAGGCGCATCCGCAGGTAGAGACCGATGATGCCCATCGGGCCCGCGATCAGGAACGGGAGGCGCCAGCCCCAGGAGGTCAGGTCGTCGGCGGAGAGCAGGGCGGTCATCAGGGTGACCAGGCCCGCGCCGCCGATGTAGCCGGCGAGGGTGCCGAACTCCAGCCAGCTGCCGAGGAAGCCGCGCCGCTTGTCGGGGGCGTACTCGGCGATGAAGGTGGAGGCGCCCGCGTACTCGCCGCCGGTGGAGAAGCCCTGCACGAGGCGGGCCACGAGGAGCAGGATCGGCGCGCCGACACCGATCGTCGCGTACGACGGGATCAGACCGATCGCGAAGGTGCCCGCGGCCATCATGATCATGGTGAGCGCGAGGACCTTCTGGCGGCCGACGCGGTCGCCGAGCGGGCCGAAGACCATGCCGCCGAGGGGGCGGACCAGGAAGGCCGCGGCGAAGGCGCCGAACGTGGAGAGCAACTGCGCGGTGGGGTTCCCCGACGGGAAGAAGACCTTGCCCAGGGTGACCGCGATGTAGCTGTAGACACCGAAGTCGAACCATTCCATCGCGTTGCCCAGCGCGGCCGCCTTCACGGCGCGCTTGACGAGCGCGGGGTCGGTGACGGTGGGGTCCTGGGCCTTCGCCGTGCGGCTCTTGAGCGCGGACGTGGGAGCAATGACTGAGGCAGTCACAAGACTCGCTCGCCTACCTTTCATCGGGGACAGGAACGCGGTCCGCGCGGCGGCGCTGTCGAACGGGCCGAAAAGGCGACGATAGGCGGAGAGTGCCCGCTCACGGGCGGTATGCCTTTCGTTGCAGGGTGCATCTAAACACCGGCTGTGCAGGCACGCCTTCCCGTTCGCGAACGGTTCCCACGTGATCTTGATGTGATCCTTCTCGCGTCCAGAGGAGGCGGCCGCGCGACCCGCGCACTATCATCAACCGGATGAAGGGGGCGTAAGAGTCATACAGGGTCATACACCGTAGAAGGCCGACCAGGCGTGACGAATGCGGAGCGCGGCGGACGACCGACGGAAGCCTTCGGAGCGACCGCCGTCGGCAGACCTCACGCACGCCTGCGCCTGGCCTGCCCCGGACTGTGGCTGATCGTCGCCGTCCTCGCCGCACGGCAGGTGGCCGTCGTCCTCGGCTCCCCGCGCGGGGAGCGGCTGACGGCCCTGGAGACCTGGGTCGGGCCGAACGGCGTCCTGCACGTGAACGGCTCCCTCTACGACTCGACCCGCTTCACCGGCACCCCCTTCAACGGGCTCGTCCTCAAGCCCCTCACCCGTTCGGCCGAACAGGCCCTCGGCTGGGGCTGGACCTTCGGCACGCTGCTGCTGGTCGCCGCCCTCGGCCTGATCGCCGCCCGCGCCCTGCCCCAGCCCGTCGGCCGTCGCACGGCGCTGCTGGCCGCCCCCGTCGCCATCGGCCTGCTCATGCTGTCCCTGCCGGTCCGCAACACCCTGTGGCTCGGCCAGACCAGCATCATCCCGGTCCTGCTCGTCCTGCTGGGCTGCTTCGTCGCCCACGGCCAGCGGACCAGCGGGCTGCTCATCGGGGTCGCGGCGGCGCTCCAGCCCACCCTGCTGCTCTTCGCACCCCTGCTGTGGTGCACCGGCCGCGGACGCGCCGCGCTCTCCGGCGGCGTCACCTTCGCCGCCTGCACCGCGCTCGCCTGGGCGGCGATGCCGCACGACTCCTCCGTCTACTGGGTCCACCACCTGGCCGGCGCCGGCCTCGGCGGCCGGGCCGACGACCTCGGCAACCAGTCCCTGCACGGCGCCCTGCTGCGGCTCGGCCTGCACGGCCCCCTGGAGGTCGCGCTCTTCCTGGCCCTCGGCGCGGCCGTCGCCGTACTCGCCCTGCGCCGCGCCGTGCGCTACGTCGCCGACGGTCAGCTCCTCCTCGCCGTCGCGGTCACCGGCTGCGCCGCCATCGTCGTCGCCCCCACGGCCTGGCAGCACCAGCTGCTGTGGGTGCTGCTCGCGGTCGTCGGCCGCGTCGGCAGACGCGCCCGTGACCGGTACGTGTGGCCGGTCGCCGTCATCCTGGTCATGACCCTGCCGACCAGGCTGCTGCTCCCCGACATGGCGGTGCTGGACCCGCTGCGCGCCGAACTCGTCCTGCTCGCCGCTCTGGCCGCCGCCGTGGCCGTCCCGTTCCTGTCCCGCGCCTCGCCGTACTACCGGTCCCCGATCCCGGCCGAGTACGCGCCCGACGCCCCGGCCCGCTTCCGGCACGTGCCGCTGCTGCCCTTCCTGCGCCGGGCCCTCACCCGGCCGAACCTCCTCCTGGAGCTTCTCCTCCTCCGGGTCGCCTACGCCGCCTACTCCCAGGTCCGGCTCGCCGCCACCGGCGGCAGCGTCTCGGCAGGCCGGGCCGAGGCCGAGGAGCACGCCTGGCAGATCCTCGGCCTGGAGCGCGCCCTGCGCCTCGACATCGAGCACTGGGCCAACCACGCCGTGGTGCGGACCGACTGGCTGCGGGCCTTCTTCGACTTCTACTACGAGTCGTTCCACTTCTTCGTCCCGCTGGCCGTCCTCGCCGTCCTGTACTGGCGCCGCCCCGCCGAGTACCGCTGGGCCCGCTCCGCCCTCGGCTTCGCCACCGTGCTAGCCCTGGCCGGCTTCTGGCTCTACCCGCTCGCCCCGCCGCGCCTGATGCCGACGCTCGGCTTCATCGACACCGTCCACGGCGTCCAGGACTTCTCCCGCCCCGACTACGGCACCCTCACGGACGTCACCAACCAGTACGCGGCCATGCCGTCCCTGCACTTCGGCTGGTCGCTGTGGTGCGGCGTCGTGATCGCCGTGCTGGCACCCCGGTGGTGGATGAAGGCCCTCGGCCTGCTGCACCCACTGCTCACCGGCACCGCGATCGTCGTGACGGCCAACCACTGGGTGCTGGACGCGGCCGGGGGAGCGGTGGTGGTCGGGGCGGGCTTCGCGCTGACGTATCTGCTGTCCGGCCCTCGGGCGACCACCGCCGCCGCGCGCCGGTCGTCCCCCGCGGCGGATCCGAACACCGGCCGCTCGACCAGCTCCGTCGGCTGAGGCACCACACCGGCGAGGGCGAACACCTGCTCACGGATACCCTGTCCCAGCCCTGTGACCTGCCGGGCCACGACCGCCGCACGCCGCACTCGGTGACCCCGGTGCGGCCGGTGGACCCTGAACTCGCCGCTCACCGCGACGTCCTGGTGATCGCCTGCACCGCGCGCTGAGCCGCCGCTCCCACCCCACGCCTCATCGTCCGCCGCCCTAGGAGTCCCCCATGACCGTCAACGCGGCCCGCCGCGCCTGGCTGACCGATCTGCCCGTCCTGCTGGTCGCGGTGGTGTGGGGCTCCAGCTATCTCGCCGCCAAGGACATCACCACGACCCAGACCGTCCTGGCCGTGCTCCTCCTGCGATTCGGGGTGGTGCTGCCGGTCCTGGTCGTCACCGGGTGGCGCAAGCTGCGGGCGCTCGACGGAACGCAGATGCGGGGCGCCGGCGTTCTCGGGCTGATCCTGTCGGGGATCTTCCTCCTGGAGACGTACGGCGTCGTGCACACCTCCGCGACCAACGCCGGGCTCATCATCAGCCTCACCATGATCTTCACGCCGCTCGCGGAGAGCCGGCTCACCGGCACCCGGCCCTCCCGGTCGTTCGCCGCGGCCGCGGGGCTCTCGGTGCTGGGTGTCCTGCTGCTCACCCAGGGCGCCGGGTTCAGCGCACCGTCCCTCGGTGATCTGCTGATGCTGGGCGCGGCCGTGGCCCGCACCGTGCACGTCCTGGCGATGTCGCGCATGCGGTCGGTGCAGGGTGCGGACGCGCTGTCGATGACCACGGCTCAACTGGGCAGCGCGGTCATGGTGTTCGCGCTGTTGTTCGCGGCCCCCGGTACCGGCAGCACCCCGTGGGCGGCCGCGGCGGACTTCGGCGCGGGGGACTGGCTCGGGCTGCTCTACCTGTCGGCGTTCTGCACCCTGTTCGCGTTCTTCGTGCAGATGTGGGCCGTACGCCGGACGTCGCCCTCCCGGGTCAGCCTGCTCCTCGGCACCGAGCCGGTGTGGGCCGCCGTTTTCGGAATCGCACTCGCCGGGGATCGGCCGGGATGGCTGGGGCTGCTGGGCGCGCTCCTCGTGCTCGCGGGCACGGCATGGGGTCGTAGCGCGGCCGCCGCCCCGCGGCAGACGTCGGTCGTCGAGCCGGCCGAGCCGGACGGCGCGGACACCGGCCTGGAATCGGCCGGCCGTTCCTAGTAGTGCTTCGTTAGGTTGTGGGCTGTCTGCGGCTGCTCCGAGGGCGGGGCAGGGGGCGGCCGCAGGTGGTGCAGGTACCGGTCCAGCACC
>NZ_JBIBHN010000045.1:0-52850 GCF_042957035.1 Streptomyces sp. NPDC008137 | reverse complement strand
CAGATCGGCCTGAACGTGGCCAGCCTGGTCGACGTCACCAGGGCGTTCATCGGCCAGCTGACCGGTGTCCTGGTCAACATCGCCAGCTCCCTCGGGTACCAGCCGTGGCCGAGCGCCGCCGTCTACGGGGCGACCAAGGCCTTCGTGCTGAACTTCACCGAGGCGCTGTGGCAGGAATCGCGAGGCACCGGCCTGCGCGTGCTCGCCCTCTCCCCGGGCCCGACCCGCACCGAGTTCTTCGACACGGCCGGCTCCGACAACATGGCCCGCGGTGTCCGGCTGCAGACCCCGGGTCAGGTGGTCACCACCGCACTGCGCACGCTGGACCGGCGCAACCCGCCGCCCAGCGTCGTCTCCGGCACCTTCAACTGGGTGATGACCCTGACCTCGCGCTTCACCACCCGACGGGCCAACGTGCTGGCCTTCGGCGCGATGACCCAGTGGCAGATGCGCTCGAGTGGGCCCGGCCACTGACACGTCCGAGCTTCGCGACGGCACCGGGCCGTGCGAACACGGTGCCCACCCACCCCCCTGCCCATGGCTCGCCGTGCCCGTCACCGAGTCGATCTGTATGGGAATCATGCACAGAAGGAGACCGCCATGAAGGTGAAGGCCGCCATCGCGACCGCCAAGGAACAGCCGCTCGTCATCGAGAACGTCGAGATCGACGAGCCCCGCCCTGACGAGGTGCAGGTTCGCCTGGTCGCCACCGGTGTCTGTCACACCGACGCGATCGTGCGCGACCAGTGGTACCCCACGCCGCTTCCGGCGGTGCTCGGCCACGAGGGCGCGGGCATCGTGGAGAAGGTCGGCTCCGCGGTCACCGGCATCACGCCCGGCGACCGGGTCGTGCTCAGCTTCGCCAGCTGCGGTGCCTGCGCCAGCTGCAACGCCGGCCACCCCGCCTACTGCACCGACTTCGCCATGCGCAACTTCGGTGGCGCTCGCCCGGACCGCAGCACGGCCTTCCGCGCCGAGGACGGCTCCGCCGTCTCCTCCCACTTCTTCGGACAGTCCTCCTTCGCCGGCGTGACGAACGTCGCCGAGCGCAGCGTCGTGAAGGTGTCCGAGACCGCCCCGCTCGAAATCCTCGGCCCGCTCGGCTGTGGCGTCCTGACCGGCGCGGGCGCCGTGCTCAACGTACTCAAGCCGAAACCCGGTTCGAGCTTCGTGCACTTCGGTACGGGCGCGGTCGGCCTCTCCGGCCTGCTCGCGGCAGTGGCCGCAGGCGCCACGACCGTGATCGCGGTCGACATCGTCGACAGCCGCCTCGAGTTCGCCAAGAGCGTCGGCGCCACTCACACGATCAACAGCAGGAACGAGGACCCGGTCGCCTGCATCAAGGAGATCACCGGAGGCGGCGTGGACTACGCGCTGGACGCAACCGGCAACAAGGTCGTCTTCCGCCAGATGATCGACTCGATGGGCCTGCTCGGCCACGCCGCGATCGTGGGCCTGGCCAAGCCCGGTACCGAGTCGCCCGTCGACATCGGCAGCTCGATGCTCACTGGCGCCAGCGTGACCTTCGTCCTTGAGGGCGACGCCGTGCCTCGGGTGCTGATTCCGCAGCTGATCGCTCTCTACGAGGCCGGCAGGTTCCCGTTCGACAGACTCATCAAGCACTACGACTTCGAGGACATCAACCAGGCCTTCGAGGACAGCGAAAGCGGGGTCACGCTCAAGCCGGTGGTCACTTTTTGAGCACCCGGCACGGGACAAGAACGGCACTCTTTCCCTTGCCCAGCGGAAACCGGGCGGTTTACGGTGACACCGCCCGGAGATTGTTGAACGATCCTCCTGTCACCCGACGCGTAGTGCGCCTGGACCATGAAGGGACCCATGTGAGCAGGAACGAGATGAGCGTGCCCCACTCCGTCCAGGAGGCGGTCCAGGCTTGCGCAGCCCGGGCGACGCAGGGCTCGGCGGACCTGGCCCGGGCGTCGGACGTGGAGATCGACACCGCGCTGCGGGCCATGGCGGAGCGGCTGCACACGTCACGCGACCTGCTGACAGCGGCGAATCAGGACGACCTGAGATCGGCCGCCGCAAGCGGGATGTCGGCGGCACTGCAGGACCGCCTGCGGCTGACCGGCCCACGGCTGGAGGACATGGCCGCAGCGTTGCGCACGCTCGCGGACGTGCCGCACGAGCCGCGGGACACCGTCCTGGAGGAGCGTCCCGACGGCCTGGTCCTGCTGGAGCGCCGCCGCCCGGTAGGGGTCATCGGCGCAAACTACGAGGCGCGTCCGAACGTGACACTCGACGTCGCCTCCCAGTTCCTCAAGTCCCGCAACGGCGGTGTGCTGCGCACCGGTTCGGCGGCCCTGCGCTCCTCCCAGGCCCTGGTCACCCACGTGATCACGCCCGCTCTCAACGACGCCGGACTGAACCCGGACGCCATCCAGCTGGTGCCGAACGAGGACCGAGCGGCGGCATACGCGCTGGTGTCGCTGCCCGAGACCGTCCCCCTGGTCATCCTGCGCGGCAGCGGCGACAGCACCCGGGAACTCGGCCGAGAGGCCGCCCGCCACGGTGTGCGCACGCTGGCCCACGCGGACGGCGGCGGAGTGCTCTATGTGGCCCCGGACGCCGACGAGCAGCTGGTGCACGAACTGATCACCAGCAGCCTGGACCGGCTGGGCGTCTGCAACCGGCTCAATCTGCTCCTCATCGACTGGGCCGTCCGCGACAAGCTGCTGCCGGGCATCCTGAAGACTCTCGAAGACCTGGGCATCGCTGCGTCGCTGCCACCGCACCCCCACGCGCGCGGCTACGAATGGTCCCTGGACTCCGAGCACGCGGCGACGGTGACGATTGACGAGGCGGACGGCCCGCTCCACGCCGCACGGATCGCCAACGAGGAGACCTCCCAACTGGCCGCCGCCATCGCCACCCACGACCCGGACACCGCAGCCCAGTTCATGGACGCCTACGGTGGATCAGGCGTCTTCTGGAACTCCACCACACGCCTCCTCGACGGCTTCAAGCTCCTGCGCCTGCCGGAAACCGGCATCAACATCGACCGCGTCCCCGGCCCCCGAGGCCCCGTCACCTACCGCGACCTGTACCTGCGCCAGTACGTCGTGCGACCCGCGGCGTCCCTGCACAGCTGAGCCGATGCCGCATCGAGGCGCGCTCACTGCCCTCGTTGGCCCTACTCACGCCCCAGAAGCGACAGTTCGGCCCACCCGGCCTGGCGATCAGCCCACATCCGGCGCGAGGCGGTGCGATCCCTGCCGTCCCCACCGTTGGGACGTCTCTGCGACATGGGTCACTGAGCGGGCCGTCGAAGTACCCCGAGGCACAAAGGAATTGCCAGCGCCATGAGCACCCGCCGGGCGGGCAGATCTCGTTCGACCAGCTGGCGGTCAAACCCGCTGGGGAGGTTGGGAATCGGTGAGCAGCTTGCGAGTTCCGAAGTCTCGCTGGCACGCAGTGACATGTCGCACACGTCCCACAGGCTGTTGACAGGCCATCACAGAGTCCGTGATTCTCTTGATCGCAGCATGGCGCATCACGGCAACAGCGGCTTGTAGGTACGCGCACGCTTTCGCGAGGTCCGGCTGGAACCTCACAATCCGTGCCCAGCTCCTCGTCCGCGTTGATCCGCCAGGCCCCCGACACAGCACCCTGTGCATCGAGTGGCAACAGATGCGAGCAGCCCCCATGTGCTGCGTGCCGTGCTCCCCCTTGGCGCCACACCCGTTGGCCCTCACTCACCACCGTCATCCCGTGGCCGGCCGGATCCTCCTGCCCGCCATCGGACGCTGCGCGCTGCGCCGTCACCCACCCTCAATGCCTGGAGATTCCGTGCATTCGCATTTCCCCCCGAATCCCCCTGGCGGCCCGCCGGCGCCGCACCAAACGCACAATGCCGGACGCTCACAACACGTGGACAGACTCCGCGAGACCGCGCATCGCGCGCAGCGCGACTTCCTTGTCGTCAACGGGATTCCCTTCGCCGTCGGCATCACGCTGTCCTGCTTCACCGACGTCCCCGGAGTGCAGGTGTACGGCGAGCTCACCCTGGGACTGGTGTGGGGCGTTCTGCAATGCGCCCTGTTCATCGCCACTGCCTGGTTGTACGAGATGCGCAGTACCCGGTCGGTCGATCCCCTCGAACAGGCTCTGCCCTCCGACGCACCCCCCACCGATGTATCCGGTGTTCCCTCTGTCAACGGTTCCCGGTGGTGACGCGGTGACTATGGACATCCTGGCCTCGGGCGTGCTCGACCCCATCGGTTCGGACGCGAGACGCCCCGTGATCATGGCCTTTCTCATCTTCATCGGAATGGCACTGCTGTGGCTCTTCAGTCTCGCCACAGCGGAGGCGGAGAATCCGGAGAGGCTTTATGTCGCCAACCGGTCCCTCTCCCCGGTCATCAACGGATTCGCCATGGCCGGCGAACAGATCTCGGTCGTCACCCTTTTGGGGTTCTCCGGCGGTGTAGCTCTGTTCGGTTACGACGGGTTCACGTACGCCATCGACTTCCTGATCATGCTCGGTGTAATGCTGCTCCTCGCGCAGAAGATACGTACCAGTGGTCGCTACACCCTCGGTGACCTCTTCGCATTGCGGGCCCCGGGAACGGGGCCCCGCATCGCGGCGACCGCGGTGACGCTGGCCATCTCGCTCCCCCTCATCGTGATCAACCTGCGTGTCGCCGGCACCAGTACGGCCCTCCTGATCGGCATGACGACCGACGGGGCGCAGGTGGTGTGCACGGTCCTGATGGGCTGTCTGGTCGCCTGCTTCGCCGCCGTAGCGGGCTTGAGAGGCGTCAGTTTCATGCACGTCGCCAAGGTGCCGCTGACTTTGGCGGCGCTCGCGGTGATCACATTGCTGGCCGTCAGGAAATTCGACTGGGACCCTGGATCTCTGCTCTCGGCCGCGGTGGACAACAGCATGGCGCCGGACAAATATCTGAAGCCGGGGTTCTGGCCTTACACGGTGAGTCTCGGCTCACTCAACACGTTCGGCAATCACATCGTCCTCATCCTCGGCATGGCAGTGATGCCTTACCAGATTCTTCGGGTCAGCGCGTCCCGAACCGGCCGCGCGGCACGGCGATCCGTGAGCATCGCCATTGGACTGGTCGGCGCATTCGTTGTCCTGCTGATCACCACCGGCTTTGCGGCAGCAGCCGTGGTGGGCGCGTCCGGTATCGGGGCGGTCGATGCCGCTGGGGAGTCGTCGCCGATCCAGCTGGCCTCGGAGGTGCTCCATGACGGTTCGACGGGACGCATCGTCCTCATCACCGTCTTGGCATGCGTCGTGTTCCTCACTGTGATCACGACCATGACCAGCGTGACCTTCGCTGCTGCCGTCGCCCTCAGCCACGATGTGTTCGCGCGTGGCAAGCGCCCCCGCACGGAAACCGGAGAGGTGCGGGCACTGCGCGTGGCCGCCGTCAGCATGTGTGCGGTGAGCCTGTCGCTGGCCGCTGTCATCCACCGGTCTCCCATGGAATTCATGGCCGTTTTCTCGATCAGTGTCGCGGCTTCGTGCGTCTTCCCTACGTTGATCTACTCCTTCTTCTGGAGTCGCTTCAACCGTCGAGGACTCCTGTGGTCCGTCTACGGGGGACTACTGCTCTGCACCGTCCTCACGCTCTTCTCGCCCATCGTCTCGGGAACCGCGTTCGCGCTGTGGCCGCAAGCGAGTTTCAACTGGTACCCGTACCAGACCCCGGGTCTGATTTCCGTTCCCGCGGCGTTCGCCCTGGGTTGGCTGGGCAGCGTCACCTCGTCTCGAGAGTACCAAGTCGATTTCCGGCACGTGCAAGACGAAATCCTGACAGGACAGAAAGCCGGATGACTGGCCACTGATCCGCCCAGGGAAGCGAGTGAACTGACGGATGACCCAAGGCCGTCGCCTCGGAATTGGGCACAGGTGCGCAGATCCCATCGGCCGACTGGGTACGCGAATGCCAATCCTGGTAGTCGTGTTCGTAGTCGATCGGGCTCTTGAAGCCACACACGCTGTGTAGTCGTCGGGCGTTGTAGAAGTCGGTGATCCAGGTCGCGATCCGAATCCGATCCTCCGCACGGGTCGCGAAAGCGTGCCGATGGGCGTACTCGACTTTCAGGACGCTGTTGAACGCCTCGCTGACGGCGTTGATGCCCCTATGGATGTCAAGCAGAGTCTTGGGCTGGTTTCGTGGGCTGTGCCGTGGTGTTTGCGGGGACGATGTGCCGGTAGGTCTCTCGTGCGACGTATCGTTTCAGGCAGTGGATGATCTCGCGTTTGGTCTTGCCCTCCGCGAGCCGTCGCCGCAGGTAGTCATGGGAAGGGCCCGCCCAGCACAGGCGGCTGAGGACGATCCGGTAGAGAGCGGCGTTGGCCTGGCGGTCGCCGCCGCGGTTGAGCCTACGGCGCTGGGTCTTGCCGGAGGATGCCTCGACCGGGCTGGTGCCACACAGGGCGGCGAAGGATGCCTCGCTGCCGAGGCGTTCGGGGTTGTCACCGGCCGAGATACGCAGGGCCGCCGCGGTGTCCGGCCGACGCCGTGCACGTCGAGCAGGCCCGGAGTTCTCGCATGGATCGCTTCTGTTATCCGCTTGTTGAGGTCGTTGATCTCCTCGGTCAGGTGGTGGATGCCGCGGGCCAGCAGTCTCAAGGAGTCGACAACCGGTGTCAGGTCTCACTGATAAAGCCAGCCCGGCCGGCCCCTGTCCGCACGGGGCGACCGCACGGTAGAGGCCGTGGCCACGCCGCCCCGGGCGGGCGTGCGCCACCCCCGCGGCCACCCCGCGCGCACCCGTCCGCCGCACCGGTTCAGTGGCTCTGCCCGCGGAAGCGTTTGGGCCAGATGCCGGACTTGCCGGGGGCGATGACGCCGCGCGGGTCGAGGGCGTCCTTGACGCGCTCGTGGAACTTCAGCAGGGCGCCGTCGCCCCAGTTGTAGGTGGCCATGACGTCGTCCATCAGGGCGTTGTGGGTGCGGTACTCGCCGTAGCCCTCGGCGGCGGCCTCACGGATCAGGAGCCTGGTCAGGTCGAGGGTCTCCTGACGGGCTTTCGGGTCGTGGGTGTCGTAGAGGAAGAGGCCGATGTGGTGCATCTCCCGCAGGCCGATGATGAACTGCGCCGCGTAGTCGGTGCCCCACTCGTCGGTGCGCCGGCGAACCATCCTGAACTGCTTGAGCGCGTCCTCGCCGTCGGGAGCGGAGACCGGGGAGAAGGCGAGGTGCCCGCCGTTGGGGATCCAGTCCAGCAGTTTGAGCTCGTCAAGGCTCGGGACGCCGTTGTTGATCTTGTGGCGGTCATGGAGGGCGTGTGCGCCGCGGTCGCCGGCTTCGGGGCGCTCCTTGTGAGTGTGGAACCTGGCGCCCGGGATCTGCCCGAAGGCGTCCTTGATCATCCCGTAGTACGTGTCGATCACCGGCGGTGGGCCGTAGAGGGTGCCGTAGAAGTTCCAGTAGCCGAGGTTCAGCTCGCGCTTCATCCGCTCGATGGCCTCGGCGGGCAGCGGGCCGTCGCCGTCGTACCACTCGGTGCGGTGCGAGACGACGCCTGCGTCGAGGACGATGTTGCGCAGCACGGGGACGTTCTGAAGCGGGGCCATGTTGATGCGCAGTGGCAGCATGATGTCGACGATCCGCGCGAGGTCGTCCTCGTGCTCGAAGGTGATGAGATAAGACATCGCAGCTGGCGGACGCTGCATCAGCGCGATGCCCATCCTGGTGACGATGCCCAGGTTGGACTGGGTGAACATGCCGTCCAGGTAGGGCCCGAACCCGTACGGGAACAGCTGCCAGGAATTGCTGCCGGGCACCGCGCCCATGCCGGTGCGCAGGACGTCGCCCTCCGGGAGGACGACCTCCAGGCCGGTCTGCCACATGAAGTGGTCACCGTACGGGGTGTAGCCCACCCCCCGGTCCAGGGTGTTGCCGACGACGCTGCCCCAGCCGAGGTCGGGGCAGTCCAGCATCAGCCGGCTGCCGGTGGTTTGGAGGTGCTCGTACAGCTGGAAGTAGGTGACGCCGGGCTCCAGCAGGGCGTAGCCGAACCGCTCGTTGACCTCCAGGATGCGCCGCATACGGGCGCCGGTGTTGACCACGACGGAGCCGGTCAGGCGGGGGGCGGCGCCGCCGTACCCGTTGTTCTTGCCGGTGGAGATCGGGGAGAGCGGGATGTCGTACTCGTTGGCGACCCGGACGACGGCCTGGACCTGCGCTGTGTCGGCGGGACAGACCACCGCCGAGGCCCCGCCGGCCGGCTCCTCGCCGACCGGGTAGGGGTCATGGAACGCGTCGAGGCCGGCGGGTTCGCTGATCACATGCTCCTCGCCCACCACCTCCCGGAAGCGGACGACCGCCTCGGCGAACTGCTTCTCGTCCAGGCCGGGCGGAAGAATTCGGGATGCAGGTGTGGGTGTGGCTGTGCTGGTCATGGCTGGGGCTCCTCACTGAACCGTGCGCCGTTCGTCCACTCGGTGCCGATCGTGCGCGCGGCGGGCGGAACCCGGCAATCCAGAGAGCGAGGCGGAAAACGCGGAGCGGCGCACGGCAGGAAACCCGGAGCCGGACTTTGCCCCGGTCCTTTCAGATCAGCCCCGCAAGGTCTGGGACGGAGTCTCCCCGTAGAGCTCCGCGTACCGTGCCGCGAACCGCCCCAGGTGGGTGAAGCCCCAGCGGAAGGCGACCTCGGCTACGCTCTCCGCCGCGTCGCCGGCCTCCAGCAGTTCGTGCCGTACGCGGGCCAGCCTGACACCGCGCAGATAGCTCATGGGCGTGGTGCCGAGCGAAGCCCGGAAGCCTTCCTGCAGGACGCGGACGCCGACCCCGGCAGCGTCGGCGATGTCGCCCACCGTCAACGGCAGTTCAGGCCGGCTCTCGATGTAGTCGACCGCCTTGCGCACCGCCACGGGCCCGGCGGGCGTCACCGGCGCTTCCAGCTCCGCCCGGTAGTTATGACCGGCCGCGAGCAGCAGACCTCTGGCGATGCTGTGCTCCAGTGACGCCGCCAGCGTGGGGTGCGGTGGCGGGCAGTCCGGGTCGTGCACCTGCCCGGCGAGCGCCTGCACGAGCGCCCACCAGTGATAGCCCCGGCCCCCACTGAGGTCGAGCGGCAGGTCGAAGGCGATGGGCGACCGCACCCGGTGTCCCAGCAGGACTTCCAACTGCCGGTCCAGGAAATCGCGTTCGATCCTGAGCCCGAAGGTCCGGCACGGCCCGTCCCATCCCTGCAACGCGTGCGCCCGGTCCGCCCGGTACACCGCCGCCCGCAGCGGCGAGGCCACCATCCGGTCCTCGCCCGACCAGGTCAGCACGCTGCCGGTGCAGGCCACGTTGACCTGGTAGGCGGACTCCGGCGCGGCCGCTTCGACCCGGACCTCGGTGTCGTAGGACAGCCACCCCACGGTGAGCGCCCCGACACGGACCGCCGCGAGTCGCAGAGCGAAGCGGGTCTGGTCGCCGAGGACATCGAGATCATGCGCGTGATACAGATCCGTGCCCAGGGACCGCGCCTCGTCGATGTCGGTGACGCACTGCTCGACCGCCGCCGTGGCGTACGGCTTTTGATCACGAGGAGCCCCAGTGCTCATACGTCGCATGGTAAGCACCCAAGCGAAAAACAGACAGGAATCCTGAGGATCGTCATTCCGTCAGGGCCGTTCGACCTGCCCAGCGTCAGGCCGAGGTCGCCGTCCGTGGGTCGGCATCCGGTACCGACAGGCGCGTCCCCCTGGACTCGGCGACGTGCAGGGCGTCGATCAGGCACTCGGCCAGGCGGATGCCGGGGGAGCGGACCACGGCCGCCTGCGGTTCCGGCAGCACGTAGCCACGGTCGTGCGTGTCCTGGCTGTTCTGCCAGGCCTCACGCCGGTGCAGCCCGTTGACCGTCTTGCGCAGCCGCCGCAGCGGAGAGCCGGACAAACCGAGCGACCGCGCCGAGCGGCTCCGCCGGTCTCATCCACGCCGAACCCGAACGGGCTGACCCGCACGGCCCTGGGATGCGCCTGCGCGCCGTGTGGCGCGGTCTGCCGCCACACCCACGGGCGCCCCGCCCTCCGCCGTGCCGGAAAAGGCCGGCGATGCCTTGGCCACCGTCGGCCGCGATGCCGGAGGCAGTCCCTTCACCGCTGCTGCCGAGGCCGCCATCCAGGGTGCACTGAGCAGTGCGTCCCTCACCCCCGGCGCGGCCGGGCCAGCTACGTGGGCGAGCACGCCATCGGCGTCCCCGACCCCGGGGCCTTCGCCGTGGCACTGTTTACCGCGCTCGACGGCGTCTACGAGCCGGCCACCGCCACGTGCTGCCCGACCCCCGGCGCATCGCCTCGCGCTGACCCGGACCAGCGCGGCCCCGGCCACCGCACAGGTTTCGGCACGCCATTCCCGGCCACAGACCCGTTCCTCTGCGTCCAGGGCTGCAAGCCGCCCAGGCAGCGGACTTTCCGCGTAGTCAGCGGGTGGCGAGGAACTGAGACGAGCAAGTCGTCGGAGTACCGTTCCGGTGATCGAACCAGCAACCTGTTCGGGGGATTGGTGCAGGCCTGTGTAGATCACCTCGATGCCCGCGTCCCGCAGCGCCCGGGCGATCACCTTGGCTCCGCGATCGTGCCCGTCCAGACCGGGCTTCGCCACAATGATCCTGAGAGGAGGGGGAGTTGCAGACATGTGTGTCACCTGTTTTCACGTTTCGTTCAGACCACAACCCCGCTACTGACGCCTCGGGCATCGACGGCATGCGGGCGTCGATCGCCGCGGTCCGCGACGGGTTCACCGGCGCACAGCACCGGATCCTCTTCCAGCAGGAGCTGCCCGGCGGCTGGGTGGTCCTCCATTGGCGGATGACCGCGACTCACACCGGAGACGCCCTCGGGTTCCCCGCCAGCGGCAACCCGGTCGACATCAACGGCCAGCTCCACACGCGTCGGGTCGCGGGTCCGGCATTCCGTACAAGTGGTCCTGGCGGCCCAGCAGGGGCCGGACAGGACGGGACGAGCGCAGGCCCCCCGCTACGCGGCGTTGTCCCGTTGGGGCACTCTCGCACCGAGCCGCGGGACAGGAGGATAATGGCTTACGTTCAACGATCCGCTGCCCGCCGTATACGCGGACCGCGGATCGCAGACAGTGGATCTCCGTGAGAGCGAGATGAGCGATCATGGGCCAACGCATCGCCGCTGACCGGGCGTCGCGGCCGCTCGCAGAGGTGGACGGCGAGGCGCTCACGGTGCGTGTCACCGTCGATGAGTACGCCACCGTGACCGGGTGGAACACCGGGGCCGAGCAGTTGCTGGGATACTCGGCTGCTCAGACCGTGGGGCGATCAGCGGCCGATCTGCTGGCTGAGCCGATCCCGGCGCAGGACCTGCGATCCCTCGCGGAGCTGCCGAGATGGCATGGGAAGCTCGCCGTCCGGCACCGTGACGGCCGGCGGCTGGAGATCAAGGTCCTCGCGCATCACAGGACACCGGAGACCGGCGCCCGCGAGTGGTTCCTGGTGTCCGCCCTGGCCCCGCAGCCGCCCCGGCCTTCCGACGACGCCCTCGTGAGCTGGAGCTTCGCCCAGTCCCCTTCCTGTGCGCTGGCGCTGTACGACACTAGTCTCCTGGTGCGGCGGGTCAACGAGGGCACGGAACAGATCATGGGCCTCACCGAGGACGACGTGCGCGGACTGCACGTCGACGAGATCTGGGACAGCCCGGTCGCTGATCAGCTGGCACAGGGCCTGGTGCGTGTGCTGGAGACCGGCGAGCCGCAGTACCGGGAGCACTTTCTGCGCGCCCCCGGTGAGACGCGCGAGCACGCCTGGTCGACCGTTCTGTCGCCGGTGCGGGACCGGGCGGGCGAATTGCGCGGCGTCTGCCACACCGCGCGCGACATCACGGAGCAGTACTGGGCACGCAAGCGGCTCCAGCTGATCGCCGAGGCCGGCCGGTGCATCGGCACCACGCTCGATGTGATGCGGACGGCGCAGGAGCTGGCGGACGTGACGGTCCCGGAACTCGCCGACTTCGTCAGCGTCGACCTGCTGACCTCCCTGGACGACCTGCACGAGCCGCCCCCGGGAGGCGTGCCAGCGGCCGGCCATCTCGTGCTGCGGCGCGTCGCCCACCAGTCCGTGACCTCGGGCATCCCGGAGGCGGTCCTGGGCCTGGGTGACGTGGACGAGTACCCGGAGGGCTCCGCACCGGTCGAGAGCCTGCGGTCGGGGCGGCCCGCGGTGCACCGGACGACCGACGCTGCGATCGCCGAGTGGATCGCCCGTGACCCGGCCCACATGTCCCGCGTCTGCGGACTCGGCGCCCATTCGGTGATGACTGTGCCCCTGACGGCACGCGGAACCACGCTGGGCGTCGCCGTCTTCGTCCGCCACCACCACCCCGAGGCCTTCCAACAGGACGACCTGGTGCTGGCCGAGGAACTGACGGCCAGGGCGGCCGTCTGCATCGACAACGCCCTCCGCTACACCCGGGAACGCGGTACGGCGGTGATGCTGCAGCGCAGCCTGCTGCCGCAGCTACTGCCCGAGCAGGCGGCGGTGGAGGTCGCTTCCCGCTACCTCCCGGCCGGCGGGCACGCCGGCGTGGGCGGCGACTGGTTCGACGTGATCCCGCTGTCCGGGGCGCGGGTGGCACTGGTCGTCGGCGACGTCGTCGGCCACGGCATCCGCGCCTCCGCGACCATGGGCCGCCTGCGTACGGCTGTCCGCACCCTCGCCGACATCGACCTGCCCCCCGACGAATTGCTCACCCATCTCGACGACCTGGTCGCCCGCCTGTCCACCGAACAGGAGAGCGCCCAGCCGGCCGACCGAAACCCGGAAATCGGCGGCGACGTCGGCGCGACCTGCCTGTACGCCGTCTACGACCCGATCTCCCGGCGCTGCACGCTCGCCCGGGCCGGACATCCGCGGCCGGTCGTGGTGAGCCCGGACGGCACCGTCGAACTCGTCGACCTCCCCGTCGGCCCTCCGCTGGGTCTGGGAGGCCTGCCCTTCGAGGCGGCCGAGATCGACCTGCCCGAGGGCAGCCTGCTCGCCCTCTACACCGACGGCCTGATCGAATCCCGGAACCGCGACATCGACGACGGCCTCCACCGGCTCTGCCACCTGCTCACCCGGCCGACGCCCTCCCTGGACGCCCTGTGCGACACGGTGCTCGCCGATCTCCTGTCCCAGCGACCCGCCGACGACGTCGCGCTCCTCCTCGCCCGCACCCGCGCGCTCGACACCTCCCAGGTCGCCACCTGGGAGGTACCGGCCGACCCCTCCGTCGTCGCCCAGACCCGTAAGGACGCGGTGGCACAGATCGAGGCCTGGGGGCTGGAGGACGCCGCCTTCGTCACCGAGCTGGTCGTCAGCGAACTCGTCACCAACGCCATCCGGCACGGCCAACCTCCCATCCAACTCCGCCTGATCCACGACAAGACCCTCATCTGCGAAGTCTCCGACGGCAGCAACACCGCTCCCCACCTGCGCCGCGCCCGCACCTACGACGAAGGCGGCCGCGGCCTGCTCCTCGTCGCGCAGCTGACCCAGCACTGGGGCACCCGCCAGAGCACCCAGGGCAAGACGATCTGGGCGGAACAGACATTTGAGCCGGTCCCGTCCGGCCACTTCTGACCCGCGCGGCCATTTCTTCCTCATCGCCGGACGCGAAGTGGGCGACGAGCGGACGCACCGTCCCTCACGGCGCACGCCGTGCGCCCCGGGGCACGCGTCCGGTTCATCGGGGCAGCCGCCACGTCCGTCGGCGCCGGTGGGCGCATCGTCCGCCACGAGCCCCTGGTCCGCCTCTGTGTAGACGTTCCCCTGGACGGCTGGATCCGCGAGGCGGGTTGAGCCGTCGCCCGGGCTGGATCGGCGGCGCCCCCGCCGTGGTGTGCATGGACGCGCGACACCGGGTGACGGCCTGAGCGGCCGGTGCCCAGCTCCTGCTGGGACACCGGCCGCAGCCGTCCCACGGATCCAAGGCCGACGTGGCGGGAGTCGGCTGCCTCTATGCCGTCTACGGTCCGGTTACCCGCACCTGCGCCATGGCCGGCGCAGGACACCTTGGCCCTGCCGTCCTGCGGCTCGACCACTCCCTTGGCTTCCACGAACTGCCTGCCGGCCCGCCGCTGGGTCCCGACGGGAGCCGGTGACCGGCCAACTCATATTCCAAGGGCTGGAGGAGACCGCTCGCGAGGCGTACGTCACAGCGCCACCTCCAGACGGAGAGGGCGCCTGCTCCCGACAACCGTTCAGACCTCCCAGCCAGGCGTGTCAACGGACGCGATTGCCCTTCGACGTGTGATGCGTCCTGCGGTAGGTGGCGGGGCTGGTCCCGAAGCGAGCCTTGAACGCCCGGGAGAAGTGGGAAGCATCCTTGAACCCGACGCGCAGCGCGATGCTGCTGATGCTCTGAGCGTCGTATCCGGCCCCCGACAGCATCGCGCGGGCGCGGTCGAGCCTCAGGGCGTAGAGCCATGCGCGCGGTGTGGTGTCGGCCTCGCGGAACAGCTCATGCAGATAACGCAGTGAAAAGCCCAGGTCGTGGCTGGCGGCCAGCAGCGTCAGGCCGGGGTCGTGGAGCCGGTCGGCGAGGTGGGCTTTGGCCAGGCGAAGATCACGTCGGTGAACGGCCGCGCTCGCTTTCCCGGAGACGCCCGAGCCGAGAGCGTCACACGCGGTGGCCAGGAGATCGAGAAGGTTCCTCATGAAGGATGCGGTGGTCGCCTCGCCAAGGTCATGACCTTGTTCGGCCAGGGCGCGCAGGACGGGGCTGACGAAGGCGCCCGTGCCGCGCGTGGTCCGGAACGGTACGGCGGTGACGTGCTCGGCGACGGCGGAGCGGGAGGTGAGCATCGCGCGGGGTATCTGCAGGACCACCGAGCGGAACGGGCGATCGAAGCGGAACACGTAGGGGTGGGCGCTGTCCACGAGAGCGAAGTCGCCGGGGCCCATCTCGGCGGCGTGGTCGCCTTGCCGGAGCCTGGCCGATCCCTCGGTGAGCAGCGTCAGGAAGAAGTCCTCTCCTGCCGCCCTCCTGACCAGGTCAGGCGTACGAGCGGCCTCATGCGGATCCGCCCGCATGGTGCTGACCATCAGCCCGCCCGTCACCTGGGCGACGGCGGATGCGGCGAAGCGGTGCTTGCTTGGGACGGGAGCCGTGTCGGGCAGTGCGGCCGCACGCATGGCGACGAACGCCGTGCGGGTCACCTCGCTCCAGTAGTCCCACGGGTCATGGTCTAGGCCGAGCGTGGTGAAACGCCGCTCGGCGTCCGCACCGGCGTCGTAGCTGCGCTGTGGTGCCGAAAACGGCGCGCTCCCAGTCATGTCATGGATTCCCAGGTTTCCTTAGCGTTACCGCACGGCTCAGAGGATGCCACGCATCGAGTGGCACGAAAAGGGTCGGTCAGAGAGGAGTGACCCATGATCACCAACATCTTCTCGGAGCAGCGGAACGGGCTTCGTTTCGATGTGTTCGCGGGTTCCGAAGCGGCTCTGTCGCCGAACTGCGTCCTCATCAGCGGCGAGCACGACGCGATCCTGATCGACGTGCAGTTCGTCATCGACGAGGCACGCGAACTCGCCGAGCGCGTCCGTGACAGCGGTAAGCAGCTCAAGGCGGCCTTCATCACCCACGCGCACCCGGATCACTACGGCGGCATGGGTGAGATCGCCTCCGCTTTCCCCGACGCCCGGATCCTGGCCCGGCAGGGCGTCATCGACGGGATCCTGGAGTGGCCGGCCAAGCGCCTGCACTGGCAGGAAGCCTACGGCGACCAGATCCCGGACGAGATGCCGGTGCCCGAGCCGCTGACCGGGGACAGCTATTCCCTGGAGGGGCACGCGGTGGTCTTCGTGGACCTCCCGGTGGCCGAGACGGTCCACGCGACCGCCTTCCACGTGCCCGACGCGCAAGCCGTGATCGCCGGGGACCTGCTCAACCACCACTCGCACTGCTACATGGCGGACACCAACAACCCCGCGTCATGGCTCACCGCCCTGGATCAGGTCCAGGCGCTGGGAGAACACCGGATCGTGGTCCCGGGCCACGGCCCGGTGGGCGGGACAGAGGTGTTCGACGACACCCGCGCCTGGCTGGAGGACTACCGGGAGGTGGCCGAGCCGCGGGTACCCGTCGCCGACATCGCCCGCGAAATGAGCCGCCGACACCCCGAACGTGCCCTGCCCATGGTGCTCTGGCTCACCCGAGGCCCCTCGTTCGGGCTTGTCGGACCCAAGGAACTGGGCGTGCCGCCGGAGGTGTTCGGAGGCTGAGCCAGTCAGGCTTGTGGCCCAAGGGATGGAATGTGCTGCTCGTGACTCCAACGGGCCAGCGTCCGAAGCAGCCCTCGCCGAACTCGTTCACGCAGTCAGGTGGCGTGGGCGGCTACGCAGGCGGCGACGCACGTTGGGAGGCGCGGAAGGCCAGGGGGGTGTGGCCGGTGTGGCGTTGGAAGAACTTGCCGAAGTGGGTGGCGCTGGTGAAGCCGAGGTGGGCTGCGATGGTGGAGGCGGGTTCGGTGCCGTGGGCGAGGAGTCGCTTGGCCTCCAAGGCGAGGCGCTGGTCGAGGTAGTCCTTGGCGCTGAGGCCCGCCGCGGTCTGGGTGGCGCGGGTCAGGGTGCGGGTGGAGTAGCCGAGTTCGCGGGCGTAGTCGTCGATGCGATGGGTGCGGGAGAAGCCTCGTTCGACAGCGTCGCGAAAGCGCAGGAAGGGCTCGGGGGCGGATTCCGCAGCCTGGCCGTGCTGCTGCAGGTGGGCCAGGCGCAGGAGTACGACGTCGAGCAGGCGGTGCAGCAGGGCGGTGTGCACCGGCAGCGGATGGCGGTCCCACTGGGAGAACTCCGCGGCCAGTTGCTCTGCCGCAGCTGTCAGGACGGGGGCCTGCGAAGGGTCGGGGCTGTACAAGGGCATCGGGGCGGTGCCGGTGCCGAGTCCGGCCAGTTCTGCGGTGTCGGGGGCGACGAAGTCCTCCTGGAAGAAGATCAGGATGGCCTCGGCCTGGTCAGGGTTCTGCCACTGGTGCACCTGGCCGGGCCGGATCCACAGCCAGGAACCGGGCGGCAGTACGTACCCGGTGAAGTCGACGCGGTGGCGCAGGGTGCCGGCGGTGACCAGCATCAGGGCGTGGAAGTCCTGCCGGTGCGGGGTGGCGATGTGCCAGGGCCAGTCACGGGTGCGGTCGCGGAAGTCGGCCAGGGTCATGACCTCCATGCCCGCCGGGGTTCCGGCCGGAGGCTGGAAAGCCACCTTCGGCAGGACCGTCTCCCGCCGACCGGGCTTCTGCCGCGCTTGTCGCCTGTGGACCATCACGAGACCGCAGCGTACCTCGCTGGACCTCCGGTTCCGTCCCAGTATGGAGTTGTTCCAGGGGCGCGGGCCCGTGGGGATGGAAAGCCGGCGGTGTCCGTTGCGGCCGATGGTCGGTCGTGAGTCGGCCATTAACGATCCGCCCCTTCCCGCGTCCCCTCATCACCGCTCATCCGCACTTCGACAGGAGCACAGCCATGCACGGCACCCTCACAGTCATCGACAAGGGCCAGGTCCGCATTCACAGCTACGGCGCGCCCGAGGACGGCCTGGCCGTCACCACCCAGCTGATCGAGACGCCGTCGCGGATCATCGCCATCGACGCGCAGTTCGTCCTGGCCTACGCCGACGAGGTCGTCGCCTACGCCAAGAGCCTGGGCAAGCCGCTCGACCGCCTCGTCGTCAGCCACGCGCACCCGGACCACTACCAGGGCGCGGCCCGCTTCGGTGTCCCTGTGCACGCGCTACCGGAGACCACCGCGGAGATCGTCGCCATGGGTGCCAAGACGGATCTGCCCACCGGCGCCGCGATCCCGCTCGCCGATATGACTCCGACCGTGGAGATCACCCCGGGCACCGAGGTCATCGACGGCATCCCGTTCGTGTTCGAGAAGGTCACCGGCGGCGAGATCCACACCACCCTCGTGATCAAGCTGCCCGAGGAGGGTGTCCTGGTCGCTCAGGACGTCGTCTACAACCACACCCACCTGTGGTTCCTGGACAAGGACTTCGACGGCTGGCAGGCCAATATCGACCGCTTCGCAGCCGAGACCGAGTACGACACCATCCTGCCCGGCCACGGCGAACCGACCACCCCGACCGTCTGGGCCGAGCTCACCGACTACGTCAACGCCGGCCGGGAGCTGCTGGGCGACGACGGCGACGCCTACAAGAAGGCCATCACCGAGCGCTACCCCGCCTACCAGGGCGCAGCCCTCATCGACGTCGCCAACGCCTACATGTTCGGCACCAAGAACTGAGTCAGTCCGATCTTCCAGCACAGCGCCCAAGTCCCAAGAGAGGGAACATCGTGACTTCCCGCATGTCCAGCCGGCCCACGGCCACCCGGCGCATCCTCCTCGCCACGGTCGCCACGTCCGCCCTGCTGGGCGCCGCGACCGTACCCGCCTTCGCCTCGCCGCCCGTCAGCGCGGGTCACGCCATCGGGCACGTCGACGGCGGCGCCCGGCTCGACTACCAGAAGACCGTTGCCGTACACGTCCTCAAGGAGGCGTTCGAGCGGGGTGACACCGCGGTTGTGGACAGGTTCGTGCGGGCCGACTACATCCAGCACAACCCCCTCGCGTCCGATGGCCCCGAGGCGTTGAAGAACTTCGCTGCCGGGTTGCATCAGCAGTTCCCCGACACCAAGTACAACGTCAAGCGGGTCATCTCCGAGAACGACCTCGTCGTGGTGCACTCCAACCTCGTACTGACGCCGGGAACTCGAGGCTCGGCCGTCATGGACATTTTCCGGTTCCAGGACGGCAAGATCGCCGAGCATTGGGACACCCTGCAGGACGTCCCCGGCAGCAGTGTCAACGGCAACGACATGTTCTCCACCATCAGCCGGCCGCAGACCGGGCAACCTGGTCCGCGCTCGCTCACCGCCTCCAACAAGAAGCTCGTTACCAAGGCATTCGACCGGCTCATCGTCGACAAGGATCTGTCCGCGCTCGACACGTACTGGAGCGCCGGGTACCACCAGCACAATCCCGGCATCGCGGATGGTGTGGCCGGTGCGCGGGACGGGCTCGGGGCGTACTTCCGGGCGTTCCCGGAGCTGACCGTCTCGCGCAAGCGCGTTGTCGCCGAGGGGGATCTGGTCGCCGTCCACAGTCACTATGTGAACGCGCCCGGCGAGCGCGGGCAGGCCGTCGTGGATCTGTTCCGGGTACAGGGCGGGAAGATCGTCGAGCACTGGGACGTGCTTCAGGACGTGCCTGCCACTTCCGCCAACGACAACACGATGTTCTGAATCTGAGGGGCGTTCGACGAAAACAGAGCGCCCCTTTGCGTTCCAGTAGGTTCCTCGCCGGGCGGATGGGATCTCGCTTTCACCACGCCGGATCACGGCCGCTGCGGCACATGGGTCGGGACGGCCCTCAGGGGGCCGCCCATCGGTCCGTCCGTGTGCCCCGGCGACCTCGCCCGGACACGCGGACGGAACTCACCGCAGGGGCCGACGACTGAAGGCAGTCCGCCAGGTCGGTGATGTACGTCCGCAGTCGGCGGCCTGATGGGGAGCACCGGCGCCGTGCCCGCCCCGTTCGCGGCGCATCCCATCGGCGTGCGCCTGGCCGTCGTGGAGGAGTTCGACTTCAACGCTTGTCCGAAGCTGCCCGCGGCCCAGATCTGCGACTTGGCCGCCCCGCGCAAGGACCTCGGCGTGCTGGTCAACCGCCGCATCCGCACACGCGAAGCCCTCGAGAAAACCGCTGGCCGGGCGTCTTCGGGCTCTGATCTCCTGGGCGACCGGGTGGACTTCGGAGTCGACTCGTTTCGCCACGCCCTTGCCGGAAGAGGGAGCTGAATCCGCATGACGCACATCGGCAGCGTCAGGGCTCACCTTGCGGACTTGGGACCTGTCGGGCTGCGTTCCTGAACTGGATCGGGCTCTGTCCGGCTCGGGACTGGAAGTATTTGCTGAAGTTGGTGGCACTGCTGAAGCCGAGGTGTGCGGCAACGCGGACGGCGGTCTCGTCGCTGTGGGCCAGGCGGCGCTTTGCCTCCAGCATGACTCGTTCGTCGATGAACCCCTTGGCGCTGGTGCCGACCGCGGATGCGGTTGCCCTCGTGAGCGTGCGCGGGGAGTAGCCCAGGTTTCTGGCGTAGTCAGCGACCTCACGGGTCTTGGTGAAGTCACGCTCCACCGCCTCGCGGAATCGGCGGAAGGTGTCGCTGTCTTCCGTAGTGCTGGGAAGCCCAGCCGGCTGGTCGGCCAGCCGGAGCACCAGCACGGACAGCAGGTGTCGCAGGACGGCGATGTGCACGTCGAGCGAACTGTTGCCGACGGCACCGAACTCGTGACAGAGGTGCTCGATCGCCAGATCGACGCCGTGGTCGACGACGGCGTCGTACTGCACCGGGCTGCCCGGCGTCTCCAAGCGCGCCGCGACCACCGTGGCCGGATCGAGGAAGTCACTTTCGAAGAGCACGAGATGCCCCTCGACCTCGCTCAGATCCCCCCACCTCTGGACCTGCCCCGGACGGACCCACAACCAGCTACCGGGGATCGCGTCGTACGTGGTGAAGTCGACCTCCTGCTTCAGCGTCCCGCTGACCGTGGTGATGAGGTGGTGGAAATCGGGGCGCTGCGGCGTGATCCCGCCGCCTCCACGCCGCCGGAACTCGGACAGTGACATCACCTCGACGCCGGCCGGAGTGCCGACCCGCGCGTTGAAGTCAACCCTCGGGATGGCATCACGCTTACGCTGTCCGATATTGACCATCACAAGACCCGAACTTACCGCAGGACTGGCCCTATACGTACCTACGTTGATGTCAGAAACCACAAACCGCCCACCGGGGCCACCAGCAGAAGGAAATGGCGAACATGAGCGACAACAAGACCACCGTCCTCACCGCACTCAAGGAGCTTTTCGGCGACAAGGACGTCACCGCCGTCGACCGGTGGGTCGCCGCCGACTACCGCCAGCACAGCTCGGCCGCGCCCGACGGCCCCGAAGGCCTGCGTGGGCTGATCGGGTCACTCACCGACGACGTCCGTCACGAGGTCGCCCGGGTCATCACCGAGGGCGACCTGGTCGCGGTCCACGGCGTCTACTACGGCTTCGGTCCGGACCCGATGGTCGCCTTCGACCTGTTTCGCGTCGCAGACGGCAAGCTCGCCGAGCACTGGGACGCGCTCACCCCCCAGATCACCAAGACCGTTTCGGGCCGCTCGCAGGTCGACGGCCCGGCAGAGGCCAGCGACCTCGACAGGACTGAGGCCAACCGCGCCTTGGTCCTCGAGTTCGCCGAGAAGGTCCTCAAGGGTGGCGACTTCTCCGTGGTGACCGACTTCATCTCCACCGAGCAGTACGACCAACACCACCCGGAGATCGCTGACGGGCTTGACGGGCTCGGCGCCGCCGTTGCAGCGTGGGCTGAGCAGGGCAAGAACGTCGTCTACGGGACAGTTCACCGGGTGATCGCCGAGGGCAACTTCGTGTTGGTGGTCGGCGAGGGCGAGTTCGATGGGCCGGTCGCGTACTGGGACCTGTTCCGTGTCGCCGACGGCAAGATTGTCGAGCACTGGGACATCGTCCCGGCCATCCCGGACACCCTGCCGCACGACAACGGCCTGTTCTGATCGCCGGACCCGAGAGATAACGCGACGGGCACACCCGCGTTCGCCGCGGCTCGTGTGAGGTCCTTGATCCAGATCATCGAGGAGCGAAGGTGAAGCCGGTGAGATGGCTTCCCTGGAGTCTCGTCGTAGCGGGTTGCGATGCCTCGCCATGCCTCCACTCTGTTGATCGCGCGTTCCACTGTGTTCCGTTGCTTGCGGAGCTCGGTGTCGTGGCTGACGGGCCTGCCTCCCCTGCTGATCTTCTTTCTCCGGTTGGTGGTCTGGTCCTTTCCTCCGGGATCATCGCCTTGATGCGGCGTTTACGCAGGTAAGCGCGGTTCCCCCGGGACGAGGAAGCCTTGTCTGCGGCAACCGCGTCGGGCCGGGTGCGAGGACGGTCGATAGGACCCGCGCACCCGCACCCTCTTCAGGACGGGGACGAACCGCGGGCTGTCCGCCGCCTGGCCCGCGGTCAGGAGGAGGGCAAGGGGGCGGCACTTTTGATCGGCAGCGAGGTGGACCTTGCTGGTCTGCCCACTCCTGGAGCATCCCCAGGAGGGCGGCCCCCAGCCGGAGGTTGCGCCCCCGGATCATCAAGGGGAGCGGCAACGAGTCATACCGGCCCCGATGACCGCGAGCCCGAACCGGGCTCCACGACCAAGGTAATGGGCGACTTGGAGGCCGATCGCCCCGCTGCCCGGTCATACGCCGTGGGCTGTCAGCGGGTTTCGCCGGCGGCTTCGGAGTGCAGCGGAAGGCGGAGGGTGCCGGCGTGCGCCGCACGGAGGACCTTGAGTGCTTCCTCACGCCACGCTCGTGCGGCGGGCAAGACCTTCGTGAACGCGGGGGAGGGGTGGATGTGACCGTGCTGGAGGGCGAACTGGGCGGGCACTGCTGCTTCGTTGAGCTTGTCGGCGTAGGCCTGGCCGTCGTCGCGGAGCAGGTCGAACTCCGCGGACATGATGTACGCCGGTGGCAGGCCGGCGAGGGTGTCGGCGAGCAGGGGCGACGCGTAGGGGTGCGTGGGGTCGCCGTCTTCGCCGAGGTAGAGGGGGATGAGGCGGTCCACGTCCTGTCGGTGCAGCGCGTACTTCGTGCCGAGCTCCGGGTCGGAGTGCGAGGGGAGGCTGCCGGTGAGGTCGAGTGCGGGCACTTCGAGGAGTTGCAGTGCGATGGCGGGGCCGTGTTCGTCGCGCAGCTTCAGGGTGAGCGCGGCCGCGAGGTTGGCGCCGGCGGATCCTCCGCCGAGGGTGATCGTGTTCGTGTCGATACCGAGTTGCTCGGCATGCTGGATCGCCCATTCCAACGCTGCCTGGCAGTCCTGGAGCGGGATGGGGAACTGATGCTCGGGTGCCTTGCGGTAGTTCACGGTGATCACGACGCACTGCGCGCCCACAGCCCGTTCGCGCCCGATGATCGCGGTGCTGAGGCTGAGGCCCGATCCGGCGACCCATCCGCCGCCATGCACGTACATGTGCAGCGGGAGTACTCCGTCCGAGACGGGGCGGAAGATCGCCAGTTCGATGGTGCCGCCGTCCACAGGAATGGTCTCGATGCGGTGTTCAGCGACGTCGGGACCGGGCTCGGCGATCTGGCTGACGAGCGCTTCTCCATTCGCTTCTTCCAGGGCGCGCCAGGCGGGGAAGTCGATGTCCTCGGGCAACGAGGGGAAAGGCAGGAACGACACAAGCGCGGGATCGATGGGCATGAAGACTCCTGTTCGGGGTGCGCGAGGAAGGTCGCAGGCAGGAAAGCCGTGCGGCCGAGAGGATCTCCGCGCGTGTCGTCGTCGCCGGCTTAGGCGGTTTGGAAGGCCGTGCAGGTGAGCGCCCTTGGCAGCTCGCCCGCACCACCGGCTTATGGGAGGTGCAGGACCCTGCGGACTTGGGCGGCCATCTCGGATTCGCCGAGTGCGTTCGGATGTCCGACGGCGAGGGAGGTGGTCGTCACGAGGGGTTCGACCCAGCGGACGCCGGGCGCTTCGCAGGCGTCGTGTCCGTTGGACGGGCCGCTCATGTCCACGTAGATGGCTCCTGCGGCACCAGCTGCCCGACGGACGGTGTCGTTCATGGTGGCCTGGATCCCGCGGACGTAGGGGATGTCGCCGACCGCGATCGGAAGCGTGGGGTAGCAACCGCCGGCCGCAGGGGCGATCCAGGGGTAGCCGAGGATGGCGACGCGGGCGTGAGGTGCTTTGGCCTTCACGGCCTTGAGCGCCTGGATGATCGCCGGGTAGGTGGTGCTGTTGATCGTGTCGACGAAGCTGGTGCCGTACTGCTGCTCGCAGGGGGTGCCTTGTCCGAGGGTGGTAGCTGAAGCGATGGCGCAGCCGTTCATCACGTTCGCGAAGACGTTGTTGTCGTTGCCGCCGATCGTCATCGTCACCAGCCGTGTTGTCGAGGTCACGGCGTCGAGCTGGGGCGCGATCCCAGGTCCCTGCGAAGTCGCGAAGTTCGCGGTGGTCGCACCACTGCAGGTGACATCGGTCAGGCTGGCGCCGGTCGCACGCGTGATGACGTTGGCGTAGTTGACGGTGGAGCGCCAGCACGACGGCGGCGCGGTCAGATCCAGCGGCAGATTTCCTGCTCCGGAACTGTACGAATCACCCATCGCGACGTACTCCAGAGGAGCAGTGTCCGCACTGGCAGGAACGGCGACACCGGCGACCGCGATGAGGCTGGTAGCCGCAGCCAGGGCGGCTGCACCGCGACTGACGGTTGGTGCATTCCAAAAGGTTCTCGTCATCCTCGACACTCCATTGAAGGATCAGCGCAAACACGGAGACTCCCTGGTGCGGGCGGAAAGGCGAAGAGTCTTGCGCCCGGCAGAGGGGTCACCGTGCGATGTCGGTGGAGATCTCGCTCTGCCACTCGGGGTAGCGATGGCAGGCGACCGTCCGGCCGTCGGCCGTCGTCCGGGCCTCCGGTCGGGTCTGTCGGCAGCGTTCCTGAGCGACTGGGCATCGGGCGGCGAACGGACATCCGCTCCCCGGCTGCGGGTCGCCGTTCGCGAGTTCACCGGCTGCGGCGATCGCGCGGCGCTTCCGTTGGACGGCGGGGTCGGCGACCGGGGCGGCCAGCAGGAGTGCGCGGGTGTACGGGTGTGCGGGTTCCTGTGTGACCAGCCGGGTCGGTCCGGCCTCCATCACCTGCCCTCGGTACAGGACGGTGACGTCGTGGCAGATGTGCCGTACGACGGACATGTCGTGCGAGATGAACAGGTATCCGACCCCGTGCTCGTCCTGTAGGTCCGCCAGGAGATTGAGGATCTGGGCCTTGACCGACAGGTCCAGCGCGCTGACCGACTCGTCGCAGATCACCAGCTGGGGCTCGGTCATCAGGGCACGGGCGATGGAGATGCGCTGGCGTTGCCCGCCCGAGAAATCGCGCGGGTACTTCGCGGCGGCGGCCGGGTCCAGCCCCACGTCCTCAAGCATCTTCGTCGTCCGGCGCGCGATGGTCTCCTGGGAACGGATGCCCTGGGCCAGCATGGGCTCCGCCAGGCTGCGGCCCACGGTGTAGGAGGGGTTGAGGGAGCTGTTCGGGTCCTGGAAGACGGCTTGCATGGAGCTGCCGAGCTTCCTTCTTTCCGCCAGCCTCAGGTGAGTCGTGTCCTGGCCGAGTAGATGTACGCTGCCGGACTGGGCGGGTGCGAGGCCCAGCACCGCCTTCGCGAGCGTGGACTTGCCCGATCCGGACTCTCCGACGAGCCCCATGGTCGTACCGCGCGGGACGGTCAGACTGACGTCGTCGAGTGCCTGGAACAGCGGTTCACGGCGTCGGCGTCTGAATCCCACACTGACGTTGCGGACGTCCAGGACGGGAGACTGCTCCTCGGTCATCGCGGTAGTGCTCCTTCACGGACGAGATCCTCGGTGCGGATGCAGCGGGCGGCCGCGTCCGGGCCGACCGGCAGGAGAGGGATGGGCCCGCTGGTGCACTCCTCGCGCGCGTGGACGCACCGGCCGGCGAACCGGCATCCGGCAGGCCAGGCTCCGGGGGGCGGCACCCGGCCGGGCAACGTGGGCAGTCGTGCCCCGTGCTCCGCGGTGCTCGGATCGGCGGCCAGCAGCGCCGCGGTGTAGGGGAAGCGCGGCGCGTGGAACAGGCTCTGGACGCCGGCCTGTTCGACGACCTCTCCGGCGTACATGACGACGGCTCGGTCGGCGATGTCCGCGACGACGCCCCAGTCATGGGTGATCAGCAGGATCGCCATGCCGGTGTTCTGCTGCAGTTCGCGCAGCAGCGCGAGGATCTCCGCCTGCACGGTGACGTCCAGCGCGGTCGTGGGTTCGTCGGCGATCACGAGTTTCGGCCGGCCGGCGAGCGCGAGGGCGATGTTGACGCGCTGGGCCATGCCGCCGGAGATCTCATGCGGGTACGAGGCGAGCACGCGGTCGACGTTGTGCAGCTTGACCTGGTGGAGCAGTTCGGTGGCTCGTGCGCGCGTCGCGGGTCCGGAGAGCCGTTCGTGGCGGCGGATGACCTCCTTGAGGTGGCTGCCGACCGTGTGCGTGGGATCGAGGCTGCCGAGTGCGTCCTGGGCGACGTACGCGATGCCGGAGCCGCGGACGGCACGGTAGGCCCTGGGGCCGCCGGCCACGAGGTCCGTACCGCGATGGACGACCGCGCCGCCGGTGACGTCTACACCGTCCGGCAGGAGCCCCAGCAGTGCGAGGGCGGTCATGCTCTTGCCGCATCCGGATTCGCCGACGACGGCGACCGTCTCTCCGGCGCCGATGCTGAACGTCACGTCGCTGACCAGGGTGGTGTCCGGGCCGGACGTGCTCGCCGCCACGGTGAGTCCCCGAACGTGGAGAAGACCGTCGTCCGGACCGCCCGGCGGTGTCACCACCACCGCCCGCTGTGCCGCGTTCGTCCTGCGGTCGCGTGCCGCCCGGGGTCCGCGCGGTGCGGGTGCCCTCCGTTCGAACGCCGTCTGCTCGCGGATGGCATCGCCGAGCACACCGAACGCCAGCACGGTGAGGGCGATCGTCACACCGGGGGGAACGAGCAGCCACCCGTCGGAGGTGACGACGGTGGAGGCCTGGCTGATCATCTCCCCCCAGCTCGGCCGGTCGCCCGCGGACATGACGCCGAGGAAGGCGAGCGCGGCCTGGAAGCCGAGGCCGATGCCCGCGAACACCGACGCCTGGGCCAGGATCGGGCCAAGTACCCGGCGCAGCACATGGCCGCTCATGATCCGCCAAGGGCGTACTCCGGCGACCCGGGCGGCGGTGACGAACAGTTCCTCGCGGACCACGAGCGTGGCGCCCCGTACGAGCCGGACGAGTCCCGGTGAGCCGAGCACGCCGAGGGTGATCATGGCCGCGGTGGGGCTGGAGGAGAAGACGCCGAGCACGACCAGGACGATGATGATCGCGGGGATGCCGAGGATCAGTTCGGCCGTCCGGCTGATCGCGGTGTCGAGCCAGCCGCCCCGGTAGCCGGCGATGATGCCCAGCGGCACACCCAGTAGCAGGAACACCGCCAGCGCGGTGAGCGTGTTCACGAGTGCGGGGTTGATGCCGTACAGCAGGCGGCTGAGTACGTCGCGGCCCACCGTGTCGGTGCCCAGCCAGTGCGCGCCCGATGGGCCGCTGAGTACGGTGCTGAGGTCCTGCTCATCGGGTGAGTAGGGTGCGATGGCGGGGGCGAGCAGCCCGGCCAGTACCAGCAGAGCCAGGTAGGCCGTGGCCACAGCGCCCAGTGGGTGCCGGCCGAGGGCGCGGCGCAGCCCTGGGGGTTCTGGGGCCGACTTCACTGGGTGCGAGGGGGCCTGGGAGACCTCTGGGTTCATGGTTTGCGTCGTCATGATGTGCGCACCCTCGGGTTGACGACGTGGTAGGCCACATCGACGAGGAGGTTCACCGCGATGACGATCATCGTGAAGTACACGACGACTCCTTCGATCAGTGGCAGGTCGTGGGAGGCGGTCGCCTGGACGGCGGTGCTTCCCAGCCCGGGGATGGCGAAGATGAACTCCACGGCCACGGTTCCGCCGAGGGCGCCGACGAACACCGTGCCGATCACGGTGAGGACCGGGACCGCGGCGTTCTTCAGGGCGTGCCGGTAGACCACGGACCGTTCCGGCACCCCGGCCGCCCGCAGGGTGCGGACGAAGGGCTGGTCGAGCGCGGTCGCCACGGCGTCGCGGCTCTGCTTGGCGATCACGGCTGTGGCCGGGACCGCCAGGGTGACGACCGGCAGGACCAGGGAGTTGAACCACGCCGCCGGATCCTCGGGCAGTGCCACATAGCCGGTGGGCGGGAAGAAGGGCAGCTGCACCGCAAAGAGGACGACCAGCACGAGGCCCAGCCAGAAGTCGGGAATGGCGAGGCCGATGACCGATCCCGACTTGACCGCCTGGCCCAGCACGCCTCGCTGCGCGCCGCGCACTCCGAGAAGGATCCCGACGACGGCAGCGAGGAGTGTGGCGCCGATGATCAGCGACAGCGACGGCCCGAGCCGGTCGTCGAGTTGGGCGGCCACCGGCTGCCGGTTGATCAGCGAGGTGCCGAAGTCACCGTGCAGCGCCTTGGACAGCCACCGCCAGTACTGGACCCACAGGGGTTGGTCCAGGCCCAGTTCGTGGCGTGCGGTGTCCAACTGCGCCTCGGTGGCGTTCTGCCCTAGCAGGGAGCGGGCGGCGTCACCCGGCAGCAGCGCCACGAGGACGAAGGAGACCGCCGAGGCCACGAGCGCCAGCGGGACGGCCCAGGCCAGCCGGCGCAGGACGAGCCTCAGCATCGGTCACCTCTGCTCACGGGCGTGCTCATCAGTTCTCCGGACGCAGGTCGGCGAACGTGGGAACACCGGCGTTGGCCGTCGTGGCCTCCAGACCGGTCAGGCCCTTGGCGAGGTAGTAGCTCAGCGGTGAGCCGACGACGGGAAGTGCCCATGCCTGCTTCGTGAGGTAGGCGTTGATCTTCTTCTGCAGCGCGGCACTGTCCTTCTCGTTGGCCGCGAAGTACTGCTTGTACAGCGCGTCGAGGCGAGGGTCGGACACGTGGAAGGGGTTGAACGGCCCCTTCGGATTGACGAAGCCGACGTGCAGCGTGGCCATGTTGGCCAGGCCGTACCCGATCACGGGGGCCGGATACTTCCCGGAGGTCATCGCGACGAAGTAGTCGCTCACGCTCGGCTTCGTGGTGATCTTGAGCTTGACGCCGACCTTCGAGAGCTGGCCGGCGACTGCCTGCGTCATCTTGTCGAGCCCGACGAGAGTGGTGTCGAGCACGGGAAGCGTGAACCCGCCCGGGTATCCGGCCTCGGCGAGGAGACTCTTGGCGCGCGCCGGGTCGTACGGATAGGTGGCTTCGAGAGAGGCCTCGTATCCGGCCTGTCCGGGGAGGGCGTACTGGCTGAGTGCCAGCTTCTCGTCGCCGTACAGCGCCTTGGCGATGGCCTTGCGGTCGACCGCGTAGTTCAGTGCCTGCCGCACCCGTACGTCGCTCAGCGGCTTGCTCAGCTTGCCCTCCCGGTCCGCGAGGTTGAGGCCGGTCATCGCCTGCGGCGGGGCCAGTACGGTGAGTCCGGCGCCCGCAGCCGCCTGGAGCGTGGTGGCGTCGCCCATCGCCGCCTGGACCTGACCGGCCCGCATCGCCTGGATCATCGACGACGAGTTGGGGATGACGCGGATCGTCACCTGCTTCCAGTGCTGCCGGTCCTTGTTCCAGTAGTGCGGATTGGGGACGAAGGTGTAGTGGTCCGAGGCGACCGTCCGAGTCGCGTCCAGCATGTACGGACCTGCTCCGGCCGTGCCGTTGTCCAGCGACGCGGGCTTGCCCACCGCTTTCGGGCTGGCGATGTTGCCCGCGCCGAACGCCTGGGCGAACGCGAACGTCAGGTTGGGGTCGGACGCGCGCAGCTTGAGCCGTACGGTCAAGGGCCCGGTGGCCTCGATGGACTCCACGCTGCCCAACAGGCCGGGCACACTGCCGGTCTTCTGGGACCTCTCGTAGTCCAGGTACGTCTTCACCGCCTGGGCGTCCAGGGCCGTGCCGTCGCTGAACTTGACGCCCTTGCGCAGGGTCAGCTCGTAGGCACGGTTGCCCTTCCCGACGTAGCCCCACTTGACCGCGAGGCCGGGGCCGAACGTGCCGTCGGCCTGCATGACCATCAGCGGGTCGTACGCCCACTGGTAGAAGGAGCCGTAGGCGGGGTCACCGACCGCCGGGTTCAGGCTCGGCGGCGACAGCGGAGCGCCGAAGGTGAGGTCGTCGCCCACGCTCCCGGCACCGCCCTTCGAGGACGCGCCCCCCGAACAGGCGGTGAGGACCAGGGCGGTGGCGGCGATCACGGCGACCGCCGCGCTGCTGCGCGGGCGGGGTGCCTGGAGTCTGCGGTGAGACAGGCGAGAGGACACGTTCATCTCCTGCGGCTCTGAGGAGTTTATCGATTTAGCAAGCGCGAAATCGATAACGAGGTGTGCGGGGTGCGGTGCGAGTGCGTCAAGGCGATCGGGCTAGGCCCGCCTGATGGTGCGGGAGGCCCGTTCGCGGCCCCACGAACTTGGGGTATCCCGCGGTGGCGAGATCACGGTGTACCTTGCTCAAAGGTTTTAGCAGGATGCGCCCGACCGGGCGCCTCGTCAAGACCCCGTTCTATGCTTCCCGAGCCCGAGCACCGGACGACGCGAGCCATACATGGAGGAGCCCATGCCCCAGCGGCGGGTGACACTGGCCGACGTGGCCCGGCGCGCGGGACTGTCCACGACCGCGGCCTCGCTGGTACTGAACAAGCGGCCGGGGACCCGGCTGTCCGAGGACGCGCAGCAACGCGTCCTGGCCGCCGCCGAGGAACTGGGCTACCGCCCCAACGCCGCGGCACGCAGTCTCCGTACCCGCAAGAGCGCCACCGTCGCCTTCGTGTCGGACACGGTCGCCACCACGCGTTTCGCCGGGGACATGATCCGAGGCGCTCTCGACGCGGCACGGGAACAGGGCCATGTGCTGCTCATCGCCGAGACCCAGGGCAACGCCGATCTCGAACGGGAGGCGATTGAGGCGATGTTGGACCGCCAGGTCGACGGCATCGTCTACGCCGCCATGTACAGCCGCAGGCTCGCGGTCCCGCAGGAGATCCTGGGCCGGCCCGCCGTCCTGCTCAACGCCACCTCGGACGACCCGGTGCCCTCCGTGCTGCCGGCCGACGAGCAGGCGGGGCGCACCGTGGCCACCGCACTCCTCGACCACGGGCACCGCCGGATTGCCGTCATCGGGCGCGTGGAGGAGAAGGAGCGCGACCCGTGGAAGTCCCTCGCCGTCGGCCCACGGCTCAGGGGCATACGGCGGGCTCTCGCCGATCGCCGCCTGCGGCTCGTCGGTGCCGAGTACACCGCCGAATGGGAACCCTCGGACGGGTATGAGGCCATGACTGCGCTGCTGGGGCGGGCCAACCCGCCCTCAGGGGTCATCTGCATGAACGACCGGCTGGCCCTCGGCGCCTATCAGGCCGTGGCCGAGGTGGGGTTGAGTATCCCGGACGACATCTCGGTCGTCTCCTTCGACGACGACCCCATCGCCACCTGGCTCCGCCCCGGGCTCACCACCGCCGCCCTGCCTCACGAGGACATGGGGCGACTGGCCGTCCGGCTGCTGCTCGACGAGGATCCCGGTCCGGGAGTGCGCTGGGTTCCGATGCCCCTGCAGGAGCGCGGTTCCATCGGCGCACCCGCGCGCTGATCGACATCACCGGTCCGAAACAGCACGACGAACTGACCTTGCGCGGGAACCGTACAGCAGCCCATGATGCTAAATCGATTGAGCAAAGGAGACCGAAGCATGCTGCGTCTTACCGACCACTGGGTCTGGGACAGCTGGTACGCACGGGACGACCAAGGCCGGCACCACGCCTTCTTCCTCCGTGCTTCCCGCGCCCTGCACGATCCCGAACGCCGCCACCGAAGGGCATCGATCGGGCACGCCGTCTCCACCGACCTGCGCACATGGGAACTCGGCACCGACGCCCTCGTGGCCGCCGACACGCCCGCCTGGGACGACCTCGCCACCTGGACCGGCAGCGTCGTCCGCGGCCCGGACCGGCGCTGGTACCTCTTCTACACCGGCCTCACCCAGGCCTCTGACCGCCATGTGCAGCGCATAGGCGTGGCCGTGTCGGACGACCTGAACGTCTGGCAGCGCCACGGCGACAAGGCCCTGGTGGAGCCAGACCCGACCTGGTACGAGGACTGTGACCGCTCCGCATGGCCGGGTGAGGCGTGGCGCGATCCTTTCGTCTTCGCCGACCCGTCCGGCGACGGCTGGCACATGCTCATCACCGCGTACGCCAAGCAGCGCCCCGCCCACGGCGGTGGAGTGATCGGGCATGCCTGGTCGCCGGACCTGCTCACCTGGCAGGTGCGGCCGCCGCTGACGAAACCGGCGGGATTCGGTCACCTGGAGGTCCCGCAGGTGGCCGTCGTCGACGGCCAACCGCTCCTGCTGTTCTGCAGCAACTACGCCGAACGCCCCCTGACCCATCAGATCTGGGTGGTGCCCGGCCCGTCCCTCACCGGCCCATGGGACATGGCACAGGCGCGGGCCGTTCTGGTGGACAACCTCTACGCACCACGCCTGGTGCAGGACGCGACCGGGGGCTGGAACCTCATGGGCTTCGTCGAAGAGCGCGACGGACTGTTCGCGGGTGAGCTGTCCGACCCGATCCCTGTTCGCTACACACCCGAGGGAGGCCTCGGCGTCGTCGGACGAGTGGTGAGTTCCGAATCCTGAGCTCTTGCTAAATCCATTCACCACTGTGCATCCTGCCTGCGGGGTGCTGACCTAGAACCCCCGAGAGGGACAACATGCACGCTGATCACGACGGTCTCGTCGCCCCGGGTTACGGCAAGGTCGCCGACGCCTTTAACGCGGAGCTGACCCACAGCTCACGCGGCGGCGCGGCGCTGACGGTCATGGTCGACGGTGAGAAGGTGGTCGATCTGTGGGGCGGAGCGGCTGACGCCGACAACGGCCGCGCCTGGGGCCCGGACACCCCCACCGTGACGTTCTCCTGCGGCAAAGGGCTCCTCGCCCTGCTCGTCGCCCGGCTCGTGGCAGCCGGAAAGATCGACCTGGACCTGCCGGCCAGCACCTACTGGCCCGAGTTCGGCCAGGCCGGCAAGGAGACCATCCCCGTACGGTGGCTGCTCTCGCACCAGGCCGGCCTGTCCTATCCGACCGAGGACATCACGAGGGACGACGTCCTCGCGTGGCATCCCGTCGTGGACAAGCTCGCCGCCCAGGCGCCGCTGTGGCAACCCGGAACCGGTCACGGCTATCACGCCCTCACCTACGGTTGGCTGGTTGGTGAGGTGGTCCGCCGCGTCACCGGCCGGAGCGTGGGCGAGGCGTTCACAGAACTGGTCACCGGGCCGCTCGGCGCCCGTGCGTGGTTCGGCGTGCCGCAGGAGGAGCTTGCGTCGGTGGCGGTTCTCGCGATGGCCCCCGAGATCAACGTCGACATGTTGCCGTCCACACCGGAGTTCGACCCTGTGAGAAGGGCCTTCACTCTCGGCGGTGCTTTCCCCGGCACTGTCGCCGGGAATGGCACGGGCCTGAGCGATCCGGCCATCCAGGCCGCCGAAGTCCCCGGCGGCGGAGCAGTCGCGACTGCACGGGCACTGGCCGAGATCTGGTCCTCGGCGATCCTGCTCACGAGCGCGACCGAGCCTCTCCCCGAGGACGTGGTGACGGACATGGTGCGCATCCAGTCCTCCGGGCCACAGATCCTGGGCCTCCAGGGCATCCCCCAGCCCAGCTGGGGAACGGGCTTCATGCTCGACAGCCCCGACCGCCCGTTCCTGACCTCGTCGTCCTTCGGCCATGACGGCACCGGCGGCCAGCTCGCCTTCGCCGACCCAGCCCATGGAGTCGGTTTCGGCTTCGTCACCAACGACGTGCAGGGAGCAGCGGAAACCCGAGCCCTGGACATCCTCGACGCGCTCCGCAATGCCCTCTGAGTCGGCTTCGCCACGATGAGGGTCGACGGCCTGCGGGCCGTCGATTCGCAGCGGGCTCCCTCACGGCGCCGGCGATCGTCAAGCACAGCGCCCCGACGTGCTCTCCGCGCGCTGCGCGCCTGCCCGTGAACCACCCTTGACGCTCGTGCCGGCGCGTCACGTTCCGAACCCCTCCACTGAAAGAACCGGAAACCAGGCAATGACCACCGCGCTCCCGCCGCACACCGCTTCAGCACCGCCGAGCCTGGCCGCTCGCGTCACCGACCGGGTCATGACTCGCCTGATGGCGTTGCCTGGCCCGCGAAACGACTACCGGGTCGAGCGGAACCTCCCGACGCCTGCACGCGACGGCGCCGTCCTGGTGACGGACCACTACGCCCCCGTCACCGACCGGCCGAAGGGTACCGTCCTCGTGCGCACTCCGTACGAGCGCGGCTTTCCCGGCGACCTGGAGGCGAGGGTCTACGCGGGCCGCGGGTATCACGTCGTGCTGCAGAGCTGCCGCGGGACGTTCGGCTCCACTGGAGATTTCTATCCGATGGCGAACGAGGCCGACGACGCCCAGGACGCGGTGGCCTGGCTGCGGACCCAGCCGTGGTTCGACGGGCGGCTCGCGACCTCCGGGGGTTCCTATGTGGGCTGGACCCAGTGGGCGCTGCTGATGGATCCGCCCCCCGAACTGCGTACGTGCCTGATCGCCGTCGCCCCGCACAACGTGTACGACGCGGTCTACGGAGGCGGAGCGTTCCAAGTCGGCGACTTCCTGCACTGGGCGGCGATGATGATCAACCAGGAGCGATTCACCGGGCTGCGGGCTCTGGCCCGGGTGCTGACGATGAAGCGACGGCTGGCCCCGGTCTTCGACGCCCTACCGTTGGCCGACGCGGCCGACGCGGCGACCGAGCACCATGCGCAGTGGCTCCGGGAATGGCTGACGACTCCTGACTCCGACGATCCGGTATGGGATCGGCTCAAGCTCGACGAGGCTCTTCAGCGGGCGAATGTTCCGGTGCGGCTCACCGCAGGCTGGCAGGATCTCTTTGTCAACCAGACCTTGCGCCAGTACCAGGCACTGCGTACCCGCGGGGTTGACGTCTCGCTCACCGTCGGCCCCTGGACCCACAACGAACTGGCCACCAAGGGCATGGGGCACCTGCTCCGCGGCAATCTGGAATGGCTTCAGACGCACCTCGCCGACAAAGCGCCGGAACCCCCACGGTCCATACCCCCGGTCGAGGTGTATGTCACCGGACAGGGCGCCTGGCGACACCTGGCCGAGTGGCCACCGGCGGCGGGCGAGACCGTGCATTACCTGCAGCCGGGCGGAAGACTTCTGGTCGACGATAGCGGTGGTGCCCCGTTCACGTACGTCTACGACCCGGCGAACCCCACCCCGACCCTCGGCGGCCCCCTTCTCTCCCTCGACGGCGGAAGCAAGGACAACGCGAAGCTGGAGAGCCGCTCCGATGTACTCACCTTCACCACCGACCCGCTGACCACGCCGCTCGAGATCATGGGAACACCCGTCGTCGAACTGGCGCACACCAGGAGCAACCCGCACGCCGACGTCTTCGTACGGCTCTGCGACGTCGACTCCAAGGGCGTGTCCCGCAACTTCACCGAAGGATTCCTCCGGCTGGACCCCACCTCGTCCATCGACCAGGCGCAGACCGTGCGCGTGCGGCTGGACGCCTGCGCCCACCAGGTCAAGGCCGGCCACCGGCTACGTCTGCTGATCGCTGGCGGCTCTCATCCCCGGTACGCACGCAACGAGGGCACCGGTGAACTGCCCGGCACCGGAAGCGAGTTGCGGCCGTGCACGCACACCATCCACCATGACGCCGACTCGCTGTCCCGCGTGATCTTGCCGACGCTTCCCGCAGGGCACGAATAGTCGTGCCAATTGGGAGCTGGGGAGCCAGACCGTCGCGCCGTGCTCGCCAACACAGGGTGGATGCGGGGGGTTTCTCGCGCGTGCGCGGTCATGTGCGCTGCGTGTCGGCTGGTGAATGTTGCCCGCAACACTGATACCACTCTTCGCCGTTCGCCTAGAAGACGGCCGACGGCCACGTGCTGCCCGACGACCCGGTCGACGGCGGGCACCGCGTCGAGACTACGTCCCTCGGTGGTGTAACCGAGTGTGACACGGAGCGGGCACCTACCTGGGGAGGCGGTTCCAGCAGCTGCCGGAACCGCCTACGTTTCACGAGCCAGTTGAGGCCGGGGCCTTGTCGAGGTGGGTTTGGAACCACGACAGCGCGGCCCCGCTGGATTCCTCGAAGTGCACCTTGTAGGCGTCGAAGTGACCGCCGGGCAGCAGCACCAGTTCCTTCGGGGCGAGGGCTCGCTCGAAGGCGGCGAGCTGGATGTCGGCCGGGACCACCGTCTCGCCGGTCTCGACGATCATCATGAGCGGCTTGGGCGAGACCCGGGAGATCCATACGCCCGGCTCGTACAGCCGCGCGGCCCGGCTGGAGCGCAGAGTCACCGTGTTGTTCTCGCGGCCCGGGGGAACCAGGTCGTGGTAGAAGCGCACGGCGTCCGGGCTGTTGTACAAGGCCGGGTCGGTGGGATCGTCGCCGATGGAGGTCTGGTACGGCAGTTCACCGCCGGCCGCCAGGGCGCGTTCGGCGTCGGCCTGGGCGAGCTCGAAGGCGGCGATGCGCTCCGGAGGGACCTTGCGCTGCCACTGCTCGAATCCGCTGATGGTGGGCACCTGCGACACCACGGCCTTGATCCGCACGTCGGTCGCCCCGAGCACGATCGCATGGCCGCCCGAGAAGCTCGAGCCCCACACTCCGATGCGGTCCGCGTCGACCTCCGGGCGGGCCTCCAGGAAGCTGATCGCGCGGCGCCAGTCAGCGATCTGACGCCACGGGTCGACGTCGTTGCGGGGCTCGCCGTCGCTGGCGCCGAACGTGCGGTGATCGTGGACGAGCACCACGAACCCGGCGTCGGCGAACTTGCGCGCGTACGGGTCGAGGCCCATCTCCCGGTTGGCGCCGAATCCGTGCGCCATCGTGATCGCGGGGCGCGGGCCCTCGGCGTCCGGCAGGTAGAGCCAGCCGCGCAGCGTCACGCCCCCGTCCGCCGTGAACTCCACGTCGATGCGTTCAGTCATGGTCACTTGCCTTCCGTGAAGTCGAAGTACTCGGCGGGGACGAGGCCGGCCTCGACGAGGGGGCCCCCGACCTTCGCGTTGATCTGCAGCACGGCGCCGATGGGCCGGTGGTGAATGGCGATCTCCGTGATGAGCCCCTCGTCATCACGCGTGAGGATCGTGATCCCCTTCATCTGGAAGCCACCGAACGCGGCGGCTTCCCACTCCAGATACGTCCGCGGGCCGTCCTGCGCCTTCCGGACGAACTCGAGCCGTTCGTACACGGAGCTCACCGCGGTCATGAGGGCCTCGACGTGTTCCTTGCGCTCGACCGGCTTGGCGAGCGCGCTCGCCTCCATCCTCACGTTCGGCGAGAGCGCCGCCGAGAAGGCATCCTCGGTGCGCTGCTCGAACGCGCTCGTCCAGGCCTCGGCCGGGCGGTCGTCGGCGGCGTTCGACGCGCTCTCCTCGGCGACCGTGGTGATGACGGCGGCGACCGCAGCCGGGTTCTCGGCGTGCGCCCAGTGACCTGCGCCAGCGATCGTCTGAGTGGCGGCGCCGGGGAAGCGGGGCGTGACATACGCGGAGACGATCTCTTCGGTGACGAAGGGGTCGTTCTCGCCGCGCAGGACGGTGACGCTCCCGGGGAACTTGCTGGGCTGCTGTCCGTCCGGGTGGCCGTTGTTCCATGCCGTCGCCGTGTCGGAGATCGCCGACGGGTCGACGTGAAGGGCGACTTGGGCGAGCCGGTCGTTCTCCTCGGCCGGGAACGCGGTGGCGAGCGCGCCGCGGAAGGCGCGCTGCGCGTCGAGTCCGAGATCGGGTGCCTGGAAGGGCGCGAGCTGCTCCGGAGGCAGGTGAGTGCCCGCAAGCGGGATCGGGTTGACCAGGACGAGCGAACGCACCTGTCCGGCCAGGCGGGCGGCGACGAGCTCAGCGATCTGGCTTCCCATGCTGTGGCCCACCAGCACGACGGGACCCTCTGTCGCGCGTACGAGGCTCTCGAGATCGTCGGCCCAGCGGGCGAGGGTGAACGGCCCTTGGTCCGAGGCACGCCCACCCATGCCGGCGAGCTCGAACGCGATCGACGGGATCGACTGCTCGTCGAGGACAGCGCGGACACTGTTCCAGATGGGGCCGTCGTCCAGATATCCGTGGACGAGCACCGCGGTAGGCGCCTGCGTCGCTGGGCTGTTCATCTCGTGTCTCCTTTGACGATCGCTCTCTTGCGGCGACGGAATCGGAGCCGGTGGCTCTCGGGATTCTCGGCCGACGCGAGAGTATGACGTAAGCATGGGGGCTATGCTTATGTCAATGTCATCGCTCTGAGATCGAGGCGACGAGGGCCGGTCCTCCCGGCGTCCGCCGCGTTCCGGCCGGAGCGGAAGTGACCACCCGAGAATCCGAGGAGTCCACCCATGACGTCGAACGCCTTGTCCTACGCCGTGCACATCGCGGACGGCATGCCGACCACCAACGCTGACGTGCCGCCCGATCAGACCGAGCGTGCCTGGTCACCGACGTCGAGCATCCTCATCTCGAACGGGGGAGAGGCGCTGCTGGTGGATCCGCTCTTCACGATCGCGCAGTCCGAGGGCCTGCTCCGCTGGCTCGGTGAGCGCGACGCCCCGGTGACAAGCGTGTACGTCACACACGGCCACGGGGACCACTGGTTCGGCCTCGGAGCCGTTCTGGAGCAATACCCGGGTGCGCGCGCCTTCGCACTGCCCGAGGTCGTCGAGGACATGGCGTATCAGTCCTCGCCCGAGGTCCTCAAGGCGGTCTGGCGCGCATGGTTCCCCGGGCAGATCCCTGAGCGACTCGTGCTCGCCGAACCGCTGGAGGGTGACGTCCTGACCGTGGGCGGGGCGGAGGTCCGCCCGGTCCGCCTGGGGCACACCGACAGCGACAACACCACCTGCCTGCACGTTCCCGACCTGGGGCTGGTCGTCGCGGGCGACGTGATCTACAACAACGTGCACCTCATGCTCGCGGCCTCGGACGCGGAGGGGCGGGACGAGTGGCTGAAGGCCCTCGACACGGTCGAGGCGCTGGCGCCGACCGCGATCGTCGCGGGACACAAGGATCCGGCCGCCGATGACGATCCGCGTCACATCGAGGAGACCCGCCGCTACATCCTCGATTTCAACACCGGGGTGCGCCGCACCGGCAGCACCCTCGAACTCTACGAGTACATGCTGGAGCGCCACCCGTCGCGCATCAATCCCGGTGCGCTGTGGGGCTCCTGCCGGGCAGCCAAAGGCTGAGTAGTCCGAGCGACGGTCGGGAGGCCTGCGGCGCGCTACGCGCTCGCGGCCGCCCGGCGGGCCCGCGAGGCCCGAAGGTTCACGGCGTTACCGCAAATGCGCACGTCATGCCAGGCGCCGTTGTTGGGGTTCGTACCGTCGTAGAACGCAACCGAGCAGACCCGGTTCCGGCACATCTTCAAACGACGCCACGTGCCCGTCAGTTGGGCGTTTGTGATCTCGTTGAGCACGGTCGCGACGACCCATGGGGCGTCCTTGCCGCGCGGCGTCAGCGAGAAGACGCCGTCGGCGTCGATGCGCACCTCCAGCGTGCCGCTCACTCCCTTCGGTGCGGATCGGACCGGGGTGTCGCGCACCGCGCCCGCAACCGTCAGCTGCAGTGACGCGCGTAGCTGCTGAAGCCGCACCAGTCCAGGCTCGTCGACCTCGATGGTCGGCGCCTGCATCCCCGTACGCCGACTCCATTCGGCCAGCGCGCCGAAGAGCCACGACGTCGCAGCATCCGGAGTCGAGAGCAGGTCCTCAAGCGCGGGCTTGCCGGCGGCGCGGGTGTTCAAGACCTCCTGGACGAGGACGAGCGGTCCGGTGGCGATGCGGTCGGTATAGCGCTCGCTCGCGAGTTCAGACATAGGCATAGCTTATTAGCTCCAGTCTTCATTGGCGAGGAGAGCGGGATCGCCACTGAGAAGGACCCTAACGGCGATGCCCTGCGATGGGCGCACCGGCGAGTGCCCGGCATCGCGCGGTGACCGTAAGGCCGGGGGTGCCGCGCTTCGCGCTCATCGGGCCTGTCCGAGGTGTCTACGGTGTGATAGGACATAAGCATAGAGGTTATGCCTACGTCAGATGGTGTCGATCGTCGTGCACTGTCACCACGCGGGCCGGCCATGTGAAATCGCTTGAGAGGTCCCGCGATGCCCGAACGCGTGGAGGAACAATGATCGACAAGACCGTCGAGGACACCGCGGCTGCCGTCTCGGGCATCCGTGACGGCGCCACCGTGATGATCGGTGGATTCGGCCGTGCGGGCCAGCCGGTGGAGCTGATCGACGCACTCATCTCCCATGGCGCAGGTGATCTGACCGTCGTCAACAACAATGCGGGCAACGGCGACGCGGGTCTTGCCGCGCTTCTCGCGGCGCGACGGGTACGGAAGATCATCTGCTCGTTCCCGAGGCAGAGCGACTCGTGGGTGTTCGACGGTCTCTATCGCGCGGGAGACATTGAACTGGAGCTCGTGCCGCAGGGGAATCTCGCCGAACGCATCCGCGCCGCGGGCGCGGGAATCGGCGCGTTCTTCTCGCCCACGGGCGTCGGCACCCAACTCGCCGAGGGCAAAGAGACACGCACGATCGACGGCCGCGACTATGTCCTCGAGTACCCGATCCGAGCCGATTTCGCCCTGATCAGCGCCCTGCGGGCCGACCGCTGGGGCAACCTCGTCTACCGCGAGACCGCCCGCAACTTCGGCCCGATCATGGCGGCCGCGGCTGCCACCACCATCGCCCAGGTCGATCAGATCGTGCCCCTCGGAGACATCGACCCCGAGACCGTTGTGACGCCCGGCATCTTCATCGACCACGTTGTCGCGGTGGGAGAACGCCGCTGGCTCAACGAAGGCGCGTTCGTCGGCGGCGTCGACATCGAGGGAAGCCCGCTGGCAAAGGAGGAGAGCCGATGACCACGCGCATCAGCCGCACCGACCTCGCCCGCCGCATCGCGGCCGACATCCCCGAGGGATCGGTCGTGAACCTCGGTATCGGCGCCCCCACCCTCGTGGCCAACTACCTGCCGGACGACACGGAGTTCGTCCTGCACACCGAGAACGGAATGCTCGGCATGGGACCCGCACCCGAGCCCGGCACCGTCGACCCCGACTTGATCAACGCAGGCAAGCAGCCGGTGACCGCTCTGCCGGGCTCGGCGTACTTCCACCACGCCGACTCCTTCGCGATGATGCGCGGCGGACACCTGGACGTGTGTGTGCTCGGCGCGTTCCAGGTGTCGGAAACCGGCGATCTCGCGAACTGGTCGACCGGCGAGCCCGGCGCGATTCCCGCCGTCGGCGGAGCGATGGACCTCGCGATCGGCGCGAAGTCGGTCTACGTGATGACCGACCTGCTCACCAAGCAGGGCACGCCGAAACTCGTCGCCGCCTGCACCTATCCGCTGACCGGAGTGCGCTGCGTGACCCGCATCTACACCGATCACGCGGTCTTCGACGTCACGCTCGCCGGACTGCGCGTGCGCGAGACGTTCGGCGACAACACGGTGGACTCCCTGGCCGCCCTGACCGGCCTCAACCTCGCCGACGCCGCGGCATCCCTGGAAGGTGTCTGACATGCCCGCGAGCTTCGTGTACGACGCCGTCCGCACCCCCTTCGGACGGTACGGCAAGGCCCTCGCCGATGTCCGCCCCGACGACCTCGCCGCGATCGTCATGCGCGCCACCGTCGAGCGCACAGACCTCGACCCCGCACGCATCGACGACGTGATCTTCGGCGATGCGAACCAGGCCGGCGAGGACAACCGCGACGTCGCACGGTTCGGCGCGCTGCTCGCTGGATTCCCCACCTCGGTCACGGGAGTCACGGTCAACCGCCTGTGCGGATCCTCGGTCGAGGCCGTCATCCAGGCGTCACGAGCCGTCGAGGCCGGAGACGCCGACATCGTGCTCGCGGGCGGTGTGGAGTCGATGAGCCGCGCGCCGTACGTCATCGAGAAGAGCACCAGGCCCTACCCTGCGGGCAACCAGACGATGTGGAACACGTCGATCGGATGGCGCATGGTCAACCCGCGACTGCCGAAGGAATGGACGATCTCCAACGGCGAGAGTGCCGAGAAGCTCGCCGGGATCCACGGGATCTCACGTGAGGAGCAGGACGCATTCGCGGCGCGCAGCCATCGCCTGGCCGCCCGAGCATGGGCGGACGGCATCTTCGACCACGAGATCGTCCAGGTCGACGGGCACCACCTCGCCCGCGACGAGAGCATCCGCGACGAATCAACCGTCGAGGTACTCGCTGGCTTGCGCCCGGCGTTCACCGCGCGCGGCACGGTAACCGCCGGGAACTCGTCGCCCATCAACGACGGCGCCTCCGCCGTGCTCGTCGCCCGCGAGGGCGTACTCGACGGCGAACCTCTCGCCCGCATCGCCGCCCGCGCGGCGTTCGGCAACGACCCCGACATCTTCGGAGTCGCTCCCGTCGAGGCGGCCAACCGCGCCCTCGCCCGTGCCAGCCGCACATGGGCCGACGTCGACCTGGTCGAACTGAACGAAGCGTTCGCGGCACAGTCGCTCGCCTGTCTGCGGCTGTGGCGAGACCTCGACCCGCAGAAGGTGAACGCGCACGGAGGGGCGATCGCGATGGGTCACCCGCTCGGAGCGTCCGGGGGCCGCATCATCGGTCGCGCGGCCCACGAACTCGCCCGCCGGGGCGGTGGCATCGCGGTCGCGGTGATCTGCATCGGAGTTGGCCAAGGGCTTGCTGTCGTGCTCGAAAGGTGAAGGGAGGTCGAGCCGCGGGCCAGAGCGGGTCGCAGCGTCTTCGCGCCGAGCGATAGTAACGTCCAGAGGGCATCGGATAGATCGTCGGGGCAGGGCAAGCCGAGCAGCAGCGGGGCCTAGTAAACATTGGTGCACGCGCCCCGTAGGGCAGCCATCGCTCGATCGAGCGGTAGGCTTCCCCTCGGTCAATACCGTGGCCAGCGACTACGGGAAGACCGAACTCGGCTAGTCGCGGTCTTGGGCGGGCAGAGCCGTCACCCGTCGGCGTCCGAGGCGCTTTTTCAGGGTGAGGTTCTCTGCGTACAGGTTCGCCGCCACCGTGGCGAGGGCCTCGAGCTTGTTCTGGGTCTGGGCCGCCTGCTCCCTCGCCTCGCGAAGTTGCTTGCGGAGCTGGGCGATTGTCTCGTCGCGCTGGACCTCTCCGGGCGTACGCAGGACGGGGCGGGCGACCTTCGCGTTCCACTCGGCGAGGATGTCTTCGGCGCGGTGCACGGTTGCGTGGCTGACCTGAGCTTCGCGGGCGAGGTTCTCCTTGGTGAGGGCGCCGTCGGTGTGCACGGGCTTGCCGGATAGCAACCGGGCCATGGCCGCCCTCAATTTGTCGGCGGACGCTGCGGATACCGGCATCAGGCGCGGCCTTCCTCTTCGAGAGCACGGGTGATGCGCTGGACATCGGCAAGGCGGACGAAGACCGCCTCCCGTCGTGGTGGTGACAGCCGCGGGTTTGTGGACTGGGCGGTCAGGTCGGCTTCTTCGGCGACCCAGTACGGGGCATGGGCTCGGGTGATCGTGGAGTTTCGGCAGCGGGCTGGCTGGCAGGCGCCGAGGAGGGGAGCCAGCCCGCGCTGCTCTTCCGGGAGTTCGCCTTGGCATTCGGCCTGCGGGGCGTCGAACATGCAGTGGTTGATGGTGCCCAGATGCAGGTTGGGGAACTCGTCAGAGAGCAGGGCCTCTTCCACCCGCTCGTCGGCGATCTGCGCCCTTAGTTGCGGGTTGTTGTTGATGGTGCCGATGACCTTGTCGAGACCGGCGTGGAGGCGGGCGGCGCCGGGACCGACGGCGACGCGTTCGCCCCGTTGGCGGCCGCGGAGCAGGTCCACGAGTTTGCGGGCGGCAGCCTGCTGTAGTTCGGTGTCGAACTCCTTGGCCCAGCTCGCGTCCATCTGTGCATACGCCTGGGTGGTGCGGTTGGCCAGAGCCCGGCGGGCGGCGTGCTTGAGCTGCAGGCCGAGGGCGATTTCGGAGTCCGGTTCGCGTCCGGCGACCTGGGACATGGTCTTGCGGAACATGTGCGAGCGCACGTGGGCGGATGGGATCTTGGACAGGCCGTGACGGTAGGCGATGGTGTTGACGCCGTTGATGAAGAAGTCGATCTCGGCTTCGGAGCTGATCCCGGGCTCGGTGTGGGTCTGTTTGCCGACTGGCGGCCGCAGGGCCGCGAAGAGGTGAGTGGGGTGCCAGGCCAGCTGCTCGAGGACTGCGAGCGCCTCGGCGACCGGCTCGATGATCCACCAGTACAGTTCCGGGCGGGTGGGGTCCAGCTTGGTCTTTCGGGACCGGACGGCTGGGGAGCCGAAGTAGGTCCGTACGGCGTCGCGCTGGATCTCTTGAACCTCCGAGTCGCGCATTAGGGTTAAGGCCGCAACGAAGACGTAGATCGCGGCTCGGAGCATGTGCAGTTCGAAGGCGAGCTCGATGGCACTGATCTGCCTGCGCCACGGCGCTGACGTTCCGTCGGTGCCTTGGACGTGCGCGGCGTCCGGGCACTGGAGTGGGTACGCGCGCCAACCGGACCACACATCCGAGTCGACGGGTATCCCGCGTCCGTCGGCCACAGCCTGCAAGACGAGGCGGGCGCGTGCCGCCCCGGTCCGGTTGCGCCGGTCAAACCGCTTGGCGTTCCGCTGCCGGGACACGTCAGGTGGGGTGGGCCCCCAGATCATGCGGGCGGCCACCCCCCAGATCGGCTCCCCGGCCGTCCCGTGGTCGTCGGTCGCGTACACCGGCACTACGGTGTTCGGGTCCGCGAGCCACCGTCGTACGTCGTCGTCCAGCTGCTCCTTGGTGACGCCTGCACTGGTGCCCGGTGCGTTGTAGCGCGGTCCGGCGGGGCCCTTCCCACGGCCCACGGTCGCCTTGACAGTCGCGATGCGGCCTTCGCCGATCGCGGCCTGAACGGTGGCTCGCCGCTCGCGGGGTCGGCCGCTCTGGTTGTCGCTGAAGATGTTCATGGTTCTGCCGCCGGTGACCATCTTGCTGAGCGCGGTCCACATGGGGGTGCCGGCCGACACGTTGCTGTAGGACACCTCGTGGACGGGCACCGCGTTGCCTGGCGTTCTGAGCCATTTCTTCAGTAGGGCGTCCGTTTCCTCCGGGCGCACCGGCCGGGCTTTGGTGGAGCGCGGCTGGTCGGCGGGAGCCTCCTGCTGCCGGGCGAAGTGGTCGCGCCAGCGGAAGATATCCGAGGCGAAGGTGTGGATGTAGGTCCAGGCGCCCCGTAGCAGCGGCCACCAGGTGTCGGGCGGGATGGCCGGAGTGGCAAGCGTGTCGCGGCTAGGTGCGTCCTCGTCATACACCTTGGCGGCCACGCTCGCGGCTGATTCGTCGCCCCAGGGGTCGTCGAAGGCGCTGATTCCGGTGAGGACCGGGGCGAGTTGGCGCAGGCGGCGGATGGTCGTCACATGGAAGGCGACGGTTTTCACACTCTCGACCTGAGAGGCCTTGTGGACGATCTCGTCGTGCCAGTCCTCCGGGTCCCACAGCCCAAGGTCGGTGGGCAGTCCTTGTTCGCGGCCCCAGTCCATGATCTTTCTGATTTCCATCATCGAGGGGCGGACGGTGGCCACGGACAGCGGGAGAGCGGACAGGAAGATCAGGGATTGCCGCAGGACGGGGTGGGAGGGGTTGAGGAGGCCGAAGCAGTACTCGCGCAGCTGCAGGTTGATCAAACGGTCGTCCAGAGGGAAGACGAAGCACCACTCGCCCGGTTTTCGACTGGCGGGCCGGCCGATGCAGTCGGCGGGCCACCGGTGGATGTCTCCGAACAGTGGCACCTGGATGTCGTCGAGAAGCTGGTAGCCGCCGTAGCTGAAGACCTTCTCATCGTCGCGGAACGCCGAGGAGGCGAGCGCCTTGGGCGCGGGGCGGGCCATCATCGGTCGAACTCCGTCCGCATGCCCAAGGGGAGGTCCAGGCGCAGGCCGAGCTCGGCGATCTCGCGGCGTGCTGCGGGGACGAGGTCGGCGCACTCCTCGAAGACCTCTGCCAGGGCCGCGGCCTGCCGGCCCCAGAGGGCCTGCCAGTGGCGCGGGGCCAGGTTGGCCCGCATGTGCTCGATGTGATCGGACAACAGGAGAAGCCGCGGGATCTGGGAGGTGAACACGACGGCGTTGCGGCACAGCATGCACATCGCGGGTGCGACGTGGCAGACCTTGGCATCGTTGCGGTGCGGCGAGTCCCACGGGTTACGGCAGTTGACCAGCCCCATGTCCAGCTCTCCCGTCCGCAGGGCTTTGGCCTGCTCGGCGTCCAGGCCGAGGTCCTCGGCGACCTCCGTCACCTCCAGGTGCTGCTCGGCCTCTTCGGTGACGAGAACTGGCCGTGCGGGTGTGGTCATGCGATCGAAAACCCACTTCTGCGCCCGGTTAATCGACTGGCCGGCCAGGATGTGTGCGGTCGTGCCGTGCGCGTAGTGCATCCGGTAGACCTCCACGTGATGGTCATCGCCCGCAAGGTCGCTGACGGTGCCGCCGAGCGCGACCGCGCGGACGACCTTCGTGGTCTTGCGCAGCCGCCGGATCTCATGCGGCTCGGAGATCTTCAGCGGCTTCCCGGCCGCGTCGCGCTGCTCGGCGATCCAGCCGCCGAAGCGCCGCTCACGGTCTCTGAAGCCGGCGAGCTTGGCTTCCAGGACACCCCGGTACCGTCGTTCCACCGCGAGGAACAGCCATGGGTCCGCATCGGGGAAGACCGTCCGGGACAGTTCAGTGACGGCCAGCAGGCGCCGAAGCAGGCCCGGGACGGTCCAGGCGCCGTCCCCGGTGAACTCCTGCGCTTCCGCCTCGGCCGCCTGCTCCGGATCGGGATGCAGGTCGGCACGGACGCGATGGGCCCGCATCTTGCGCTGGACCAGGCGCACACCGCCGTCGGTGAACTCCATGTCGGAAAGCTGAAATTGGTGGAGTTCCTCCGGGCTTGTATCGCTCATGCCCAGCATCAGCAGCACCCGAAATGCCTGCAGATCCGCTTCGGTCGGATACAGAAGGCGTCCCAACTCGGCGACGAGATAGCGGAATCCGCGCTTGAGAAGGGTGCCGTCCGGTGCGGTCGGGAGCAGCGCCTTCACCGGCTCCGGCCAGCTCAGCACGTTCTGCCGGAACTGCGGCTCCAAAACCTTCCCGGTCAGCAAAGAGGGACGCGTCGCCGCCCACAGCAGGTTCGCCGGTTCGTGCCATCCGCCAACTTGGGGATCTACCCCGCGCTCCAGCAGCTCCCGGCCGCGGGCCAGACGGGCCTCCAGCGACCGGATGGCGTTACGGGCCGCATCGCGCAGGGCGATTCGCTCCGCATTGGAGAACTCGTCCAGCGGCTCGCTCTTGTACGTCGGATAGGCGGTCGGGGCCTGCGAGCGTACTCGCAGCGCCTCCGGCATGCTCGGGTCCTTCAGTGCCCGCTGCTCGATCAGCGTCAGCAGACAGTTGGCCTTCTCGTACGGGGAGTTGGAACGCAGCCCGTGATGCTGGCGCAGGTCTTCCTCCCACACGTGGATCACCTCGACCAAGTCGACTTTGCGGCCGTCCAGTCGGGCATCCGCCGGATCTACCCCGAGCGTCGGCAGATACTTGTCGACGAACTTTGCGAAGGACCGCACTGCTTGGGACAAGTTCGCGCCACCGTCGGTCCGGGCCATGGACCGGGTGTAGGTGACCCACTCGTCGGCCAGCTGGGCCGCTAGGACGCTGCACCGGTACTTCGCCGGGTTCACGATGTGGGTGGACGTCCCGCCCCGGCGTGTCCGAGTCAGGGTGCGGATGCCCACGTGGTCCAGGTCCCGGATGGGCAGCGGCTTCGGGGCGCCGTTGCGTACGCGCTCTTTGCGCTCGCCGCGGCGGGGCATCAGGCGGCCCGCTTTTCGGCGATCGTGGCCGCGTAGTCGGCGTAGGTGGCGTTCTTGTTGTTCCACTCGGCGATTGCCTTCGCCACCAGCACGTTGGTATCTCGCATGTACCGGAGGTACCGCAAAGTCGACTGTGGACGACGATGCCCCAAGAGGTCCTGCAGTATCAGCAGAGGGTTCCGCGAGATATGGTCCGTCAGGTAGCCGGAGTGCCGGCCGGCGAGGTAGTCCTCGGCTTCCTCCTGGAGGATCAGCTTGGTCAGCAGCCGCAGCATGTAGACCGCGAATGTGTGCCGAGTGTCGTGAATCCGGACCTCGCGCGGCATGACGATGCCGACCTTGTGCTCCTCGCTTAGATGAACGGCGCGCAGATGCGCGGTGTCGAATATCTGCTCCCAGCGCTGTCGGGTCGGCATCCGTCCGCCGCGGCCGACGAACATCGCCATCGGCTCCAGCCCGTGATCGCCTTCGATGACTGCGCGGCGGCGCTTGTCCGCGTTCATGCTCTCGACCCGGAAGGTACGGCGCCGGCCATCGAGCATTCCGCGTACCTTCATTCGCCGCAGGTCGATGTCATCGACGATGAACAGCTCCTCACGGCGTCTCCACAGCGCCTTCGCCGCGGCCCGCACCTGCGCCGCACGCTCGGTTCGCCGGTACATGTCCAGCTCCCGCAGTGTCGGATCCTGGATCATCACCGAGCGGGGCAGGCCGAATTTCGCGATCGCCTGCAACTGGACCTCTGCCGGGGAAGCATCCCGTCGCGGTGGCCCGACCTCGATATCCAGCAGGCAGCTGAACTCCTGCAGCCGCATGCCCGTCGTGATGGACAGTTCGGGCGCTGCGCTGTCGCGCAGGGGCGAGCGTCCGCGAAACGCGCGATCGACGCGCCCGTCGGGCAGGTAGCCACGTAGTCCGACCTGCTTGAGGAAGTTCCACTGCCGCCACGTCAGATGGCGGACGTCGAGCTGTGTGGTGGCACCCCAGGACAGCACGTCACGGCCGTTACGACGGCGGAAGTAGGGGCGCTTCTCGATCAACTTCTCGTCGTCAGCCCAGCCGTAGAAGTTGTTGATCATGGCCCGACGCCGCTTCCAGGTCGCCGGCGCATCCGGCGACTCGCGGTGCTCGGTACAGTCTTCTCGGTACGCCAACAGGTCTTCTTCAATCACCGACAACAGATCGACGGGCGGGTCGAGCTCGTCCTCCAGGAAGTCGGTCAAGTCGAGCGCGTCATACGTATAGTCCTGCAGCGACTTCGCCTTCAGCGTCTTGGCCATCTCCAGAAAGAACGAGACGAGCGGCTCCGCCGGGCGCATCTGCGAGTCGAGGAAGAACGGAGTTCCTTCCTTCAGCGCCCCTTTCCGCGACACGTACGCGAAAGCGTCGAGATCCACCCCGGGCGGCGCCTCGTAGAAGCGACGAACCTTGCTGCGTGACACAAAGAAGTAGTCCATCCCGCACCACCGCGATCATGAGACATCCAGACGGGGTGGAACCTAACAGCCGCACGTGGGGCCCTAGGTCACTCGGGGATCACGGCTGAGACATCTGGACTTCCTTTGCATAATGCTCGCGCAGCAGGGTCGCCGCGTGCCAGTACGCGAGGTGCGGCTCCTCGGGAACGGGCAGGTCGGCGTGGGCGGCGTACAGCGGGCGCGCGCCGCGCGAACAGGCCTCGGTGGCGCGCAGCGCGAGCCGCGCGGCCTCGGCCATCTCCGCCGACGCCAGGGTCTCCTCGCCCAGCAGGCGCCGCAGCGTCGCGTCGACCGCACGCGCGCGTGCCGCCAGCACCTGGCCGGGGGTGGCGCTCTCCCACACCGCCGGCACGTGCCGGGCCACCAGCTCGTACTTGTAGTTGTAGAAGGCCGCCGCCACCGCACCGGGCCCGACCGGTCCGAACGCGGCGGCCCGCACGGCGAAGTTCACGGCGTGGGGATGGGTGATCCCGGCAGCACCCACTTCCCGTCCCAGGTCCGGCGAGAAGTAGTGCGTCGCGTGCAGGGAGTTGAGCACGTTCTGGCAGCGGCGGCCGGCGAGCGGCTCAAGGGCGGCAGTCGTCATGCCGGGCAGGTTACCAACCGCTTGGTATGGCCTCCGGGGCCGCACATCCCATGGCAGGAAAGGTGGGAAGTTCGTCATTGCGGCCACCCTCCGGGCCCGCGAAGAATCAAGGCCATGGCCCAGCGCACCGTTCTCGCCGTCCTCTTCGACGGCGTGCAGAGTCTCGACGTCACGGGGCCCGTGGAGGTCTTCGCGGGCGCGGAGCTGCTCTCCCCGGGGACGTACCGGATCCGCACGGCCTCCCCGGACGGCGCGCCCGTGCGGACCACCAGCGGTCTGACGCTCGTCCCCGACGAGTCCCTGGACGGCGCGTCCGACCCGCACACCCTGCTCGTCCCCGGCGGTCCGGGCTCCCTGGACCCCGACCCGCGTCTGGTCGGCTGGGTGCGCGAGCACGGGCCGCGTGCCGCGCGCCTGGTCTCCGTGTGCACCGGTGCGGCCGTACTCGCGGCCGCCGGGCTCCTGGACGGCCGCCGCGCCACGACGCACTGGGCGTACTGCGACCAGTTGGCCCGCGACCACCCGGCCGTCGAGATCGACCCCGACCCCGTCTACGTACGCGACGGGCACATCGCCACCTCGGCCGGTGTCACCGCCGGCATCGACCTCGCCCTGGCCCTGGTCGAGGAGGACCTGGGCCGGGACGCCGCCCTGACCATCGCCCGCCACCTGGTGGTCTTCCTGCGGCGCCCCGGGAACCAGGCCCAGTTCAGCGCCCAGCTCGAGGCCCAGACCGCTCATCGCGAGCCCCTCCGGGACGTCCAGCGGTTCATCACGGAACGCCCGGACGCCGACCTCTGCGTGGAGGCGCTCGCCGCCCGCGCCCGCCTCTCGCCCCGCCACTTCGCCCGCGCCTTCCGGGCCGAGACCGGTATGACGCCCGGGCGGTACGTGGACCGCGTCCGTCTCGAACACGCCCGCCGTCTCCTGGAGGACACCGCCGACGGCATCGAGGAGATCTCCCGAACCAGCGGCTACGGCACCCCCGAGGCCATGCGCCGGGCCTTCGTCAAAGCGCTGGGGACGCCCCCGGCCGAGTACCGCCGCCGTTTCCGCCCCGCGACCACGCCCTGACCCCCTCACCCGACCGGAAGGGACCACACCATGCAGATCGCCATCGCTCTCTACGACGGCTTCACCGCCCTCGACGCCGTCGGCCCGTACGAGACCCTCAGCAGGGTGCCGGACGCGGAGACCGTCTTCGTGGCCGAGCGCACCGGCCCCGTACGGAACGAGTCGGGGAACCTCGCGCTCACCGCCGACCGGACCTTCGCCGACGTGACCGCCCCCGACATCGTCGTCGTCCCCGGCGGCCCGGGCCAGGAGCCGCTGATGGCGCACGAGCCCTTCCTGGACTGGCTGCGCGAGGTCGACGCCCGGACCACCTGGACGACGTCCGTGTGCACCGGCTCCCTGTTGCTCGCCGCCGCCGGACTCCTCCGGGGCCGCCGCGCGACCTCCCACTGGCTGGCCCTGGAGGAGCTCAAGCGCTTCGGCGCCGAGCCGACGGGGGAGCGGGTCGTCACCGACGGCAAGTACGTCACCGCGGCCGGCGTCTCCGCCGGCATCGACATGGGGCTGACCCTGCTCGGCCGGATCGCGGGCGACGACCACGCCCGGTTCGTCCAACTGCTCACCGAGTACGACCCCCAGCCGCCCTACGACGCCGGATCACCGCGGAAGGCGCCCGCACACGTCGTGGAACGGCTCCGGTCCTACGCCGACGTCAACCAGGCGTAGGCACGCTCCAGCCGAACCGCGGCTGCCTGCGCTCCAGGAACGCGGCGACCCCCTCGGCGGTGTCGCCGCCGGCGCGCGCCTGCCCGGCCCAGTACGCGTCCCGGTCCGTACCGCCGTTCGCGAACTCCTTCGCCGCCGCCTGGGTCAGCTGCGAACGCGACACCAGGATGCGGGTGAACTCGGCGACCCGCTTGCCGAGTTCGCCCTCGGGCAGCACCTCGTCGGCCAAGCCGGTGCGCAGCGCCCGCTCCGTGTCGATCAGCTCTCCGGAGAACAGCAGGTACTTGGCGGTGGCCGGACCCACCAGGGACACCAGCCGCCTGGTCGAGGACGCCGGGTACACGATGCCGAGCTTCGCCGGCGTCACGCCGAACAGCGCGCCTTCCTCGGCGAACCGCAGATCACAGGCCGCCGCCAGCTGCGCCCCGCCGCCCACACAGTGCCCGCGCACCGCGGCCAGCGTCGGCTTCGGAAACGCGGCGAGCGCCTCCTCGGCCCGCACGGCGAGACCCTGTGCCTCCTCCGGCGAGCCGCGGAGGGTCGAGATGTCGGCCCCGGCGCAGAACGTCCCGCCCTCGCCGGTGAGCACCAGCGCCCGGACGGCCGGATCGCCGGCCAGACCCTCCAGCAGCGGCGGCAGCGAGCGCCACATCGCGGCCGTCATGGCGTTGCGCTTCTCCGGATGACGGATGACGACGGTGGCGACCGAGTCGGTCACGCTGTTCAGCAGCTGCGGCTCCATGCGCCGGATGCTATCCGCAAGGCAAACCCGTACAACCCGAATAGTTCGCCGAGACGGCACAACAGGGACAGGACCAGTCCCACAACTGACCGTGTCATACGCCAACGGTCAGAAGTGCTCGATAGTTGCTGACTTCTGTTCAGCCCCGGGGTGTGGAGCGCATCGTTACCAACACTCGAGACGTGGCGACAATCGAGCGCGAGGGTGGCGACCGGACGATGGACGACGAGGGGCGTGGGTCCGGCCCACGTCCACAGGGCGGCGCGGTGCCTCCCGGGCCCGCGGATCCGCTGCCGTACGAGGGGGTCTGGCGGTTCACCGCGCCCGCGGTCGACGCCTCGGTCCCGCAGGCGCGGCACGCCGTACGGGACCTGCTGCTCCGTCAGGGTGTGCCGGTCTCGGACGACCTGGCCCAGGGGCTGCTGCTGATCGTCTCGGAGCTGGTGACGAACGCCGTGAAGCACGCTGCGGTGCTGTCGCCGACGGTCGCCGTCGAACTGGCCGTCGGGGCGGAGTGGCTGCGTGTGTCCGTGGAGGACAACCACCCGTACCGGCCCACCGCCCTGGAGGCCGACCACGGCCGGACCGGCGGCCGCGGACTGCTCCTGGTGCGCGAGGTCACCCGGGAGGCGGGCGGCATGTGTGACGTCGAATACACCGCGAGCGGCGGCAAGGTGATCTGGGCCGCCCTGCCGCTCAAGCCCGCACGCTTCCTCTAAAGGGTGTTGCAGAAGGCTTGGTGGCGGGCATGGCTGAGCAACGCCTGACGTGCTGTTTCACCCGGCTAGGGCGAGGTTGTGCATGGTGGCG
>NZ_JBIBHN010000044.1:0-55611 GCF_042957035.1 Streptomyces sp. NPDC008137 | reverse complement strand
CTTGCGTTTCCGACTCTATCAGATCTTTCCGATCCGATTTCCTCGGTGCTTTCCAGGTTCCCGCTTCCGCGTTTCCCTTTCCGGCGGTTCCGACTTTATCAGAAGTTTCAGGCCGTACTGACCGGCCGCTCATTTCCGAATCATCGGGAGTGGCTTCAATGAAATCAGCGTTTCAAGGAGCCGACAGATGCTCACGATCGCCGTCTGGGGTGGAACCCCTCTATAGGCAACTGTTCGAATCTACCTCCCCGCACTCGCCGTGTCAACGGCTCCTGCGGGGCGAAGAGGAGACTAGCAGCTGAACGGACGTGGTCGCACATCCGGCGGACGCAAGGACGTTTAGGCCGCTGTCGGAACGGTGGCGCTGCGCTCTGCTGCCTCTACGTCACCCGTGTCTCCGGCGCGGGCCGCCCGACCGCCCAAGACGTAGACGTAGGCGAGGAAGGCCAGTTCGGCGGCGACTCCGATGGTGATGCGCGCCCAGGTGGGAAGGCCCGAAGGGGTGACGAAGCCTTCGATGGCGCCGGAGACGAAGAGGACCAGGGCGAGGCCGATGGCCATGCCGATGGCGGCTCGGCCCTCTTCCGCCAAGGCCGTGCGTCGCGTGCGGGGGCCCGGGTCGATGAGGGTCCAGCCGAGGCGCAGGCCGGCGCCCGCGGCCACGAAGACGGCGGTCAGTTCTAGCAGGCCGTGCGGGAGGACCAGACCGAGGAAGGTGTCGAGGCGGCCGGCCGAGGACATCAGGCCGAAGCCGATGCCCAGGTTCAGCATGTTCTGGAAGAGGATCCAGATGACCGGAAGCCCCAGGAAGACCCCGAGGATCAGGCACAGGGCGGCGGCCCAGGCGTTGTTCGTCCAGACCTGGGCGGCGAAGCTGGCGGCCGGGTGGCTGGAGTAGTAGGTCTCGTACTGGCCGCCGGGGCGGGTGAGCTCGCGTAGTTCGCTGGGGGCCGCGATGGACGCCTGTACCGGAGGGTGGGTGCCGATCCACCAGCCCAGGAGCACGGCGACGGCCGTGGACAGGAGCGCGGTGGGTACCCACCAGTGACGTGACTTGTAGACCGCTGCGGGGAAGCCGTGGGCGAGGAAGCGGGTGACGTCGCGCCAGGAGGCTCGTCGGGTGCCTGTCACGGCACTACGCGCGCGTGCCACCAGCTGACTGAGCCGTCCGGTCAGCTGAGGGTCGGGGGCGCTGGACTGGATCAGGGAGAGGTGCGTGGCGGTGCGCTGGTAGAGGGTGACGAGTTCGTCGGCTTCGGCGCCGTTGAGGCGGCGCTGGCGACGCAGCAGGGCTTCGAGGCGGTCCCACTCCGCTCGGTGGGCGGAGACGAAGACGTCGAGGTCCATCGGTGTGCCTGCTCCTCGGCTGTTCGTCGAAGACTCGTCGTGGATCAGCTTGTCGTACTGCGGCGCGATGCGCCCTCAGCTTGGCAGACTGGCCCTGTCCGGGGCAGGGCAGGGGAAGGACGGCGGGCGTGAGTGAGCTGGTGACGGGTGAGGCTGTGGCGTTGGAGCTGCGCCCCGCGAGGCTGCCCAGCAGGGCGCTGGCCGTGCTGCTCGATCTTGTGGCGGCCATGGCCGTCTATGTGGCGGTGACCATCGTGCTGGTGACTTCCACGGCCTCGCTGGACGAGGCGGCGCAGACGGCGCTGTCGATCGCGACGTTCGTTCTCGTGCTGGTGGGTGCGCCGATCGCGGTGGAGACGCTCAGTCATGGGCGGTCGCTCGGGAAGATGGCGTGCGGACTGCGTGTGGTGCGGGACGACGGAGGTCCGATCCGGTTCCGGCATGCGCTGGTGCGGGGCTTGATCGCGGTGATCGAGATCCTCATGACCTTCGGGGTCGTGGCCTGTATCGCCTCGTTCGTGTCGGCGCGCGGGCGGCGGCTGGGGGATGTGTTCGCGGGAACCCTTGTCGTACGGGAGCGGATTCCGGTCACGCGGACCGGCTTTGTGCCGCCTCCTCCGCCCTGGCTGGCGGGACGGTTCTCGGGGCTCGATCTGTCCGCGGTGCCCGACGGATTGTGGCTCGCCGTCCGTCAGTACCTGACGCGTATGCAGCAGCTGGATCCGCAGGTGGGCTCGTCGATGGCGGAGCGGCTGGCGGCGGATCTGGCGGAGCGTACGGGGGCGCCGGTGCCGCAGGGTGTTCCCCCGGCGGCGTATCTGGCGGCGGTCGTGCAGGAGCGGCAGGCGCGGGAGTCCCGGCGGGCTATCGGTGGCGGTTCGGCTCCCGCTCCCGCTCCGGCTGCGGATGGGCCTTCGGCCGTGTACGGGGCTCCGGCTGCCGTGTACGGACCGCCGGCTGCTGGCCTGCCGCCCGTTGTGGCGCCTGGTGCGGCGTCCGGGTCGACTGGTGGGGATCGGCCTGGGAAGGCGCCGGAGGGGCCGACGGGTGACCGGCCAGGTACCGGGTTCGTGCCGCCGGCTTAGTGGGAGCGGGGCTGCCCGCCTCTCTGTGGCCGCCGGGTCAGGTGAATGTCGACGGCGGTGATTCGAGGTCCTCGAGCTCGATGCCGGGGGCCGCGAGGATCACGTCGCCGGCGAGGTGCACGGCGTGCTGCTCGCCCGTGTCCAGGTCTGTGACCTGGTATTCGTCCACGGTCAGCGGGCCGTTGTCAGTGGCGTGTGCTTCTCTCTTCAGCAGGGACCACGACTGATCCACGGTGCGCGGGGCGAGCACCGGGTCGGTGAAGGCGACGAGGCGTACGCGGGTGGCGGCCGCGGAGGGGGTGAGGCGCAGGAGACGGGCGGTGGCGACGAGGAATGCCGGGGAGGTGCCGGTGAAGGCGTGGGCGCGCACATTGCCTTCGGTGGCCTCGGTCCCGGTGGGGTCGGTGCGGACCCAGGTGACGCCGTCGAGGGCGGCTCCGCGGACTTGCCAGGCGGCGGCGTGGAGTTCGAGGCGGATGGGGCGGCCGAGCTCGTCGAGGGTGAGGTCGACGGAGCCGTGGTGATCGCCCGAGGGGGTGGTCAGCTGGGAGACGTAGCGCCAGCCGGAGGGGCCGGTGGCGCAGTGGAAGTGCTCTTCTGCGAGGGGGGTGTGATCGTGCGGATCGTGGAGCGAATAGCGGCCGCGGGGCATGGGGGTCGTCCTGGGGCTTGACGGGCCGGTCCGGCCGCTGGTCCGGGAAAGGGGCAGGCCCCCGGCACGGGGGTGCGGGGGCCTGCCTCGAAGGACCTGCTGCCGGGCGGCTCGGCTCAGTAGCGGTAGTGGTCCGGCTTGAACGGGCCCTCGACCTGGACGCCGATGTACTCGGCCTGCTCGGGGCGGAGCGTGGTCAGCTTCACGCCGAGCGAGTCGAGGTGGAGGCGGGCGACCTTCTCGTCGAGGTGCTTGGGCAGCACGTAGACGCCGGTCGGGTACTCGTCGGGCTTGGTGAACAGCTCGATCTGGGCCAGGGTCTGGTCCGCGAAGGAGTTGGACATCACGAACGACGGGTGGCCGGTGGCGTTGCCCAGGTTCAGCAGGCGGCCCTCGGACAGGACGATGAGCACCTTGCCGTCGGGGAACGTCCAGGTGTGGACCTGCGGCTTGACCTCGTCCTTGACGATGCCGGGAATCCTGGCGAGGCCGGCCATGTCGATCTCGTTGTCGAAGTGGCCGATGTTGCCGACGATCGCCTGGTGCTTCATCTTGGCCATGTCCGAGGCCATGATGATGTCCTTGTTGCCGGTCGTGGTGACGAAGATGTCGGCCTTGTCGACGACCTCGTCCAGCGTGGTGACCTGGTAGCCGTCCATCGCCGCCTGAAGCGCGCAGATCGGGTCGATCTCCGTGATGATCACGCGGGCGCCCTGGCCGCGCAGGGACTCCGCGCAGCCCTTGCCCACGTCGCCGTAGCCGAAGACGACCGCGGTCTTGCCGCCGATCAGGACGTCGGTGGCCCGGTTGATGCCGTCGACGAGCGAGTGGCGGCAGCCGTACTTGTTGTCGAACTTCGACTTGGTGACGGCGTCGTTGACGTTGATCGCCGGGAACAGGAGGTTGCCGTCGCGTTGCATCTCGTACAGACGGTGCACGCCGGTCGTGGTCTCCTCGGTGACACCGCGGATCTCCGAGGCGAGCTGGGTCCACTTCTGGGAGCCGTCGGTGATGGTGCGGTTGAGGAGTTCGAGGATGACGCGGTGCTCGTCGTTCTCGGCGGTGTCGACCGAGGGGACCTTGCCGTCCTTCTCGTACTCGACGCCCTTGTGGACCAGGAGGGTGGCGTCACCACCGTCGTCGAGGATCATGTTCGGGCCGCCGGTGGGGCTGTCCGGCCAGGTCAGCGCCTGCTCCGTGCACCACCAGTACTCCTCCAGCGTCTCGCCCTTCCAGGCGAAGACCGGGACGCCCTGGGGGTTGTCGGGCGTGCCGTTCGGACCGACGGCGATGGCGGCCGCGGCGTGGTCCTGGGTGGAGAAGATGTTGCAGGAGGCCCAGCGGACCTGCGCGCCCAGGGCGACCAGGGTCTCGATGAGCACGGCCGTCTGCACGGTCATGTGCAGGGAGCCGGTGACACGGGCGCCGGCGAGGGGCTGCGCCTCGGCGTATTCCTTGCGGATCGCCATCAGGCCCGGCATCTCATGCTCGGCGAGGGTGATCTCCTTGCGGCCGAAGTCGGCCAGGGAGAGGTCGGCGACCTTGAAGTCCTGTCGGTTGTCGACAGTCGTCATTGGGAGCTGCTCCTCGGAGTTGGGTCGAGGTGTATACGGCTGGTCTGCGCGGCGGCGGGCACAGGGGTGCCCAGGGAGGACACTGGCATGCCCGCGTACACGCAGCGCAGTCCGTCGGAGGCCCTCTCTCCCTCGGCCGGTCCGCGGTGGGACCGCCCGACCGCCATCAGCAGCGACGTCTGGCTCCGTCCCAAGCTACACCGGGAGGCCGGGCCGTCCCCAGTCCGTGTCCGAACAGATCGCGCCATCGAGCAGGAGGGGCCGCCCGGGGGGCGGGGGTTGGTCGGGCCGTGGAGGCAGGTCACGGGACGGCGGGTGTGCGGGCGGTGGGCGGGCGGGCGGTGGGCGGGCGCGATAACAGGACACCAACGAACGGTCGACACGAGGCGACAAAGCGGAACTATCAGGGATCTTTTGACCTTTGAGTCTGCGGCGGGGTGGTGCAGGATGCCCGGGAGATCTGAACAACTGATCGATCTTGCGGGGCGTCCGGGACGGCGATCCGCATGACAAAGGCGTTAGGAGATCGATGTGACCAGTCCGGCCGGCCCTCCCCCCACGGGCAGCGGTGACGGCGAGCAGAAGAGGTTGAAGCTGCTCGCGGTGACCGCCTGTCCGACCGGCATCGCCCACACGTACATGGCGGCTGAGAAGCTCGCGCAGGCCGCCGAGAGCCGCGGTATCGAGATGAAGGTGGAGACGCAGGGGTCCATCGGGGCTGAAAACGTCCTCGATGACAACGATGTCAAGCACGCCGACGGCGTCATCGTCGCCGCGGACAAGGACGTGGATCTGAGCCGTTTCGCGGGGAAGCGGGTCCTGACCGTCGGGGTGTCGGAGGGCATTCGTCACCCGGAGCAGTTGATCGAGCGGGTGCTGTCGGCGCCCGTGCACGCGGAAGGGGGCGCCCCCACGGCTCCCGCGGCCGGTGGCGGCAAGGAGCGGAGCCTCGGGTACAAGGCGCTGATGAACGGGGTCAGTTACATGATCCCGTTCGTCGTGGTCGGCGGGCTGCTGATCGCGATATCGCTCTCGCTCGGCGGGCATGCCGATCCGTCGGGCGGTCTGGTCATCCCGAAGGACTCCTTCTGGATGGATGTGAACAACATCGGTGTCATCGGCTTCACGCTGATGGTGCCGATCCTGTCCGGCTACATCGCGTATGCCATCGGGGACCGGCCCGCGCTCGTGCCCGGCATGATCGGCGGCTGGATCGCCAACACCGGTGAGCTGTACGACTCCAAGGCGGGCGCCGGGTTCATCGGGGCGATCGTGACCGGGTTCCTCGCCGGGTATCTGGTGTTGTGGATCAAGAAGGTCAAGGTCCCGAAGTTCGCGCAGCCGATCATGCCGATCATCGTGATCCCGATCGTGGCGACGACGGCGCTCGGGCTGTTCTTCATCTATGTCATCGGCCAGCCGATCTCCTGGGTGTTCGAGCACCTGACCGACTGGCTCAGCGGGATGACCGGCACCAGCGCGATCCTGCTCGGCGCGGTCCTGGGGCTCATGATCGCGTTCGACATGGGCGGGCCGGTCAACAAGACGGCGTTCCTGTTCGGGACCGGGCTCATCGCGACCGGCAACCAGACGGTCATGGGCATGTGCGCGGCCGCGATCCCGGTCATGCCGCTGGGGCAGGGGCTGGCCACGCTGATACGGAAGCGGCTGTACTCCGAGCAGGAGCGGGAGACGGGGCTGGCCTCGCTGTTCATGGGCTGCTTCGGCATTTCTGAGGGGGCGATCCCGTTCGCGGCCGCGCGGCCCGCGCAGGTCATCCCCGCCAACATGCTGGGCGGCGCGGTCGCCGGTGCGGTCGCCGGGGTCGCCGGGGTCGAGGACGCGGTGCCGCACGGCGGGCCGATCGTGGCCGTGCTGGGTGCGGTGAGCGGCGTGCCGATGTTCTTCGTGGCCGTGGTGATCGGCTCGCTCGTCACCGCGCTGACGACGGTGGCCCTTGTCGACCTGGGTGAGCGCAGGCGGCGCGGGGACGCGGGCTTCGGTGCGGGTGCTGCTGGGCTTGAGCCCGCGCCGGCCGGAGTGCTCAGTGGCGGTGGCGGTGCGGTCGTAGAACAGACGACCGTGCGTGCGACGTCCGGCCCCGGCGGCACCTCCGCCGAGGTTCTCTCCGGTTACCTCACCGACGGGACCGTCAAGGTCGGCCTCGAAGCGGGCGACAAGGAGGCCGCCATCCGGGAGATGGCGGAGCTGCTGGCCCGTACCGGCAAGGTCGCGGACCTGGACGAACTGGTGGCGACCGCGCTGCGGCGGGAGGCGCAGGGCACGACCGGGCTCGGTGAGGAGATCGCGATTCCGCATGCCAAGACGGATGCGGTGACGGAGCCGGTCGTCGGTTTCGCGCGGTCCGCTCAGGGCGTCGAATGGGGCTCGCTGGACGGCACGAAGGCGCGGCTGGTGTTCATGATCGCCGTGCCGGAGGCGGCGGCGGGTGACGAGCACCTGAGGATTCTGGCGCTGCTGTCGCGGAAGTTGATGGACGCCGGGTTCCGGGAGCGGCTGCTGGACGCGTCGGACCGGTCGGCTCTCCTCCAGGTGTTGCGCGAGGTCGAGTAGGAGGAAGCGCTGAGGGCCCGCCGATTGGTTCGGCGGGCCCTCAGCGCGTTCGGGCAAGTGCTGCTGCGGGACGTCAGTGTCCGGCGTCGCTCGGCGTCGGTCCCCCGGGCGTCGCCTCGGGGTCGGGACCCTTGGCGGCTTCGGTCTCGCTGTAGATGTCCGGCTCGAGGTAGATCACGCGGGCGATCGGGACGGCCTCGCGGATGCGGGACTCGGCGGCGTCGATGGCGGCGGCGATCTCGGTGGCCGTCTCCTCGTGGCGGACGGCGATCTTGGCGGCGACGAGGAGTTCCTCGGGGCCGAGGTGGAGCGTGCGCATGTGGATGATGCGGGTGACCGTGTCGCCGTCGACGAGGGCGGTCTCGATCTTCTGCGTCTCCTCGACGCCGGCGGACTCGCCGAGCAGCAGCGACTTGGTCTCGGCGGCGAGGACCAGGGCGATCAGGATGAGCAGGATGCCGATGCAGAGGGTGCCGACGCCGTCCCAGACGCTGTCGCCGGTGAGCAGGGCGAGGCCGACGCCGCCGAGGGCGAGGATCAGTCCGACGAGGGCGCCGAGGTCCTCCAGCAGGACGACCGGGAGCTCGGGGGCCTTGGCGTGGCGGACGAACTCCTTCCAGGACTTGCGCCCACGCAGGACGTTGGACTCCTTGATGGCGGTCCGGAAGGAGAACGTCTCGGCGATGATCGCGAAGACCAGGACGCCGACCGGCCAGTACCAGTGCGTCAGCTCGTGCGGGTGCTTGATCTTCTCGTAGCCCTCGTAGAGGGCGAACATGCCGCCGACCGAGAAGAGGACGATCGAGACGAGGAAGGCGTAGATGTAGCGCTCGCGGCCGTAGCCGAAGGGGTGTTGCGGGGTGGCCTCGCGCTTCGCCTTCTTGCCGCCGAGGAGGAGGAGTGCCTGGTTGCCGGAGTCGGCGAGCGAGTGCACGGACTCGGCGAGCATCGAGGACGAGCCGCTGAAGAGGAACGCCACGAACTTCGCTACCGCGATCGCGAGGTTGGCGGCCAGTGCCGCCACGATCGCCTTGGTTCCGCCTGACGCGCTCATATGTTCGCGTTGTCCCTTCGTACGCCGTTCCAGGGCCCGGGCGCTCGCCTTGGTGCGTCGCCCTTGGCTTTGCCCGTGCTTGACGGTGGGCCATTGTTGCAGCCCGCTCCGGCAGCGGTGCGGCAGGTCACCGTCGTAGGGAGGTCAGGCGATGACCGTAGCCCGGAAGAGGGTGCCGGTTCCGGACACTTCGGCCTTTTCGCCGGCCGGGACGAAGACGGACCGGCCCGGCGTGAGGTCGTGCTCGCCCGCGCGGACGGCGCCGGCCGTGCAGAGCAGGATCTGCGGGGTCGGACGCGTGAGGTCGTGGGTGGCGCCGGCCTCGGGCAGGACGTAGCGGGAGAGGCGGAACTCGTCGATCGGGGTCTCGTATACCTCCTCGCCGTCCGGGGAGGCCTCGGGGCGCAGGACGCCGGGGTCGCCGGCGCGGAAGTGGACGATGCGCAGGAGTTCGGGGACGTCGACGTGCTTGGGGGTGAGGCCGCAGCGCAGGACGTTGTCGGAGTTGGCCATGATCTCCACGCCGAGGCCCTGGAGGTAGGCGTGCGGGACGCCGGCGCCGAGGTAGAGGGCCTCGCCGGGCTGGAGCCGGACGTGGTTGAGCAGCATCGCGGCGATGACGCCGGGGTCGCCCGGGTAGTGGTGGGCGATGTCGGCGTAGGGGGCGTAGGCACCGCCGAGGCGGTCGCAGGCGGCGGCCGCCTCCTCGACCGTGCGGGACATCTCGTCGGGGTCGGCGGTGAGGATCGCCGTGAGGACCTCGCGCAGGGCCGCGTCCTCGGGGTGGGCGTGCAGCAGGTCGACGTACGGCTTGAGGGAGTCGACGCCGAGGTCGTCGAGCAGGCCGGCGGCCTCGAGCGGGTCGCGGAAGCCGCACAGGCCGTCGAACTCGGTGAGCGCGCAGATCAGTTCGGGCTTGTGGTTGGCGTCCTTGTAGTTGCGGTGCGGCGCGTCCACGGGGATGCCACGGCGCTCCTCGTCCGCATAGCCCTCCTTCGCCTGCGCCAGGTCGGGGTGGACCTGGAGGGAGAGCGGGGCTCCGGCGGCGAGGATCTTGAGGAGGAAGGGCAGGCGGGGGCCGAACTTGGCGACGGCGGCAGGGCCGAGTTCCTTCTCGGGGGCGGCGTCGACGACCTCGACTAGCGTGCCCCGGCCGGTGCGCGAGGGGGCGCCCGGGTGGGCTCCCATCCACATCTCCGCCTGCGGCTCGCCGGTCGGTTCGACGCCGAGCAGGTTCGGAATGGCGGTCGGGGAACCCCAGGCGTAGGGGCGGATGGTGTTGTCGAGGCGGTCCATGGGGATCTCTCTGGTCCTGTGAGTGCGTACGTACGCCTGCTGCTCCCGGGCGGCTGCCGCGTGGGCGTCAGGGTGTCCCGGGCATGATCAGGCCCTCGAAGCGAGCGCCAGGTAAACGGCGGCGAAATCCGTGATGGCGATCAGTTCGGCGAGGGTCTCCAGCTCGTCGCCCGCCTCCGGTTCCAGTTCGCTGATCGGGGTGTCGTGGCTGAGGGCCAGGTCGCGGGCGCCGGGGGCGGCGGTGAGGCCGCCGATGGGGCGGTCGCGGAGCAGCACCACGCGCGCGTGGAGGGCGGGTGCCTCCTCGACGCGGTCGCGGAAGAAGTCGTCGGGGTCGGCGCTGGCGGCCAGCGGGCCCGCGAGCAGGGCGCTGTGCGCGGCGAGGGCCTCGGGCAGTTCGGCGACGACCGCGGGGGTGCCGGACAGTTCGGCGAGGGCGGCGGCGAACCGGCGGCCGGCCGGTCCGGCCGAGACACCCTCGGTCCAGACGATGGGGAGCGCGTCGGCGAGTTCGGCGGCCAGGGTCTTGGCGGCGTTGCTGTACGTCGCGATGGCGGGGCCGCAGCGTTCGGCGATGCGGTCGAGGCGGTCGGCGACCTTGCCGAGGGCCTCCGGCGGGGCGGTGAGCACGCCCGCGCGGTCCAGGAGCGCGAGGAGCGGGGTGAGCAGGGCCCACAGGACGCCGGGGGCGGAGGCGGCGAAGGGCTCTTCCTGGTCGTACGGGGCGGTCGCCATGGGGACGAACAGGCCGTGCGAGCCGTTCACGGCGTCGGCGAGGGGGGACCTGCTGGGGGCTACGGCGACGACGGTGCAGCCGCGGCGGTAGGCCTGCTCGGCGAGGAGGGAGAGGCCCGGTTCGGTCCCGTCCGGGGTGGTGATCAGGAGGAGATCCACCGAGCCGACCCAGCCTGGCAGTTCCCAGCGCAGGGCGCCCGCGGCGGGGGCGACGCCGGTGGGAGCCAGGCGGGTGACCGGGCTGCCGGCGCCGGCGAGCGTGCCGAGGAGGTCGGCAGCGTGGGTGGCGGCGGCGCCCGGGCCGGCGATCAGGACGCCGCGGGGGCGGCCGTCGGGCTTGAGGTCGTTTATGCCCGCCTCGGCGGCGTGGCGGGCGGCCGTGCGGACGCGCGCGCCGGCTTCCGCGGCGCCGCGGAGCAGGCCTCGGTGGTCGGCCTCAGCCAGGCCCTCGGGGGAGTCGAGCAGCGATTCGTCGAGCATGGGGCGGCAGCCTCCGATCGCCGGGGTCCGTTATGGGGTGTCGTCCTACTGCGGTGCCCGTTGTGCCGGGGGCTATGTGCACCGGGCTCACGCGGGTGTCCGCCCGGGTGTCCTAGGCGGGGCGGCGGGCCTCGTCGACCAGGAGGACGGGGATGCCGTCGCGGACGGGGTAGGCCAGGGCGCAGCTCTGGTCGGTGCAGATCAGTTCGGTGTCCTGCTCCTTGAGCGGGGCGTGGCAGGCCGGGCAGGCGAGGATGTCCAGGAGGCCGGATTCGAGGGGCATAGGGGGTTCCTTCGAGGTGCGGGCGCTTGGGGTTGTGCCAGGTCAGGTTACCGCCGGTGGGGGGTGGGGCCTCAGCCTCTGATGATCGCCAGCGCCTCGTCCCTCACCCGGGCCATCGTCTGCGGGTCCCTCGCCTCCGCGTTCAGGCGCAGCAGCGGCTCGGTGTTGGAGGGGCGGACGTTGAACCACCAGTCGGCGGCGGAGACGGTGAGGCCGTCGAGTTCGTCCAGTTCCACGCCCTCGCGGGTCTCGTACGCGGAGCGGATCGCGGCGAGGCGGGCCGTCTGGTCGGTGACCGTGGAGTTGATCTCGCCGGAGCCCGCGTAGCGGTCGTACTGGGCGACGAGGGCGGAGAGGGGGCCCGCCTGGCCGCCCAGGGCCGCCAGGACGTGGAGGGCGGCCAGCATGCCCGTGTCGGCGTTCCAGAAGTCGCGGAAGTAGTAGTGCGCGGAGTGCTCGCCGCCGAAGATCGCGCCCGACCTGGCCATCTCCGCCTTGATGAAGGAGTGGCCCACGCGGGTGCGGACCGGGTCGCCGCCGTTCTCCTTGACGACCTCGGGGACCGACCAGGACGTGATCAGGTTGTGGATGATCACGCCCTTGCCGCCGTGCCTGGCGAGCTCGCGGGAGGCGACCAGCGCGGTGATCGCGGACGGGGAGACCGGCTCACCGCGCTCGTCGACGACGAAGCAGCGGTCGGCGTCGCCGTCGAAGGCGAGACCCAGGTCGGCGCCCTCCTCACGGACGCGCTTCCGCAGGTCGACGAGGTTGGCCGGGTCGAGAGGGTTGGCCTCGTGGTTGGGGAAGGTGCCGTCGAGCTCGAAGTACATCGGGACCAGGGTCACCGGCAGGCCGGCGAAGACCTCGGGAACCGTGTGGCCGCCCATGCCGTTGCCCGCGTCGACGACGGCCTTCAGGGGGCGGACGGAGGCCAGGTCGACCAGCGAGAGCAGGTGCGCCGCGTAGTCCGGCAACGTGTCGCGGCCGGTGATCGTTCCCGTCTTCGCGGCCGGCTCCGGGGCGCCCGACTCGCTCCAGCCCTCGACGAGTTCGCGGATCTCCGCGAGGCCGGTGTCCTGGCCGACCGGGGCGGCGCCCGCGCGGCACATCTTGATGCCGTTGTACTGCGCCGGGTTGTGGGAGGCGGTGAACATGGCGCCCGGCAGGTCCAGCGCGCCCGAGGCGTAGTACAGCTGGTCCGTCGAGCACAGGCCGATCTCCGTGACGTCGGCGCCCTGCGCGGCGGCACCGCGCGCGAAGGCACGCGACAGGCCCGGTGAGGAGGGCCGCATGTCGTGCCCGGTCGCGATGGCACTCGCACCGGTGACCCGGACGAAGGCCGCCCCGAAGAGCTCGGCCAGGGACTCGTCCCACTGGTCCGGCACGACCCCGCGTACGTCGTACGCCTTCACGACCTGCGACAGATCAGCAGCCACGGCCAACCTTCCCTGAAAAAGTACTGTCGGTCGGCCCAAACTACCCGGCCCCGCTGACAGCGCGCCGTGCGGACGCTGTGCGGGTGCCCGGACCTCGCCTCGGGCGTCAGGGCAGCATCCAGCCCAGGACCGGTGTGCTCTGGCCTACGACGATCAGGCACATGACCAGCAGCAGGCCCAGGCTCCACGGCAGCACCTGGCGCAGCAGGTCGCCCTCCCGGCCTGCGAGGCCGACGGCCGCGCAGGGGGAGATCATCTTGCCGAGGACGCCACCGGAGCTGTTGGCGGCGGCCAGCAGGTCGGGAGAGAGTCCCGATTCGCGGGCGGCGGTCACCTGGAGGGCGCCGAAGAGGGCGTTGGCCGAGGTGTCGGATCCGGTCACGGCGACTCCGAACCAGCCGAGGACGGGTGAGAGGAACGCCAGTCCGGCTCCGGCCGCCGCGACGAAGTGGCCGATCGTCGCCGCCTGGCCGGAGAGGTTCATGACGTAGGCGAGCGCCAGCACGGAGGTCACCGTCAGGATCGCGAAGCGCAGCTCGTGGACGGTCGCGAGCCACTCTTTGACCGCCACGCGCGCGTGCACCCCGATGACGGCGGCCGTGCAGACGCCGGCGAGGAGCACCAGCGTGCCGCCGGTCGAGACGATCGGCCAGGTGAAGACGTTGCCGCTGACCGGGTCTCCGTCCGGCCCCGCCACGTTCAGGAAGGGCCAGTCGTAGGTCTGGGTGGTCTGGGCGAGCCAGTCCTTGAGGGCCGGTATCTGCGCGAGGGAGAAGATCACGACGATCAGCGCGTAGGGGGCGTAGGCGCGCAGGATCTCGCGGGGCGGGTCCTCCTGGTCGAGTTCCTCACTGCGGGCGCCGGTCAGCACGGAGGCGCGGACGGACTCGGCGGCGGGCACGCGCGCGTGCGGTACGGCGACCAGGGCGCCGGCGCCGGCCAGGGCGGCTCCGATGTCGGCGAGTTGGGCGGAGACGTAGTTGGAGGCGGCGAACTGGGCGACGGCGAAGGCGACTCCGCACGCCAGGGCGGGCACCCAGGTCTCGCGCAGCCCGCGCCGGCCGTCCACGAGCCAGACCAGCACCAGGGGCACCACGAGGGCCAGCAGCGGCGTCTGACGGCCCACCACGGACGCCACGGAGTCCAGGGGCAGTCCGGTGACCTGGGCGAGGGTGACGACCGGTGTGCCCATCGCGCCGAAGGCCACGGGCGCGGTGTTGGCGACCAGGGCGACCACGGCGGCGCGCACCGGTTCGAAGCCGAGGGCGACCAGCATGACCGCGCTGATCGCGACGGGCGCCCCGAATCCGGCGAGTGCCTCCAGCAACGCCCCGAAGCAGAAGGCGATGACGAGTGCCTGGATGCGCGGGTCGTCGGAGAGCCGCCCGAAGGACCGGCGCAGGATGTCGAAGTGCCGGGTGCGGACGGTCATCCGGTACACCCACAGGGCGTTGACGACGATCCACAGGATGGGGAAGAGGCCGAAGACGGCGCCCTGGGCGGCGCTGGAGAGGGTCTGGCCGAGAGGCATGCCGTACGCGAGCCGGGCGACGAGCACGGCGGCGAGGAGGCCGGTCAGGCCCGCGAGGTGCGCTTTGAGGCGGACGCCGCCGAGCAGGACCAGGACGATCACCAGGGGTAAGGCCGCCACGAGGGCGGACACACCCAGTGAGCCGGCGACGGGTTCCAGTTCCTGGACGTACAACGGGCGCCTCCCCGGTTTCCGTCATGTGAAAGCGATTTCTCGCATCCCCAAACGGAATGGTCATGTCCGCGCCAAGCTCGCGTCAATGGGTGTGCGCGAGACAGCGGCCGGACGGGGCGCTCAGTTGTCGGGGGACCGCAGAACCCGCAGATGACCCCGCCGCGCGACCTCCATCGGGTCGGCCGCACGCCCTCCGCCACCGGCCCCGGCCGCCCGCTCCTGAGGGCGGGCCGCCTCGCGCACGGCGTTGGCAAGGGCTTCCAGGTCGTCGCCGCTGGGGCGGGCCGGGGCGGACCCGTCGAGGAGCCGGACGACCTCCCAGCCGCGCGGGGCGGTGAGGCGCTCGGAGTGCTCGGCGCACAGGTCGTAGCAGTGGGGTTCGGCGTAGGTGGCGAGCGGGCCGAGGACCGCGGTCGAGTCGGCGTAGACGTACGTCAGCGTCGCGACGGCGGGACGGCCGCAGGCGGTGCGCGAACAGCGACGTACAGGGCTCACGATGTTGGACGGTACCGCACTCTTGAGCGGGCCGCGACGACTCTCCACCAGGTCACTCCACCGTGTCGCGTTGTGAAACGCCCCACAGGACCCTGCCGACCCACCCGGCTGACCTGCCCGGACACCGTCGCCCGGCGGTGCGGACGAGCCCCCAAGCGGACAAGAGTCGTCACAAAACCCTCAATTGCCGTGACGTCACCGGTCTCGGCGAGATACGGAATCAAGCCCAACCTTGGCTTGAATGCTCATGTAACGACATGCCGTGGGCGTCGGCCAGAAGCCGTGCGTGCCGCCGCGCGGTGCCGGGCACACGTGCGTGGCGGGGACTACCCTTCAGCAGTGATGGAGAAGCCCGTAACGCCCCGTGCCGCCGCCCCCGGGCCCCGCCGTCGTGATCGCCACGGCCGGGGCATGCGCGGCCCGATCGCACCGCCGCAGGTGCCGCTCGCCGCGAGCCGCGCGGAGGCGTTCGCGGATCTGGTGCAGGACTCCGTGGAGCGTCTGGAGCGGCGGTGGCCGCAGCTCGCCGACATCGATTTCCTGGTGCTGGAGGTGCCGCGGCTCGACGGGCCCGGCGATGCCTGGAACGACGAGGCGGTTCCGCTCGGCGGCACCATCGGCGCGCGCGAGGGGCGCCCCGCGCGCGTGGTGGTCTACCGGCGGCCGGTAGAGATCCGCACCAAGGGGCGCGACGAGCGGGCGGCGCTGGTGCACGAGGTCGTCGTCGAGCAGGTCGCCGAGCTGCTGGGGCTGACGCCGGAGACGGTGGATCCGCGGTACGGCGAGGAGCAGGGCTGAGAAGCCGCGCCGGCTACTTCTGCAGCACCGACAGGTCCTCGTCCGCCTCCGGTACCGCCACCGTGCCCCGGTCGTCGGGGAGTGTCTGCACGGTGAAGGCGGGAACGCCGCTCTCGTCGGCCGCCAGGGTGCGGGCGCCGTAGACCGGGCCGCCGGAGACCGACTCGACCGTGAGGGCGTAGGTGCCCTTGAGGCCGCCGGGGGCCGGGGGCTCGATGTCCTGGGTCGTGCCTGCCTTGATCGTGTACGTCTTCGATGCCGGGGTGCCGCCCTCGCTGCCCGCCGAGGCGGTGACCTTGACCGTGGCGGCTCGGCCAGGGGCGGTCAGGGACAGGGTGCTGCCCTTGGCGCTGTTGTCCGCGGACGTCGCGCGCGTGCCGACGGGGCGGGTGGCCGGGATGAACGCCGTCTCCTGCTTGTCGCCCTTGCCGCGTACGACCCGCAGCGCCGCCACGACCGGTACGGACCGGTCCGTCGGCGTCAGCACCAGGGAGCCCGCCTCGCCGCGTGTGACGTCACCGAGGTCGACGGCGGTCGTCATGCCGCCCTTGACGTGCACCGTCTCGTGCCCGGCCGGGGTGATCAGACCGGAGGGGGAGGCGAGGCGCACCTTCAGGTCCGCGTCCTCGTCGCCAGGGGTGAAGGCGACCAGGCGCACGGAGGTGGCGTCCTTGGGGATGCCGGGCAGGACCAGGCCGCCCGAGGGGTCCGTGGACGCGGCCAGCCAGTCGCCGCCGAGCTTGTCGTCCAGGGCCTGCACGGAAGCGCCGACGCGTCCGCTGCGGACGTTGACGTGCACGGTCAGGTTGGTCTGCTCCTCGTCCGTGAGCGTGGACAGCAGGACCGGCTCACTGGAGTGCGGCTGCACGGTGATGCCCTCCCCCACCGGGGACTGCAGGGTGCCGTCCTTGCCGTAGAGCTCGACGTCGACCACGGCGGCCGAGTCGTCGGGGTTCGTCAGGTGGACGTAGTCGGTGCGATCGGCCGCCGTGCTGGCGCCCGGGAACCAGAAACTCGTGTCCGGAGCCGTGCAGTTGACGCCCTGAAGGCCGCGCCCGGTCCCCGCGGCGACCTCCGTGGTCTCCTGGACGGTCCAGCCGGGCGCGAACCTGCCGTCTGCGGTCCCGACGAGCGCGGGCGCGTCGGAACCCGAGCTGTCCCCGGTGACCGGCTTGCCGGGCTCCTTGGGAGTGAGCACGGGCTTTTCGGCCTTGCCCTTGGCCGAAGCCTGGAGTTCGGCCTTGCCGCCGCTGCCCGTGCCCTTCGTGACGGGTGTGAAGGACGTGTACGACGTCTCGGCGAGGTCGGACGTGCTGGGCGCCGGGCACAGCAGACTCGTGCGCTCCACGGGCAGTTGGGCGGCCGCCTTGGCGGTGGCGTCCGCACCGCCCGGGGTGTCCGGGGCGGACAGCGCGGCGAAGCCGGTGACGGCGGCGAGCGCGGTCACGCCGGCGATCAGGGACAGGGTGGTGCGGTTCACTGCTGGCTCCCGTCGGGACGCTCACTGCCCGTGCCGTGGGGGCGGTGCTGCTGTTGCTGCTCCTGCGCCGGGTCGTACGGCGTGCCGTAGCCCTGGTTGTAGGCCTGGTCGTAGCCCGCCGGGTCGTACTGCGGTGCCTGGGGCGAGCCGCCGTACGCGTACGGGTCGTACTGGCCGCCCTGGTACGGGTCCGCCTGGTACTGCCCGCCGTGGGCGTCCGCCGGGTACGGGGCGGCCTGGTACTGGTCGCCGTAGCCCGCGTACTCGCCGCCCGGGTAGCCCGCGGCATCCCACTGACCGCCGTTCTGCTGCTGCGGCACCGCCGCCGGCGGCTGCTCTGGCTGCGGGGGCGGGAACTCCCCGGTCCCGGGGGTTCCTTCCGCCTCGGTCTCGGCCTCGGCCTGGGCGCGCAGGCGGCGGGCGCGGCGGCCCTCGCCGGCGACCGCCTGGGCCGGGACGGCCGGCTCCTCGGGCATGTCGTCGTCGATGTCGCGGCGCCGGCCGGGCAGGGCGAGCACCACGAGGACGACGGCGAGCAGGCCCTGCGTCCACAGCCACACGGTGTGGCCGATCGGGTCGTCGTAGGTGACGTCCAGCGTGCCGCCGGTGGCGGGGAGTTCGAAGCCCTGGGCCCAGCCGTCGACCGTGGTGCGGGTCAGCGGCTTGCCGTCCAGCGTGGCGGTCCAGCCGTCGGCCGCGGTGTCGGCGAGGCGCAGTACGCGCCCGTCGGTTCCGGTCGGGATCGTGGTGTGGATGTCGACGGGCCCGGCGGCGACGGGCTGCGGGGTGCCGGATCCGGAGGCGGGGACGATGGCGGCGCGCGCGACCTGCCGGTCGAGGCGCCAGAGCGCGCCGCCGCCCTGCTGGCTGAGCCGGGTCAGGCCGGGCGTGGCGTCCAGGACTCGGGTGACCTCGCGGGGCGCGCCCTGGTGGACGAGGACGTAGCGCACGGCGAAGCCGCCGAGCTGGTCGGCCTGGTCGGCGCCGGAGCCGGCGACGAGGTTGGCGACGACCTTGTCGAGCCTGCTGTTCTCACCGTCGGCCGCGGCCACCTCGCCGTCGCCGAGGCGGGCGCCGGAGCCGCGCACCAGCATGTAGCCGACGTGGGCGCTTGAGTCGCTGTCGAGGACGAGGGTGCGGGCCTGGTCGCTGCTGCCGCTCTCCTCGGCGACGAACGCGGGGACCTGGGTCGGGTCGCGCCGCTCCAAGGGCCCGTCGGCGCCGCGGATCATCCAGCCTGCGGCGACGAGCAGCGGGCCCGCGGCCGAGGCGAAGGCGATCAGCACGGCGACCGGCTGGCGCCAGCCGAAGCTCTGCTCGGCCACGCGCGCGCGTGCCCCGTCGGCGCCGAGCGCGGCGGCCGCCAGGAGGGCGATGCCGTAGACGAGGGTCGCGGGGCCGGCCCAGGTGGAGCTGTTGGACAGGGCCGCGAGGACGAAGCCCACGAGGGCGACCGCCCAGGCCGTGCGGATGCCCGACTGGCGCTCCGAGCGCAGCAGGGCGGCGAGCGCGGCCAGCACGATGCCGATGAGCATCAGGCCGCTGACGGTGCCGGGGCCGCCCGGGCTGGCGCCGAGCAGGTCGAGGGCGGAGGCGGAGCCGGCTCCGTACTCCAGGCCGGCCTGCTGGAAGAAGCCGAACGGGAGCAGCGACAGCGACCAGGGCGCGAGGACCAGCAGGGGCGTGCCGAGCTGGGCGAGGAACCGTGTCCCGTACGCCGTGATGTCCGTCCGGCGCACGGCCAGCAGCCCCACTCCGAGGATCAGCGCGACGGGCCACACGATCGGGGTGAACGCGGTGGTGATGGTCAGCAGCAGTGCGTACGCCCAGGTGGCGCGCCAACTGCCCCGCGCTGCCGCCGGGTTCGCCAGGCCACTGGCCGCGATGCCCGCGCGCGCGATGAGTGGCAGCAGGACGGCCAGGACCGCCGTGCCGATGCGGCCGCCGGCGAGGGCGCCGGTGGCGGCGGGCAGGAAGGCGTAGCCGACGGCCGCCCACGCGCGCAGCAGCCGGGACTCGACCAGCGGGCGGGAGGCGAAGTAGGCGGCGACACCGGCCAGCGGCACCGAGCAGACGAGCAGGACGGTGACGGCGAGGCCGGTCGAGCCGAACAGCAGGGACGCCAGCATCGCGACGAGCGCGACGTACGGCGGCGCGGAGGAGGTGCCGCCGGCGCCGACCGGGTGCCAGGCGTCCAGGTAGCGCGCCCACAGGGCGGCGGAGTCGGCCGGGGCGGGCAGCAGGGCGCCGCCCGCGAGCGCGCCGCCGCCGAGGAGTTCACGGCAGGCGAGCAGGGAGACGAGCAGCAGGACGAGGAAGAGCACCGGGCCGGGCTTGCGCGCGATGCGCTTGAGCCGGGCGAACTGCTCGATCTGCAGGAAGTCCGCGTCGTCGCCGCCGGGGCCCGACTCGACGGCACCGCCGTGCCGTCCGGCACCGGAGGCGGCCTCGGGGTCGGAACTGCCGACGAGATTGCCCGCGACCTGCTCCACGGTCATGCGGACGGTCGCGCCGGGCGGCGGGAACAGCGGCCGCAGTTCGCCCTTGTCGACCTGGGGGGTGCCTCTGCGGCGCCGCCCGGCGAGGATCCGCTCGGGCCGCAGCAGGGTGCCCATGAGGCCGCGGATCTCGTCGACGGCCTGTCCGGGGACCTTGCCGACGAGGTAGGCGACGGTGCGCAGCAGGGTGCCGAGCACGACGCGCAACAGCACCCAGGGGAGCACGGCCGTACGCGTGTTGACGAGCAGGCTGTAGACGGCGCCGGCCTTGTCGACCTTGTGCGGGGACGCGGAGGTGCGCCCCACGCAGTCGACGGCGCGGCGCTCCCGGGAGGCCGCCTCGGCGTGCCGGACGACGGCTTCCGGGGCGATGAGCACGCGGTGGCCCGCGGCGTGCGCGCGCCAGCACAGGTCGAGGTCGTCGCGCATGAGGGGCAGGTGCCGGTCGAAGCCGCCGAGTTGTTCGAAGACGTCGCGGCGGACGAGCATGCCGGCGGTGGACACCGACAGCACGGTCCGGACGTGGTCGTGCTGGCCCTGGTCCTGCTCCCGGCGGTCCAGGCCGGTCCAGCGGCGGCCGGAGTTGGCGATGGAGACGCCGACCTCCAGCAGCTGCCGCCGGTCGTACCAGCCGCGGAGCTTGGGGCCCACGACGGCGACGTCCTCGCGGCCCAGCTCGTACTCGTTGTCCACGACGCGCAGCAGCTGGGCCAGGGCGTCGGGCTCCGGGGCGCAGTCGTCGTGCAGCAGCCACAGCCATTGCACCGGCTCGCCGTGCGGGAGCTCGGGCATGTCGTAGGCGTCGTCCCGCCACGAGCGCGTGACGGGGTCCCAGCCACTGGGGCGCTTCAGGTACGGCAGTTCGTCCGGGGTGAGGACCGGGGCGCTGCGGTCGCACTCCTCGACTGCCTGGCCGAAGCCGGTACGGCGGGCGAGGTGCAGCACCCGGTCGGCGCCGAGCGCGTCGGTGACCAGCTGGGCGGAGGCGTCCGCGCTGCCGGTGTCGGCCCCCATCGCGTACTGGACGGGGCGCTCCTGGCCGAGCAGCCCGGCGAGCGCCTCGGGCAGCCAGCGGGCGCCGTCGTGGGAGACGAGGACCGCGGTCACCACATGACGCGGGAACTCGGGCGGGCGGGCCGGGTCGAACGCAGGTGGGCGGGCCGGGTCAAACACGGCTGTGGCAGCGGGGTCGTGATGGGCTGCCGGGTGGCTGTGCACGGACATCGAGGTACGGGCCCCGGTTCGGTGGACTGCGGTGGACGCCTGCGACCGGCGGGGGCCGCGGGGCGTCTCGGACGAGCGCCCACACTATCGGCTGGCAGCAAGCGGGCCCGCCGCCTGTGGACAACCCACCGGCGACGGGCCGTTCACGCACCCATGGGTCCGGTCAGACCGCGGCCTTCTTCAGCCGGCGGCGCTCCCGCTCGGAGAGGCCGCCCCAGATGCCGAAGCGCTCGTCGTTGGCGAGGGCGTACTCGAGGCACTCGGAGCGGACCTCGCAGGAGAGACAGACCTTCTTGGCCTCCCGGGTCGAGCCGCCCTTCTCGGGGAAGAAGGACTCGGGGTCGGTCTGGGCGCACAGCGCGCGCTCCTGCCAGCCGAGTTCCTCGTCCGCGTCGTCGACCAGCAGTTGCTGCACCAGCTCGGTCATGTGCGCCCCTCGTCTGTTCTTTTCCGCGTCCCCGTGATGTAGCCGTTACCGATTGCGGCTGAACGACACGAGTGAAATTACAAGTGTGCTGCTCCGGGCGAGTCAAGCCGAGATCTGCTATTGAGCCCCTTATTCACTCTGCGGAACCAAGGCCATGCGGAAAGTGTTCAAATCGGCATAAACCTTGACACGCTGGCGGAGCCCGCGAGAGGCCCCACCGTCACCCGGACCCCGTACGGACCTGTACAGGGGAGGACGCCCAGGAGTTCGATCTCGTTCCGACGCACATGCCGAAGCGAATCTGATCACAGTCTGATCACGAGTACGCAACGAGGTTTGTGCGCCCGGTGAACGCCAAGTGTCCCGACCTGGCCATGAACAAACCTTTCATCTGAGTGAACGACCGGATGAGGTGAACCTCGTCCCACATACCGGGTGCCGAGTTGACACCGGAGGTGTGAGCCGGTGTCCTAGTGGGCATGCTCGCGAACTTGGCACTCACCTCGACCCGCACCGCCGGGTCCCACGGTGCTGCCCGCGCTCGCTGTAGCTGTTGCTGTTCCAGCTGTTGAGCCACACCCGCTCCAGCTGAAGGCCGAGCCACCAGTCCCTCGGCCCTTGTTCCCTCTGACCTACTTTCACTGAGGAACCACGCACCCCATGAACAGCGACAGCGACCTCCAGATCGCCGGTGACATCCTCGAAGTCCCGCACCTGCTCCAGCTGGAGCGCGAGCACCCGGCCACCGTGGCCGAGTTCGTCGGCCTCGCCCGCTCCATCGCCGCCGACCGCTCCCAGTGGGAGCACCTCGTCCGCTACGACGCGACCACCCGCTGGTACCACCGGCTGCGCACCGGCCCGGGCTACGAGGTGTGGCTGCTGTCCTGGGTGCCCGGGCAGGGCAGCGGGCCGCACGACCACGGCCGCTCCTCCGGTGTGCTGACCGTGCTGGACGGCACGCTGACGGAGCGCACGGAGCGGGGCACGCGCGCGTTGCGGGCGGGCGCGCAGCGTGTGTTCGCGCCGGGGTACGTGCACGAGGTGGTGAACGACGCACTGGAGCCGGCGGTGAGCCTGCACGTCTATTACCCGGGGCTGACGGAGATGCCGATGCACACGGCGCAGCACTGCGAGGCCCGGAGCGTACCGGGTGCCGTAACTGCCTGACTCGTTGTCGTAGGGGCCTGCAAGACTGCACCCATGCGCATTGTGGTTCTGGCAGGCGGCATCGGTGGTGCCCGGTTCCTGCGTGGTCTGAAGCGGGCCGCGCCGGACGCGGACATCACGGTCATCGGCAACACCGGAGACGACATCCACCTCTTCGGGCTGAAGGTCTGCCCGGACCTCGACACGGTGATGTACACGCTCGGCGGCGGCATCAACGAGGAACAGGGCTGGGGCCGTGCCGACGAGACCTTCCATCTCAAGGAGGAGCTCGCGGCGTACGGCGTCGGGCCCGAGTGGTTCGGCCTGGGCGACCGGGACTTCGCGACGCACATCGTGCGGACCCAGATGCTCGGCGCCGGGTACCCGCTGAGCGCGGTGACGGAGGCGCTGTGCGAGCGCTGGAAGCCGGGCGTGCGGCTGATCCCGATGTCCGACGACCGTGTCGAGACCCATGTCGCCGTCGAGGTCGACGGGGAGCGCAAGGCGGTCCACTTCCAGGAGTACTGGGTGCGGTTGCGCGCCTCGGTGCCCGCCGAGGCGATCGTGCCGGTGGGCGCCGACCAGGCGAAGCCCGCTCCGGGGGTCCTGGAGGCCATCGCCGAGGCGGACGTGATCCTCTTCCCGCCGTCCAACCCGGTCGTGTCGATCGGCACGATCCTCGCCGTGCCCGGCATCCGGGAGGCGATCGCCGACGCCGGGGTGCCGGTGATCGGCCTGTCCCCCATCGTCGGCGACGCGCCAGTGCGGGGCATGGCCGACAAGGTGCTGGCCGCCGTGGGCGTCGAGTCGACCGCGGCGGCGGTGGCCGAGCACTACGGCTCGGGCCTGCTGGACGGCTGGCTCGTGGACACGGTGGACGCGGGCGTGGTGGAGCGGGTCGAGGCGGCCGGGGTGCGCTGCCGGGCCGTGCCGCTGATGATGACCGACACCGACGCGACCGCGCGGATGGCCCGCGAGGCGCTGGCCCTGGCGGAGGAGGTGCGGGGCGCATGAGCGGCGAGGGTGCCGAGGGGTACCGGGTCTGGGCCGTGCCCGGGCTGCCCGAGGTCGCGGCCGGGGACGACCTGGCCAAGCTGATCGCGGCCGCCGAGCCCGGTCTGGCCGACGGGGACGTGCTGCTCGTCACCTCGAAGATCGTGTCCAAGGCGGAGGGCCGGATCGTCCAGGCGGCCGACCGGGAGGCGGCCATCGACGCGGAGACGGTACGGGTGGTGGCCCGGCGCGGCGCCCTCCGGATCGTCGAGAACCGGCAGGGCCTGGTCATGGCCGCGGCCGGGGTCGACGCGTCCAACACCCCTTCCGGGACCGTGCTGTTGCTGCCCGAGGACCCGGACGCGTCCGCCCGCGCGATCCGTGACGGGCTGCGGGACATCCTCGGCGTCGAGGTAGGAGTCGTCGTCACCGACACGTTCGGGCGGCCCTGGCGCGCGGGGCTCACGGATGTCGCGATCGGCGCCGCCGGGGTGCGCGTCCTGGACGATCTGCGCGGGGGCACGGACGCGTACGGCAATCCGCTCAGCGCCACCGTCGTCGCCACGGCCGACGAACTCGCCTCCGCGGGCGATCTGGTCAAGGGCAAGGCAGCGGGTCTGCCGGTGGCCGTCGTCCGCGGGCTTTCGGACCTGGTCGCGGAGGACGGCGACGCGGAGGGAGCGCGAGCCATGGTGCGCGGCGCGCGCGACGACATGTTCCGGCTCGGCACGTCGGAGGCGGTACGGCTGGCGGTGACCCAGCGGCGTACGGTCCGGGCCTTCACGGACGAGCCCGTCGACCCCGGTGCCGTACGGCGGGCGGTGGCCGCCGCCGTGACGGCTCCGGCGCCGCACCACACCACGCCGTGGCGTTTCGTGCTGCTGGAGTCCGAGGAGTCGCGGACGCGACTGCTCGACGCCATGCGTGACGCCTGGATCGCCGATCTGCGGCGGGACGGCAAGACGGAGGAGTCCATCGCCAAGCGGGTGCGGCGCGGGGACGTCCTGCGGAACGCTCCGTACCTCGTCGTCCCCTGCCTGGTCATGGACGGCTCGCACAGCTACGGCGATCCGCGGCGGGACGGCGCCGAGCGGGAGATGTTCGTGGTCGCCTCGGGCGCCGGTGTGCAGAACCTCCTGGTCGCGCTGGCCGGGGAGCGGCTGGGGTCGGCGTGGGTGTCGTCGACGATGTTCTGCCGGGACGTGGTGCGCGAGGAGCTGGGGCTGCCGGCGGACTGGGATCCGATGGGCGCGGTGGCGGTCGGGCATCCGGCGGAGGAACCGCGGCCTCGGCCGGAGCGAGACGCGGGGGCGTTCATCGAGGTGCGGTGACCGGAGTGCGGCGGCGTCTACGCTCGTAGGGCCGCCTCTCTCCGCATTCCAGGACATCGAGGACTTCATTCATGGCAGGACGGTTCGCTTCCCGGCCCACGCGTACCACCGTGCGCGGCGGCGAGGTCGCCGTGCCCGTTCCACGTCAGGCGGTGCGGGCGGACACCGGGCGGGTGCGCGACTGGGTGCCGGACGGGCCGCTGGATCTCGGTCTTGTGCTCGGGCCGCTGCGGCGTGGGCCGGGTGATCCGACGTTCCGGACCACGCCGGACGGGTCGGTATGGCGGACCGCTCTCACCCCTGCCGGGCCCGGGACGCTACGGGTGCGCGCGTCCGGCGGTGGGGTGCGCGGGGAGGCCTGGGGGCCCGGGGCCGAGTGGCTGCTGGAGCGGTTGCCGGAGCTGCTCGGGGCCGCCGATGATCCGTCCGCGTTCGTGCCGCGGCACCGGCTGGTGGCCATGACCTGGCACCGGCGGCCGGGGCTGCGGCTGACGCGGAGCGGGCTGGTGCTGGAGTCGCTGATTCCGTCGATCCTCGAGCAGAAGGTCACGACCGATGAGGCGTATCGGGCGTGGCGGTTGCTGGTGCGGAAGTTCGGGGAGCCGGCGCCGGGTCCCGTACCCGTGCCGATGCATGTGATGCCGGGGCCTCGGACGTGGGCGTTGATCCCGTCGTGGGAGTGGCATCGGGCCGGGGTGGACAACAAGCGGGCGTCGACGATTCTGCGCGCGGTTCGGGTGGCCGGGCGGCTGGAGGAGGCGGCCGGGATGGAGCCGGGGGCGGCTCGGGCGCGGCTGGAGTTGGTGCCGGGGGTGGGGCCGTGGACGTCGGCGGAGACGGTGCAGCGGAGTCATGGGGCGGCGGACGAGGTGACGACGGGGGATCTGCATCTGCCGCGGATCGTGGGGTGGGCGTTGGGCGGGGATCGGGATGCGGATGACTCCGTGATGCTGGAGTTGCTGGAGCCGTATGCGGGGCAGCGGCATCGGGCGGCTCGGTTGGTGTTGTTGAGTGGGAGGGTGCCTGGGCGGCGGGCGCCGAAGATGCCTCGGTGGGATATCGGGGCTTTGTGACGTCCTGCCCGTTGTTGCGTGCTGGGTGTTGGTGCTGGGGGCGGGTGGGTGCGCAGCTCGGCGGGGCGAGGTGCCGCTGCGCCCACCCGTGCCGCCCCCAGCGGCACGCATGCCCGCAGCTCGGGCAGCGCGCATGCCCGCAGCGGGGCGGTGGGCGGCGCGGGGCTGGTGCCTACTGGTCCGAGGAGAAGCGGACCGCACCCGCTGGGATCTGGGTGTCGCACCAGATGCGGGTGCCTTCCAGAAGTTCGTTGTCGGGGCCGATGGTCGCGCCGTCGCCTATGACCGTGCCGGTGAGGACGGTGCGCCGGCCGACTCGGGCCCGGGCGCCTATGAGGGAGTCGGTGATGACCGCGCCGGGTTCGATGACGGCGCCGGGCATGATCGTGCTGCCGAAGACCCGCGCGCCCTCGGCGACGAAGGCGCCCTCCCCCACCACCGTGCCGCCCGACAGCTTGGCGTCGGCCGCGACCGTCGCCGTCGGCAGCACCAGGCGGTCGCCGCAGCGGCCGGGGACGGCGGGCGACGGTGCCCGGCCGAGGACCAGGTCCGCCGAGCCCCGGACGAACGCCGCCGGTGTGCCGAGGTCCAGCCAGTACGTCGAGTCGACCATGCCCTGGAGGTGGGCTCCGGCGGAGAGGAGGTCGGGGAAGGTCTCCCGTTCCACCGACACCGGCCGGCCCTGCGGGATCGTGTCGATGACCGAGCGGCGGAAGACGTACGCCCCCGCGTTGATCTGGTCGGTGACGATCTCCTCGGGGGTCTGCGGCTTCTCCAGGAACGCCAGGACCCTGCCCGTGTCGTCCGTGGGGACCAGACCGTAGGCACGCGGGTCGGTGACCTTGGTGAGGTGCAGGGAGACGTCCGCGCCCGTCGACTCGTGGGTGTCCACCAGGGCGCGGATGTCCAGGCCCGTCAGGATGTCGCCGTTGAAGATCAGGACCGGGTCGTCGGGCCCGGAGCGCAGCCGGGAGGCGACGTTGCGGATGGCGCCGCCCGTGCCGAGGGGCTCCTCCTCCGTCACGTACTCCAGGTGCAGGCCCAGCGCGGACCCGTCGCCGAAGTACGGCTCGAAGACCTCGGCCAGATAGGACGTGGCCAGGACGATGTGCTCGACGCCCGCCGCTCTCGCTCTCGCCAGCTGGTGCGTGAGGAAGGGCACCCCGGCCGCCGGGACCATGGGCTTGGGCGTGTGCACCGTGAGCGGGCGCAGCCGGGTGCCCTTGCCACCGACCAGGAGGATCGCTTCAGTCACGTGTCGTCTCTGCTTCCTGCCGGGACCGGCCGAACTGTCTTTCGGCCGGTCAGTGTATGCAGACCGTTCCGTGGCGCCTTCGCTGGCCGTGCGGCATTCCGCCTTCCTGCCCCCCGACGGCGGTGAACGTGTTCTCAGCGGCCCTGGTAGCGGGCCGCCTTGGAGCGTGCGGAGCCGAGCTTGCCGTAGAGCTTCCGTCCCGGGCAGGCCGTCTTGAAGCCGTCCCGGTGACCGGAGATCACGTTCAGTCGTACCTTCTTGCCCTTACGGTGGAGATTGCTGCCGGCCGACTTCAGGTAGGTCTTGCCCCGCGGGTTCATCCGGTACAGGCCCAGCTTCCACGCCGTGACCCGGGCAATGGCCTTGACGGCGGCGGACGACGGTTTCTTTGCTCCGTACGATCCGATGACGGCGATGCCCATGCTGTTGCTGTTGAAACCAAGGGTGTGTGCGCCGAGGACCGGCCGCGCCACGCCACCCGCGCGCCCCTCGTAGATCTTTCCGCACTTGTCGATGAGGAAGTTGTAGCCGACGTCCCGCCAGCCCATGCTCTTGACGTGGTAGCGGTAGATACTGCGGATGAGTGACGGGGACTGCGAGCAGTTGTACTTGTTGCCGCTGGCCGTGTGGTGCACGAAGGCCGCCTTGACCTTCTTCGTGTAGACGAATTTCCGCTCCCGCAGCCCCTCGTTCGCGCCCCAGCCGCGGCGCGTGACGATCCGCGGGCGGGGGCCGACATACGGCTTCGCCCGCTTCCGGTCCACCGGCCCGCCGGCGCGGAGGGTGTGGAACTCGCGCTCGGTCGCCGCGCGGCTCAGGGCCGGGATCTCGGTGGCGCCGAGGGGGGCGAGGTCCGCGTTGGCGGCGGAGGCGTCGGTGGCGGCGGAGGCCTCGGTGTTCAGGCCGCCGGTGCGGGGGCCGTCCACGGGACCGCCGGGGAGTGCCTCGTCGCCCTCGCCGGGGTCGACGAGTTCCAAACGGAGGCCGGAGGGGAGCGGGGGCGCGGCGACCGCGACGCTGCGGCCACCGGTGCCCGGGAGTTCCGAACGGACCCGGAGTTCCACGCCGTCGGAGGCGCCCACCCACAGCGGTGCCGTGGCGCCGCGTACGCGCCCCGAGGTGCTCTCGGGGGTGTCCAGGTCGGCCGCGTGGTCGGCGTTGTGCGTCTCCACCACCTGCCAGCCCGACCACTTGCCGGTGCCGGCGGCGCGGGTGCGGACATGGACGCGGCCGTGCAGTTCGGCACGGGGGTCGTCCCAGATGACGCCGACGAGGGAGAAGCGCCGTACGGCACGGCGGGACAGGCCCTGCTCGGCGGCGGCCGAGGCGGAGGCGGAGGGGGTGGCTCGGTTGCGGGTGAGGGGTTCGAGGGGGAGGGACTGGGTGCTGCCGGAGGCGTACGGTTCGGCCCCGCGCCGGGCGGTCACGGCAGTGTCCGGCGTCCCCGCGTGGGGCGCGGGTCTCGCGGCCGTGGCGGCCTCGGCGGTCGGCACCGGTCCCGCCGTCGCCGCGAGGGCGGGCGGGGTGAGGGGAAGGGCCAGGGCGGCCGCACAGGTGACACCGATCGAGGAAGCAAGGAATCCACGCATGCCCCTGATCTTGGACATAGTCTTATATGTCTGTCCATTTGGGATTTGACGGACTGTCGGCCCAGGTTGAGCCGAACCGGTGGTGAACGCGCGGCGGGCGGTGGCCGGGCCGTTGGGCGGCGGCCGGTGCGCCGCGTACGCTTGCGCGGGTGAACGCCACCGATCGCACCCCCGCCGACCTGCTGAGTTCCGCGCTCGCCGCGGATCCGGGACGCCCCCTGGTGACCTTCTACGACGACGCCACGGGCGAACGCGTCGAACTGTCCGTGGCCACCTTCGCCAATTGGGTGGCCAAGACCGCGAACCTGCTCCAGGACGAGCTGTCCGTCGAGCCCGGGGACCGGGTCGCGCTGCTGCTGCCGGCGCACTGGCAGACGGCGGTGTGGTTGCTCGCGTGTGCGTCGGTCGGGGTGGTCGCGGATGTGTCCGGGGACGCCCGGGCCGCCGATGTCGTGGTGAGCGGGCCGGACGGGCTGGAGGCGGCCCGGGCGTGTTCCGGGGCGCGGATCGCGATGGCGCTGCGGCCGCTCGGGGGGCGGTTCCCGCAGACGCCCGAGGGGTTCGTCGACTACGCGGTGGAGGTGCCGGGGCAGGGGGACCGGTTCGTGCCGTACGCGCCGGTGGATCCGGAGGAGCCCGCGCTGATCGTGGCGGGGCGGGAGTTCACCGGGGCCGAGGTCGTGGAGCGGGCTCGGGCGGGGGCGACGGGGCTGGGGTTGACCGGGCCCGGGTCGCGGATTCTGTCGGGGTTGCCGTACGACACGTGGGAAGGATTGAACGCGGGGTTGTACGGGCCGCTGGCCACGGGGGGTTCTGTGGTGTTGTGCCGGAATCTGGAGTTGGCGGGGGGCGAGGTGCTGGACAAGCGGGTGGAGAGTGAGCGGGTTACGGCGCTGGCCCGGTAGGCCGATTCACGGCGCTTGCCGGGAGGCCGTTTTCCCGTGCCGGGTGTTGGTGCTGGGGGCGGGTGGGTGCGCAGCCCGGCGTGGCGGGGTGCCGCTGCGCCCACCCGTGCCGCCCCCAGCGGCACGCATGCCCGCAGCTAAGCGGCTCAGCGGCGCGCATGCCCGCAGCTGGGTGCCCCGTTCGGCCCATCCCGACCCCTCCCCCGTCCCTCATCCGCGCCACAGTCGTAGGAGCAGTGCGCACGGCGCGTTCGTACGACGTGAGGGGTGGTCCCTGTCGTGGCCGACACCGGTGGTGGGTCCTTGCCGAGGCTCGGGCCGGGTGCGGGGGCCTCGGCCGGTGGGCGGGGGCTGGCGCGGCGGCGTCGGCGGCGGTGGGTGCGGTTCACGGCGTTCGGGATCACCGGCCTGGTCGTGGCGGCCGCCGGGGCCGGGTGGGCCGTGTACGCCAAGCTCAGCGGGAACATCACGCCCGACGAGGCCGCCGCCGCCGAGCTCGCGAAGTACGAGAAGGAGCGGCCCACCTCGCTGGTCAAGGGCGCGCGGAACATCCTGCTGATCGGCTCGGACTCGCGGGAGGGCGACGACAACGCCCGCTACGGCCGGGACTCCGGGACCGAGCGGTCGGACACCACGATCCTGCTGCACCTGTCCGCGGGCCGGAGCAGCGCCACCGCCGTCTCCCTGCCCCGGGACCTGATGGTGGAACTGCCGGGCTGCCGGCGCCCGGACGGGTCCCGCAGCGCGCCGCGGTTCGCGATGTTCAACCAGGCCTTCGCACTGGGCGGTTCGGCCTGCACCATCCGGACCGTGGAGAAGCTCACCGACGTCCGCGTCGATCACCACGTCGTCGTCGACTTCCACGGCTTCAAGGAGATGGTCGACGCGGTCGACGGTGTCCAGGTCTGCCTGCGGGAGCCGGTCGACGACCGGGCCGCCAAGCTGAGGCTGCCGGCGGGACGCGTGACGCTCGACGGCGAGCAGGCCCTCGGCTACGTCCGTGCCCGCAGGTCCCTGGGCGACGGCAGCGACACGGAGCGGATGGAGCGGCAGCAACGATTCCTCGGCGCACTCGTCAACAAGGTGCGCAGCAATGACGTCCTGCTGAATCCGGTGAAGCTGTATCCCGTGCTGGACGCCGCCACGTCCTCTCTCACAACGGACCCGGATCTCGCCAGCCTCCGCGGTTTGTACGAACTCGTGCGCGGACTGCGCGACATCCCCATGGAACAAGTGCAATTTCTGACCGTCCCCCGGGAGTCGTACGCATACGACGCCAATCGCGACCAACTCGTGGAGCCCGAGGCGGACAGGCTGTTCGAGCGGCTGCGGACGGACACTCCGGTGGCGGTCGCGGGGGACGCGCCGGGAAGTTCCGCCCCGCGGAGGCCTGCCGATTCGCGTGACGGGTCGCACGGGGATCCGTATCCGGGTCCGTTCACGAAATCCGCCGTCACCGTTTCTCCTCCACCCACGTTCCGTGGAAACACGGCAGCCGAGGACACCTGCGAGTAAAGCGGACACCAAGGCCGCCTCAAGGTAACGCGCCCTCCGCCCGGGAAATGGGCGAATTGCCCAGGTGTAGGGACGTGGACTTCGTCACCGTCGTCGCTCGACGCTGAACTGGGCGGTTAGTGTGAGCGATCCCGGTGCGACCGGCTCTGAGGACGCCCCGGAGACAGCGCACTGTGTGACCTGGACCGAGCGCCTTGGAGGGGTAGGCGCCGCGTGCCCCGACGGAGGAATCAGACAACCGTGGACGCGCAAGGCCGTGGGCGGGCGGACGACATCGATCCCGCCGACCAGTGGGTACTCAACCCGAACACCGGCGAATACGAAATGCGACTGCCCCCTTCCGCACCGCAGTCGGGAGTGCCCGGGCCCCGCAGACCACCGGCCTCCGACACGGACCCGTCGGCACTCGGCAGCACGCAGCCGCTCGGCCGCACCGAGGCGCCCGGCCGCCGGCGGCCCGAGGCGCCCGGCCGTGCGGTGCCGCCGCAGCGCAGGCGGCGCGGGGCTCCGGCTCCGGAGGAACCGCTGCCGGGGCGGCGTGGGCGCCGGCCCGCCAAGAAGGCCGCGAAGGGCAAGAAGGTCCTGCTGTGGACCGGCGGCGTGATGGCGTTCGTGCTGGTCGCCGGGGCGGGCGCCGCGTACTTCTACATCGAGCACCTGAACAGCAACATCGCGTCGGTCTCCGACGACGGCGCGAGCACCGGTGGCTTCGAGAAGGACAAGGCCATCAACATCCTGCTGATCGGCACCGACAAGCGCACCGGCGCGGGCAACGAGAAGTACGGCGACGCGGGCAGTGTCGGGCACGCCGACACCACGATCCTGCTGCATGTCTCCAAGGACCGTTCGAACGCGACCGCGCTGAGCATCCCCCGTGACCTGATCGTCGACATCCCGGACTGCCCGACCACGCAGGCGGACGGGTCGCAGAAGGTCATCCCGGGCACGCCGAAGACCCGCTTCAACACCAGCCTCGGCCAGGACGACCGAACCCCCAGCTGCACCATGCGGACCGTGACGGAGCTGACCGGGGTCAAGCCGGACAACTTCATGGTCGCCGACTTCAACGCGGTCAAGACGCTGACCAGCGCGGTCGGCGGGGTCGAGGTCTGTCTGGGCAAGGACATCGACGACCCGGACTCGCACCTCAAGCTGTCGAAGGGCAACCACACCATCGAGGGCGAGCAGGCGCTGGCCTTCGTGCGCACCCGGCACTCGGTCGGCTTCGGCGGCGACCTGAGCCGGATCGGGCTCCAGCAGCAGTTCCTGAGCGCGCTGATGCGCAAGCTGAAGGACAACGACACGCTCACCAGCCCCTCGAAGATGCTCGACCTGGCCGAGGCGGGCACGAAGGCGCTGACCGTCGACTCGCAGCTGTCCAGCATCGGCAAGCTCAAGGACCTCGGTCTGGAGCTGGGCAAGCTCAACACCAAGAACCTGACGTTCGCCACCACCCCGGTGATCGACAACCCGGCGGAGAAGGTCCCGACCACGGTCGTCCTCAACGAGTCGTCGGCCCCGCAGGTCTTCGACATGATCAGGAACGACGTCTCCTTCACCGCGGTCAAGGAAAAGAAGAAGAAGGAAGCCGCCGCGGTGGCCGCCCGGCTCAAGGGCACCAAGGCCGCGGCCTCCGAGGTGCGGGTGCGGATCATGAACGGCGGTGCCGTCGCGGGCAGCGCCCAGGAGACGCTCAGCTGGCTGCAGGTCGAGGAGGGCGTGACCAAGTCGGAGAACGCCGGCAACGCCCCCGCCGAGCTGGCGAAGACGACCCTGGAGTACGCCCCCGACCAGGCCGACCAGGCCCGCCGCCTCGCCGACATCATGGGCCTGCCCGGGTCCGCGATGAAGCCGGGCAAGAGCGTGAACAACTCCCAGGGGGTGCCCGCGATGACGCTGACCCTCGGCAAGGACTTCAAGGGCGCGGGCGCTTCCCAGACCACTCCGGCCAAGGCGCCGGCGGACGTGGACAAGTCCACGGCGGACAAGGTGGAGTGCGCCGAGTGACCTGAGGGGCCTGTCGTACGTCTCACTGGGCGCAGGGCAGGCCTTTTCGGTGACACGGGGGTGGGGGAAGCAGATGGCGCGCAGCAGCGGTGTGTATGGGGAGGGGACGAAACCGGGTGCCGTCCCGCGTGAGCCGGCCCCGGGCGGCTCCACCGGGCCGGGCGGCGGGAACCGTCGCGGAGGCCGTAGGGCCCGCCGCGGACGCCGGGTCCTGCGCTGGTCGGCGACGACCCTGTCCCTGGTGGTCCTCGCGACCGCCGGCGCCGGCTACCTCTACTACGAGCACCTGAACGGCAACATCGAGAAGGGCCAGCGCAGCAGCGGCGACTCCAAGACGCGGCGGGCCGCTCCGAACGCGGCCGGGCAGACGCCCCTGAACATCCTGCTGATCGGCTCCGACAGCCGTAACTCCGACGAGAACGTGAAGCTGGGCGGCGCCAGGAACGACCGGGGCACTCCACCGCGGGGCGATGTGCAGATGCTCATCCACCTGGCCGCGGACCGCGAGAGCGCCGCCGTGGTGAGCATTCCGCGGGACACCAGGGTCGACATACCCAAGTGCACCGACCCGGAGTCCGGCCGGACGTACCCGCCGGTCAACACGATCATCAACGCCTCGCTGGCCCGGGGCGGAGCGGGCTGCACGCTGGCGACCTGGCAGAACCTCACCGGGGTCTACATCGACCACTGGATGACGATCGACTTCGCGGGCGTGGTGAAGATGGCCGACGCCATCGGCGGGGTCGAGGTGTGCGTGGAGCAGAACGTGTGGGACCGCCCGCTGCCCGGCGTGCCCGGCGGCTCCGGCCTGAAGCTGAAGGCCGGCAAGACCAAGGTCCAGGGCGAGCAGGCCCTGCAGTGGCTGCGCACCCGCCACGCCTGGGGCAGCGACCCGCTGCGGGCCCGGGCACAGCACATGTACATGAACTCGATGATCCGCACGCTCAAGTCGCAGAACGTCTTCACCGACACCGGCCGGCTGACGGACCTGGCCGAGGCGGCCACCGAGTCGCTGCACGTGTCCGAGGAGATCGGCACGGTGAAGAAGCTGTACGACCTGGGGGCGCAGCTGAAGACGGTGCCGACGGACCGCATCACCATGACGACGCTGCCCACGGCCGCGGACCCGGAGGACGCCAACCACCTGATACCGGCGGGCGCCGACGCCGACCGGGTGTGGGAGATGATCCGCGACGACGTGCCGTTCGACGGCAAGGGCGGGAAGCCGGGCGCGAAGAAGACGAAGGAGCCGGAGAGGGCCGAGAAGGCCGGGAAGGCCTCCCGGGATCCGGCCGCGGCGGACGGCGAGATCGGCGTCCTGGTGCGGAACGCCACCCGCTCCGGCGCTCTCGGCCCGGTGACCGGACGCGCGGGCGCCATCGCCCGGTCGCTCGTGGGGAAGGGCTTCACGAAGGCCGCGGCGGACTCCTCGGGCGCGTCGGCCGAGGAGCGGACCGTGGTGCGCTATCCGAGCGCCGAGTTGGCGGGCGACGCCCAGCACGTCGCCAAGGCGCTGGGCATTCCCCTGAGTTCGGTGCGGCAGTCCACCGACGTATCCGGCGTCACGGTCGTCGTGGGCGCCGACTGGCGTACGGGTACGGCGTATCCGAAGCAGCCGGCGCCGAAGGCCGGAGACCTGCCCGGTGACGCGGACGCGCTCAACGGCTCGGACGCCGGTAAGTGCATGAACGTGTACGCGCCCTACCGCTGGTAGAGATTCACAGAATGGAATTGGGCTGGATTGCCCAAATGTAGGGACGTTGAATTTGTCATTCAGCGCACACCGGCGTTCAACTGGGCGGATAGTGTGAGCGATCCAGTGCTTCTGTGATGACCAAGTACCCGCGCGCCTTCCGGGGGGAGAAGGCGCCGCGTGCCCCGACGGAGGAATCGGACAACCGTGGACGCGCAACGCCGTGGGCGGGGGGAACAGATGGACCCCGCAGACCAGTGGGTACTCAATCCGAACACGGGCGAATACGAACTGCGACTGAATACACCCGCAGCGCAATCGCGGACGGCTCCCCGGACGGCCACCGCACGTTCGACCACCGCACGTTCGGCCGCTCCCCGCGGGGCCGCTCCCCGCAGGGGTGCTCCCCGTGAGGGCGCGACCCGCACCGAGGTGCCGCCGCAGCGCAGGCGGCGCGGTGCTCCCGAGGAGCCGCCGCCGGGGCGCCGCGGCGGTCGCCGGCCAGTGCAGCAGAAGCCGGGCAAGGCGAAGAAGGTGCTGCTGTGGACCGGCGGCACGATGGCGTTCGTGCTGGTCGGCGTCAGTGCGGCCGGCTACTTCTACCTCCAGCACCTGGAGGGCAATGTCTCGACGACCGACGTCGGCAGCGCGGGTGCCAGCAACTTCAGCAAGGACGAGGCCTTCAGCGTCCTCATCATCGGTACGGACAAGCGCACCGGCGAGGGCAACGAGGGCTACGGCGACAAGGGCAGCTCCGGGCACGCCGACACCACGATCCTGCTGCACGTCGCCGAGGACCGCTCCAACGCGACGGCCCTGAGCATCCCGCGCGACCTGATCGTGAACATCCCCGACTGCCCGACGAAACTGGAGGACGGCTCGGAGAAGGTCGTCCCGGGGATCCGGGGCGCCCGCTTCAACCGGAGCCTCGGGGAGAGCGGCCGGGACCCCGGCTGCACGATGCGCACGGTGAAGGAGAACACCGGCATCACCGTCGACCACTTCATGATGGCCGACTTCAACGCGGTGAAGACGCTGACGACGGCGGTGGGCGGGGTCGACGTCTGCGTGGAGAAGGCCGTCAACGACAAGGAGTCCAAACTCGTCCTGCCCGCAGGCGAGTCGACGGTCGAGGGCGAGCAGGCCCTCGCCTTCGTCCGTACGCGCAAGAGCTTCGGCAACAGCGGCGACCTCGACCGGATCAAGGTGCAGCAGCAGTTCCTGGGCTCGCTGATGCGCAAGATGTCCTCCGGCGACACCCTCACCAGCCCCTCGAAACTGCTGAACCTGGCCGAGGCCGCGACGAAGGCGCTGACCGTGGACCAGGCGATCGGCAGGGTCAGCACGCTCAAGGACGTCGCGCTCGAGCTGAAGAAGGTGCCGACGAAGAACATCAGCTTCACGACGGTGCCGGTGGTGGACAACCCGGCGGAGACGGTGAAGGCGACGGTCGTCCTCGACGACTCCAAGGCCCCGCAATTGTTCGACATGATCGAGAACGACGTGTCGCTCACCGAGGTCAAGCAGCAGGAGAAGAAGGAGAAGGACGCCCAGGCCGCCCGGCTGAAGGGCACCAAGGCCGCGGCCTCCGAGGTGCGGGTGCGGATCATGAACGGCGGTGCCGTCGGCGGCAGCGCGCAGAAGACCCTCCAGTACCTCCAGGTCGAGGAGGGCGTGACCAAGTCGGAGAACGCCGGCAACGCCCCCGCCGAGCTGGCGAGGACGACCCTGGAGTACGCCCCCGACCAGGCCGACCAGGCCCGCCGCCTCGCCGACATCATGGGGCTGTCCGGGTCCGCGCTGAAGCCCGGCGAGAGCGTGACCAACTCCCAGGGCGTGCCCGCGATGACCCTGACCCTCGGCAAGGACTTCAAGGGCGCCGGCGTGAAACTCAACGCCCCGGTGGAGAAGGCGGACGTGGAGAAGTCCACCGCCGACAAGGTGAAGTGCGCTAGTTGACCCTTTGAGGGCAACTGACAGGCCCGTCGTGCGTCTAACAGGAGGCAGGGCGGGCCTGCTGCATGCGCCGGGGGGCGGAGAGGACCGGGGAAGTGACGCAGAGCGGTGTGCGGGAGGACGGTGAGCGGCAGAGCGTCCGCCACGAACCGGACCCGGACGAGGAGGAGCCGACGCCGGGCGGTCGGTCGCCCGACGACGACGCGTCGGCGCAAGACACGGACATGCCCGGCCCCGGCCGTACCCGGTCCCCGCGCAGGCGGCGGTTGCTGAAGTGGTCCGCTCTCGTGCTGGCCGTGCTGATACTCGGCACGGCCGGGGCGGGCTACCTCTACTACCGGCATCTGAACGGCAACATCAAGAAGGACACCCTGAACCTCGGCGACAGCAAGGTCGCCGCTCCGACGCCCAACGCCGCCGGGCAGACCCCGCTGAACATCCTGCTCATCGGCTCCGACGCGCGGGACAGCAAGGAGAACCAGAAACTCGGCGGCGCCCGCGAGACGTTCGGCGCCACCCCCCTCGCCGACGTCCAGATGCTGCTGCACCTCTCCGCCGACCGCACCAACATGTCGGTCATCAGCATGCCCCGCGACACCCTGGTGAAGATCCCGAAGTGCACCGACCCGGACGACGGGAAGGTGTACGAGGCGACCCAGGGGCGGGCGATGACCAACCAGAGCCTCGGACACGGCGGTCCGGGCTGTGCCGTGGCCACCTGGCAGGAGCTCACCGGCATCCACATCGACCACTTCATCATGGTCGACTTCGCGGGCGTGGTGTCGATGGCCGACGCCGTCGGGGGCGTCCCCGTGTGCGTCGACGCCAACATCCACTCCCGCACCTCCGACGGCAAGGGCTCGGGCCTGAGACTGGAGAAGGGCACCTCGTACATCCAGGGCGAGCAGGCCCTGCAGTGGCTTCGCACCCGCTACGGCTTCGAGGACGGCAGCGACCTCGCCCGCGCCAAGGCCCAGCACATGTACATGAACGCGATGGTCCGCCAGCTCCGCGACAACATGACCCTGAGCAGCCCGAACAAGCTCCGCAGACTGGCCGAGGAGGCCACCCGGGCCATGACGGTCGACCCGGGCCTCGACACCGTCAAGAAGCTCTACGACCTCAGCGACGAGCTGCGCAGGGTGGAGCCGAAGCGCATCACCATGACCACGATGCCCAACCGCTATGTCGGCGCCCGCGTCGAACCCACGGAGGACGCCGAGCAGCTGTTCCGGCTGGTGCGGGAGGACATCGCCCTGGACGGCAAGGACAAGGCGAAGAAGCCGGCCGCGGAGAAGGCCTCCGCCGACCCGGCCGCGGAGAAGGCCTCCGCCGACCCGGCCGCGGCCGACGACGAGATCGCCGTCCAGGTCCGCAACGGCACCCGCACCGACACCCTGGCCCCGGCCCGCGGACGCGCCGGCACCGTGGCCGGCCTGCTGAAGGAGGAGGGTTTCACCCAGGCCGTCGCCGACACCGACGGTTCATGGAGCGAGGACAAGACCCTCGTCCGCTACCCGAGCGCCGATCTGGAGGGTGACGCCCAGCGCCTCGCCAAGGCCCTGGGCATCCCGTCGAGTTCGGTGAAACGGTCCACCGACGTCTCCGGCATCACCCTCGTCGTGGGCGCCGACTGGCGTGAGGGCACGGACTACAAGGCGCCCGAGGAGAACGACAGGACCCCGAAGTCGGCCGAGGCGCTCAACGGCGCCGACGACAAGGCCTGTATGCAGGTGAACCCGGCGTTCACCTGGGACTGAACGGCGACGGGCCCCTTCCCGGCCGGGAGGGGGCCCGTGAACCCACTGCCGGTCAGTTCGCCGGGGCGTCCGCGCGGACCGCCGGCCGCCGGCTCGCGATCACCTTGCGGGCCAGCGAACGCGGGCTGGTCAGGAAGCCCCAGCCCCACGACATGTGCATGGTGGCCAGCGCCACGGGAATCTGCAGCCGGGCCTTCAGCGGCAGCCCCTTGCCCGCCGGGACCGAACCGGCGACGATCGCGGCGAGATAGCCGCCGGGCACCACGAAGCCCCACGGCGTCAGCAGCGCGCCCACCACGACCCCGGCCGCGATCGCGCACACGGCGGCCGGCGGGGCGAGGTAGCGCAGGTTGATCGAACCCTCGTGGTAGCGGGCGACGACATGCCGCCAGCGCCCGTAGTCCTTGTACTGCTTGGCGAGGGCCTTCACGCTCGGCCGCGGCCGGTACGACACCCGCAGCTCGGGCGAGAACCAGATCAGCCCGCCGGCCTCACGGATGCGGAAGTTCAGCTCCCAGTCCTGGGCGCGGATGAACTCCACGTTGTAGCCGCCCTGCTGTTCCAGCGCCTCGCGCCGGAAGACGCCGAGGTAGACGGTGTCGGCCGGCTGGGCCTCGCCGCCCGTGTGGAAGGCGGCGTTGCCGACCCCTATCTTCGAGGTCATCGCGGCGGCGACGGCGTGCTCCCAGTCGTTCTCGCCCTCGGCGTGCATGATGCCGCCGACGTTCTGCGCGCCGGTCTCCTCCAGGAGCCGTACGGCGGTGGCGATGTAGTCGGGCGAGAGCATGCCGTGCCCGTCGACACGCACGACGATCGGGTGGCGGGAGGCGTTGATCGCCGCGTTCAGGGCGGCCGGCGTACGGCCGGTCGGGTTCGGGACGGTGTGCACACGCGGGTCTTCCGCGACGAGCTGAGCGGCGATCTCGTCCGTGCGGTCCGTGGACGGACCCAGGGCGATCACGACCTCCATCTCGCCGGCGTACTCCTGCGCGAGGATCGCTTGGACTGCTCCCCGCAGATGCCGTTCCTCGTCGAGGACGGGCATGATCACGGAAACGGCGGGGTGGCGCACGTCGGGATTGGCGTTCATAGGGGCCTCACGTTACCGCGAACGGGGGACACCGTTGCGCGCCGCCGGGCCGGTACCGCGGGCTGCAGATCGTATCGGCCTACGGTGTCACGGATCCCAGGTACGGCCGTCGTCCGGAGGTGTCCTCTTGCCCACGCCGCCGCGGTCCCCCCGGACCACCGCCGCCCCGCAGCGCCGCCCGCAGCCGCCCTCCTCCCGCCGGCCCCCGCGCGGGCCGGCGCGGCCCGTGCGGCGCCGGAAGCCGCGCTGGGGCATGCGGGCGCTCACCACGCTGTCCGTGGTGGTCCTCGCGTCCGCCGGTATCGGGCACGCGGTGGTCACGAGCCTGGACGCGGACATCGCCCGGGTCGACGCCTTCAAGGACATGAAGAACCGGCCCGAGCCGGGCCACGGCATGAACGTGCTGCTGGTCGGCACCGACGGCCGCGAGAAGATCAGCCGGGAGGAGCGGCAGAAGTACCGGCTCGGCGGCGCGCCCTGCCACTGCACCGACACGATGATGATCGTGCACATCTCGGAGGACCGGGAGCGGGCGAGCGTGGTGAGCCTGCCGCGCGACTCGTACGCCGAGACGCCGGCGCATGTCGACCGTACGACGGGCAGACGGCACGAGGGCCACCCGATCAAGCTGAACGCGGCGTACGCCGAGGGCGGGGCGCCGCTGACCGTACGGACCGTCGAGAACATGACCAGGGTGAAGATCGACCACTATCTGGAGGTCGACTTCACGAGCTTCATGAAGACGGTGGACGTGGTCGGGGGCGTGCAGATCTGCACGGCCGCTCCCCTGAACGACAGCTACACGGGACTGAACCTGCCGGCCGGGCGCCACACCCTGGAGGGCGGGCAGGCGCTTCAGTATGTGCGCGCACGCCATGTCGACGGGGCGTCGGATCTGGGCCGTATGAAACGGCAGCAGCGGTTCATGGCCGCTCTCGTGGAGCGGGTCATGTCCTCCGGGATCCTGCTGAACCCGATGAAGTTCCGGGACGTGACCCGGGCGGTGCTCGGCTCGGTGCGGGCCGACAAGGGCTTCGGCACGGGCGAGATGCTGGCCCTGGGCCGGGCCATGCGGAACTTCTCCCCCTCCTCCTCCGAGTTCACGACCGTCCCGATCCAGCAGCTGGGATACCCCGTGGAGGGCGTCGGCTCCACGCTGAAGTGGGACCCCGTGAAGGCGGAGCGGCTCTTCCACGCCCTGCGCGCGGACCAGCCCCTGTCCGTGCGGCGGTCGGGCGGCGAGGCCCGGGTCGTCCCGGTCGCCCCGCAGCAGATCAGCGTCCAGGTGGAGAACGGAACCCCCACGCCCGGCCTCGGCCGCCGGGTCGACGCGGCGCTGGTCGCGACGGGCTTCCGTACGACCGGGGCCCCGGTGAACGCCGCCACCCCCGACGTGAAGCGGACGGTCATCGTCTACGACCCCCGCTGGGACCGCTCCGCCAAGTCCCTCGCGGCGGCCCTGCCGGGCAGCGAACTGCGCGCCGCCCCGGGCCTGGGCGCGACCCTGAAGGTCATCGCGGGCACGGACTTCGAACGGGTACGCAAGGTGCGGGCGGAGGACGCGGGGCAGGGCGAGTCGGGCGTGGTGGTGCGGGGGGACGAGGTGGCGTGCTCGTAGAAGCTCGCCGTGGGACGAGAGGCCGGGCCGGTCAGTCCTCGAAGCCCTCCGCCGCCCGCTTCTCCCGCAGCTCCATGATCGCGCGGCGGCGGGCCAGGCGGTGGGTGCGGCGGATCTGGGCTTCCTGGTAGCGGCGCTTGTCGCGTTCGGTCTCCGGGAGGACCGGCGGGACCCGGCGGGGCTTGCCGTCGGCGTCGACCCCCGCGAAGACGAGGTAGGCGGAGCCGACCTGGGTGGCCGGGGCGGACTCGTTCCAGCGTTCGGCCAGGACCCGGACGCCGACCTCCATGGAGGTCCGGCCGGTCCAGTTGACCTGCGCCTTGACGTGGACCAGGTCGCCGACGCGGACGGGTTCGAGGAACGCCATCTCGTCCATGGACGCGGTGACCGCCGGCCCGCCGGAGTGCCGCCCGGCCACGGCCCCCGCCGCGTCGTCGACCAGCTTCATGATCACCCCGCCGTGCACCGTCCCCAGCAGGTTCGTGTCGTTGTGGGTCATGATGTGGCTGAGGGTGGTGCGGGACGCCGAAGTCGGCTTGCCCGGGATATCCGTACTGCCGGAATCCGCAGCTGGGGCCTGGTCTGTCATGGCCCCCACCCTATGCCGAGGCGGTATGGGGACGTTTTGTGTCAGCTTCGCCACAGCCGTGCTCTGATTTTCCGACGACTCTTGTATGGCGCACTACGGGGACCTGCACACTGGTCCGCATGAACACTTGGCCCGAGGGGCGGTCCGACGACAACCGCGGCAACCGCTACGGACGCGGAAGCTCGAGCGCACAGCCCGAGAGCGCCCGCGTCATGCGGCAGGTCCGCCGTGGCCCGGCGCCGTCGCCCGGGCAGGCCGGGTACGGCGGTGCGCCGCCGTACGGCGGCGGAGTACCGCAGCAGCCGTCGTACGTCGACGGCGGCTACGGCGGCCCCGGCGAGAGCTACGACAGCGGCTACAACACCGGCCAGGTCTACGGCTCCCCCGGCGGCAGGGGCCCCGGCGGCCCGGGCGACGGCTACTACGAGCCGCGTCCCGCGCCGAACTGGCGCCGCCGTATCAAGGTGACGACCATCACGCTGGTGACGGTGCTGGTGGTGACCAGCGTCGCCACCTACTTCTGGGCCGACTCCAAGCTCAACCGCGACGTCGACCTGTCGAAGGTCATCGACCGTCCGGAGGCGGGCGAGGGCACCAACTACCTGATCGTCGGCTCCGACAGCCGTGCGGGCATGTCGGCCGAGGAGAAGAAGAGACTGCGCACCGGTTCCGCCGAGGGCAAGCGCACGGACTCGATGATGATCCTGCACACCGGCAGCAACGGCCCGACGCTGATCTCCCTGCCGCGTGACTCGAACGTCACGATCCCGTCGTTCGTGGGCTCCGACTCCGGCAAGTCCTACCCGGGCACGGGCCGCCAGACGAAGCTGAACGCCGCGTACGCCGAGGACGGCCCGGAGCTGCTGGTCCGTACCGTCGAGGCCAACACGGACCTGCACATCGACCACTACGTGGAGATCGGCTTCGGCGGCTTCGCGAGCATCGTGGACGCGGTCGGCGGCGTCGAGATGGACATCCCGCAGGACATCAAGGACACCAAGTCCGGCGCGGACCTCAAGAAGGGCAAGCAGACCCTGAGCGGCGAGCAGGCCCTCGCCTTCGTCCGCACCCGTTACGCCCTCAGGGGCTCCGACCTGGACCGTACGAAGAACCAGCAGAAGTTCCTGTCGGCCCTGGCCAACCAGGTCGCCACGCCGAGCACGGTCCTCAACCCGTTCAAGCTGTACCCGACCATGGGCGCGGGCCTGGACTCCCTCGTGGTCGACAAGGACATGGGCCTGTTCGACCTGGCGTCCATGTTCTGGGCGATGAAGGGCGTCAGCGGCGGCGAGGGCAAGTCGATGAACATGCCGATCTCGGGCAACGCCGCGAACGGCAACCTCCAGTGGGACGCCGCCAAGGTGAAGACGCTGGTGCAGCAGCTGAAGAACGACGAGAAGGTCACCGTCTCCGGCAACTGAGCGTGCGGGCAGCAGAAGGGGGCACCCGGACGGGTGCCCCCTTTGCCGTGAGGCGGTCCTCACATCGCGGCGGCCGACATCGAGCGGCACATCTCGGCACAGCGGCGACACGCCTCGGCACAGCGCATCATCTGGTCGTCGTCCGGCATGGACATACACGCCTCGGCGCACATGTCGCAGGCCTTGGCGCACATCGCGCACATCTCGGCCGACAGCGGCGAGCGGCGCATCATCATGTCGGCGCACATGCGCGTCATCTCGGCGCAGTCCATGACGGCGCGCATGATCTGCATCTGGGCCGGGCCGCCCATCTGCAGGCAGGAGCTCATGGTCTCCTCGCACACGCTGTGGCAGGCCATGCACGCCTGGACGCAGTCCTGCATCTCCTTGCTGAGCGGGGTCGCGGTGGTGGGCTGCTGGGTCATGACGTCCTCCAGGGGGTGGCGGGAGCCGCGGTTCGACGCCCGCACCTCTCGTCCTACGCCTGTGGCCCCATGAGCACCACAGGGCGGACCCACCCGTGTGCGGTGCGCTTCCGGTTGTGAGGCACGACGCACCGGGCGCTGCGTGAAACCGCCCGCAGCGGCAAAACGGGGTGCAGGCGCGCCGGGGGCCCGGCCTCGCGAGGGCGGGGCGGCGAGACACACCTGCAGGGGGGAGACCCGGACATGACACAGCAGACGTACGACGAGACGAGAACTCCGGAGCCGAGAGGTACCGAGGAGCAGAAACAGCGGCTGCGCAGACGGCTGGAGCGACTGCTCGGCATCGCGGCGACCGAGGGGAACGAGCTCGTGCCGTTGCGCAACGGCGACGAGATCTTCCCGGCGATGCTGGCGGCCATCCGGGCCGCGGAGCACACCGTCGACATGATGACGTTCGTGTACTGGCGCGGCGAGGTCGCCCACGAGTTCGCCGCGGCCCTGGCCGAGCGGGCCCGCGCGGGGGTCCGGGTGCGGCTGCTGCTGGACGGCTTCGGGGCGAAGGAGATAGAGCGCGACCTGCTGGACGCCATGGACGAGGCCGGTGTCCAGGTGGCCTGGTTCCGCAGACCCACGCGCCTGTCGCCGATGCGGCAGAACCACCGCTGCCACCGCAAGGTGCTGGTCACCGACGAGCACACCGCCTTCACCGGGGGCGTGGGCATCGCGGAGGAGTGGTGCGGCGACGCGCGCAACCCGGACGAGTGGCGCGACACCCACGTCCAGGTCCGCGGCCCCGCCGTGGACGGCATCGCCGCGGCCTTCGCGCAGAACTGGGCCGAGTGCCACGACGACCTCTACGACGAGCACGACCGCTTCACCGCCCAGGAGCAGCCGGGCCGGGCCACGGTCCAGGTCGTGCGGGGCTCGGCCTCCTTCGGCTGGCAGGACATGCAGACGCTCCTGCGGGTCCTGATCACCTCGGCGCAGGAACGCCTGCGGCTGGCGACGGCCTACTTCGCCCCCGACACCTACTTCATCGACCTGCTGGCCGCGGCGGCCCGCCGCGGGGTCCAGGTGGAGATCCTGCTGCCCGGCCCGCACACCGACCAGCGGGCGTGCCTGCTGGCCGGGCGGCAGCACTACCAGACGCTGGTCGACGCCGGTGTGGAGGTGCGGGAGTACCAGCCGACCATGCTCCATACGAAGATCATCACGGTGGACGGGGTCTGCTCCCTCATCGGCTCCACCAACTTCAACCGCCGCTCCATGGAGCACGACGAGGAGGTCGTCCTGGCTGTCCTCGACGAGGACTTCACCGCGCGGCTCGACGCCGACTTCGAGGTTGACCGCAAGCACAGCGACCCGATCGACACGGCCCGCTGGAAGCGCCGCCCGCTGTCCGAGCGCCTGGCCGAGGCCGCGGTGACCCCGATCCGCCGTTTCCTGTGAGACACGTCGGCCCCCGGCACGAGCCGGGGGCCGAGGGGTGTCCGCGGGGACGGGCTACGGCAGGTTGCGCGCGATCACGATGCGCTGGACCTGGTTCGTGCCTTCGTATATCTGTGTGATCTTGGCGTCGCGCATCATGCGCTCCACCGGGTAGTCGCGCGTGTAGCCGTACCCGCCGAGGAGCTGCACCGCGTCCGTCGTGACCTCCATCGCCACGTCCGAGGCGAAGCACTTGGCGGCGGCGCCCTGGTAGGTGAGGTCGGCGTCGCCGCGCTCGGAGGCGGCGGCGGCCTGGTAGGTCAGGGCGCGGGCGGCCGAGATCTTCATGGCCATGTCGGCGAGCATGAACTGGATGCCCTGGAAGTCGGCGATCGGCTTGCCGAACTGCTTGCGCTCCTGGACGTAGCCCTTGGCGTAGTCGAGGGCGCCCTGGGCGATACCGAGGGCCTGGGCGGCGATGGTGATGCGGGTGTGGTCGAGGGTCTTCATCGCAGTGGCGAAGCCGGTGCCCTCCTCGCCGATCATGCGGTCGGCGGGGATGCGGACGTTGTCGAGGTAGACCTCGCGGGTCGGGGAGCCCTTGATGCCGAGCTTCTTCTCGGGGGCGCCGAAGGAGACGCCCTCGTCGGACTTCTCGACGACGAAGGCCGAGATGCCCTTGGAGCGCTTGGCCGGGTCCGTGACGGCCATCACCGTGTAGTACTCGGACTCGCCGGCGTTGGTGATCCAGCGCTTCACGCCGTTGAGGATCCAGTGGTCGCCGTCGCGGACGGCCTTGGTCTTCATGCCGGCGGCGTCGGAGCCCGCGTCCGGCTCGGAGAGGCAGTACGAGAACATGCCCTCGCCCTTGGCGAGCGGGGTCATGTACTTCTTCTTCAGGTCCTCGGAGCCGGAGAGGATCACCGGGAGCGAGCCCAGCTTGTTCACCGCGGGGATGAGGGAGGAGGAGGCGCAGACGCGGGCGACCTCCTCGATCACTATGACGGTGGCCAGCGCGTCGGCGCCCGAGCCGCCGTACTCCTCGGGTACGTGCACGGCGTGCAGGTCGTTGCCGACGAGCGCCGCGAGCGCCTCCTGCGGGAAGCGGGCTTCCTCGTCCACCGCGGCGGCGTGCGGCGCGATCTTCGCCTCGGCCAGGGAGCGGACGGCGTCACGGAGCATGTCGTGCTCCTCGGACGGGCGGTACAGGTCGAAGTCAGCCGATCCGGCCAAGGTCTCTCACGCTCCAAAACGCTGCGATGCTGACGCTAACTACCGTTAAGTAATCAAAAGTTTATGGGGTCGCCCCCGGGAGTGATACGTGAGCTAGACGACAGCGGAGAAGTTGCCCAGTGAAGCGCCTTCCCATGCCCCGGATATGCTCGGGCGCGCACCGCATGCCGTAGACCCCTGGAGCACCTCATGGCCCTGAAGATCACCGTGATCGGCACCGGTTATCTCGGTGCGACACACGCGGCGGCCATGGCCGAGCTGGGCTTCGAGGTGCTCGCCCTCGACGTCGTGCCCGAGAAGATCGAGAAGCTGGAGCGCGCCGAGGCCCCGATGTACGAGCCGGGCCTGGAGGAGCTGCTGCGCAAGCACGTCTCCGGCATCGAGGGCTCCAGCGGGCGGCTGCGCTTCACCCAGGACTGGGCCGAGGTCGGTGCCTTCGGGGATGTGCACTTCGTCTGTGTGAACACTCCGCAGCGGCACGGCGAGTACGCCTGTGACATGTCGTACGTCGACTCCGCGATCGCCTCGCTCGCCCCGCATCTGCACGGACCGGCCCTGGTCGTGGGCAAGTCGACCGTGCCCGTGGGCTCCGCGGACCGCCTCGCCGCCTACCTGGCCGCGCACGCGCCCGCCGGCGAGGACGCCGAGCTGGCCTGGAACCCGGAGTTCCTGCGCGAGGGCTTCGCGGTCGACGACACGCTGCACCCCGACCGGCTGGTGGTGGGTGTGCGCAGCGAGCGGGCCGAGAAGCTGCTGCGGGAGGTGTACGCCACGCCGATCGCCGAGGGCTCGCCGTTCGTGGTGACCGACTTCCCGACCGCGGAGCTGGTGAAGACCTCCGCGAACTCCTTCCTCGCCACGAAGATCTCGTTCATCAACGCGATGGCGGAGGTGTGCGAGGCCGCCGGCGGTGACGTCGCCAAGCTGGCGGAGGCCATCGGCTACGACGACCGGATCGGCAAGAAGTTCCTGCGGGCCGGGATCGGCTTCGGCGGCGGCTGTCTGCCGAAGGACATCCGGGCGTTCATGGCGCGCGCCGGTGAGCTGGGCGCGGACCAGGCGCTGACGTTCCTGCGGGAGATCGACTCCATCAACATGCGCCAGCGCGGGCAGATGGTGGAGCTGGCGCGGCAGGCGCTGGGCGGCGGGCCGTTCCTCGGCAAGCGGGTGGCGGTGCTGGGCGCGACCTTCAAGCCGGACTCGGACGACGTCCGGGACTCCCCCGCGCTGAACGTCGCCGGGCAGATCCACCTCCAGGGCGGCCAGGTCACGGTCTTCGACCCGAAGGGCATGGACAACGCCCGCCGTGTCTTCCCGACCCTCGGCTACGCGGACTCGGCACTGGAGGCCGTCCGGGGCGCCGACATAGTGCTGCATCTGACGGAGTGGCGGGAGTTCCGGGAGCTGGACGCGGAGGCCCTCGGCGAAGTGGCGGCGACCCGTCTCATCCTGGACGGCCGCAACGCCCTCGACCCGGACCGGTGGCGCAAGGCCGGCTGGACGTACCGCGCGATGGGGCGCCCCAAGGCCTGACGACGCGTAAGGAAGGGTGACGCCGGTTCGGCCGAGGCTCAGTCGGCCGAACCGGCGTCGCCTTGCATTCTGCCCCACCGGGCCCGTGCGCGGGCGGGTCACATCCCTTTCGCCCGGTAACGCCGCATCTTCGCGCGAGCCCCGCACACCTGCATCGAGCACCAGCGGCCCCGGCCCGCCGGGCTGCGGTCGTAGTAGGCCCAGTGACAGTCGGGGGCCTCGCAGGCCTTGAGGCGGGTCCAGGTGCCGGCGGCCAGGGATTCGGCGACGGCGGCGGCCACGCGGGCGGGCAGGGTGTGGTCGCCGGCGGGGGTCAGGGCGGCCGAGCCGTCCGTCGGGTCGACCGTGACGATGAGCGGGGCCCGGGCCAGGAGGTCGCCGAGCGGAGGCGTCTCGCGGTGCGGCGGGTGGCCGGCGTGGGCGAGGAGGGTCGCGCGCAGGGACTCGCGCAGGGCCCGGGCCCGGTCGGTCCCGTCCGGCGTGATGCCGAAGCGCGCCCGGCCCTCGGGCGAGTCCAGCGCGTCGGCGCCCGACTCGATGTCCAGCGTGTTCACCAGGGCCTCTACCAGGGCCAGGCCGCCGGGCGCGGGCGATCTCTCCGTCATGGCTGGACCGTACCTCTCGCGTTCTCCCTTGCGAGGTTACCGCCAATGGGGGAGCATGCAGTAACGGTTACTGGTTAACCGACTCTGACGGTAACCGCGACTCCGAGGAGGAAGTCATGGCTCTCGCCAAGCTGGGTTTCGTCGTCCTGGACTGTCCCGACCCGCACGCGCTCGCCGCCTTCTACGCCGAGGTGCTCGGCGGCACGCCGGAGGTCGCGTCCGACGGGGAGGACGAGTGGGTCGACCTGAAGGTGCCGGGCGGTACCCCGCTGGCCTTCCAGGCCGCTCCCGGTTTCGTACCGCCGGCGTGGCCGTCGCCCGACGCCTCGCAGCAGTTCCACCTCGACCTGGACGTGGAGGACCTCGACGCGGCCGAGAAGGGCGTGCTGGCGCTCGGCGCCAAGCCGCTGGACACCGAGGACCGCTCACGGAGCTTCCGGGTTTACGCCGACCCGGCCGGGCACCCGTTCTGCCTCTGCGCCTGCTGACACCGGGAGGGCCCATGTCCGCCGTGGCACATTTCCGCTCCGTGGTCGTCGACTGCTCCGACCCCCGCGAGCTGGCCCGCTTCTACGCGGCGGTCGGGGGCGGCACCCTCGAGGACGACGACCCCGACTGGGTGGTGCTGCGCCTCCCCGGCGGGCCCCGGCTCGCCTTCCAGCGCTCGCCCGGCCACACCCCTCCGGAGTGGCCCCGGTCCGACCGCAACGCCCAGCAGTTCCACCTGGACTTCGACGGTGGTGCGACCTGGGAGGAGATCGACGCGGCCGAGGAGCGGGTGCTGGCGCTGGGGGCGCGGGTGCTGGACAAGGAGGACGACGTCAAGAAGGACTTCCGGGTCTACGCGGACCCGGCGGGGCACCCGTTCTGCCTCTGCCGGATCGCGCACGACTGACCCCGCGGAGGCAAAGGAGGGGACCGGCTCTCACCCGTCCAGCTCCGAGATCGTCGCCTTCGACGGCGCGCGGCGCTGCTGCGCCGCACGTGCGGTGAAGTCGGCCCCGCGCAGGACGCGCTGGACGTTTCCCCAGGTCAGGAGGGCGACATCGCCCTCGTCCCAGCCGCGCCGCAGCAGCTCCGCGATCAGCCGCGGGTAGCAGGAGACGTCGCCGAGTTCCTGCGGGTGGGCCGCACCGGAGTCGTAGGTGCCGGACAGTCCGACGCTGTGCGCTCCGGCCACGGCACGGATGTGGTCGAGGTGGTCGGCGACGTCCCGGACGGTCGGGCCGGTCTGCTCGGCCGTCAGCGGCACCAGGCACAGCCCCTTGGCGGCGCCCAGCTCGGCCAGCAGGTCGTCGGGGAGGTTGACCGGGTGGGGGCGGATCGCGCGGGCCGCGGAGCGGCTGAACAGCACGGGTGCCCGGGAGAGGCTCAGCACGCGGCGGACGGTCTGCTCCGGGGCGCCGGAGAGGTCCGCGATGACACCGAGCCGGTTCATCTCGCGCACGACCTCCTCGCCGAACCGGGTCAGTCCCGCGTCGCTCGCCCAGGACACACCGGTCAGCGTCAGGGCGCGCAGGCCGAGGAGGTGCAGCTGGCGCAGGGTGCCCAGCGAGTCGCCCACGGCCGAGGCCCCGGCCGGACCGAGGAGCACGGCGACGCGGCCGCAGTTGCGGGCGTCGGCGACCTGCCCGGCCGTACAGGCGGGCCGCAGGCCCTCGTCGCAGGTGCGGACGATGGACTTCGCCAGGTCGAGCTGTTCCAGGGTGGCGCCGACGGCCCGGTCTCCGTCGAGGCCCTCGGGCAGGTGCAGCGACCAGAACAGCGCGCCCACATGGCCGCTGCGCAGCCGGGGCACGTCCGTGTCGACGGTGCTCTCGCCGTCCTCGAGGTCGTAGTAGGACAGCCGCTTGAGCGCCCAGGGCAGTCCGTTGTACCCGTCGGCGACGGGGTGGGCAGCGAGGATGGAGTGGGCCCGGGTGAGGGGCGCGTCATCCGGATCGGAGACGGGCTCGTAGGGCTCCGCCGCGACGACGCCCTCGTCGGGGTACGGCTCGGCCAGATCGTCGAACTCGCCGGTCGCGGCGGTGGGGCGCAGGTCGTGCTGGAGATCTGCCATGGCGGCTCCGTACGGTGCTCGTGACGTACGGTCACCGTCGCATGGGGCGACGGGCTGTTCCTGGTGAGCGGGGCGTTCGGAGTACGGCCCGGGCCCCGGCGGGAGCTCAGGGCAGCCGGGCCGCGTCGATCACCTCGTCCAGGGTGTCCCGGGAGCGGACCAGGTCGGCGATCATCCGGTCGATGCGGGCGCGCTCGGCGGTGAGGTTGGCGACCAGGCTGGGGGTGGCCCGGGCCGAGGGGCCGCCGTCCGCGTCCCGCATGCAGGGCAGCAGCTGGACGATCTTCTCGCTGCACAGTCCCGCCGCGAACAGCTCCTGGATCCGGATGACCCGGTCCACGGCCGCCTCCGGGTACTCCCGGTGCCCGCCGGGCGTCCGCTCGGCGGAGAGCATGCCCTGCTTCTCGTAGTAGCGCAGGGACCGCTCGCTGACGTTGGTGCGCCGGGCCAGTTCACCGATCCGCACGTTCACTCCCGGGCTTGAATCTGACATGAGTGTCAGGTTCTAGCGTAAGGGCATGACGCAGCGCACGACAGCACTCTTCGCACCGGCTCGTCTCCCCGGTCTCCACCTGCCGAACCGTCTGGTGATGGCGCCCCTGACCCGCAACAGGGCGGAGGCAGACGGCACCCCGACCCCGCTCATGGCCACGTACTACGCCCAGCGTGCCTCGGCCGGGCTGATCATCGCGGAGGCCTCGACACCGAACCCGGTCGGTCAGACGTACCCCAACATCACGGCCGTCCACAGCCCGGCGCACGTGGCGGGCTGGCGGCTGGTCACGGACGCCGTACGGGGCGCGGGCGGGCGGATGTTCCTGCAACTCCAGCACGGCGGGCGGGTCGGCCACCCGGCGACCAGCGGGCTGACGCCGGTCGCGCCCTCGCCCGTCGCGCTCCCCGAGACGATCTTCACCCCGGAGGGCCACCGTCCTGCCGTCGTACCCAGGGAGATGACCGCCGAGGACATCCGCACCACCGTCGCCGACTTCGCGCGGGCCGCGCGGAACGCGATCGACGCCGGATTCGAGGGCGTGGAGGTGCACTCGGCCAACGGCCACCTCCTGCACCAGTTCCTGGCCGCGAACACCAATCTGCGCACCGACGACTACGGCGGACCGGTCGCCGCCCGGATCCGGTTCACGGCCGAGGTGACCGAGGCCGTGGCCGCCGAGATCGGCGCCGAACGGGTCGGGCTCAGGGTCTCCCCCGGCAACACCGTCAACGGCATCGCGGAGGGCGAGACCGAGGAGATCTACCCGGCGCTCGCCGAGCGCCTCGGCGGGCTGGGGCTCGCCTATCTGCACCTGGGGTACGCCGACCCGGAGACCCCGGTGTTCCGGCGGGTGCGCGCCGCCTGGCCCGGGGCGATCATCGCCAACCCGGTGCTGAAGGAGGTCACCACCAAGGAGGTGCACCGGGCGTCGGAGGCGCTGCTGGCCGCCGGGGCGGACCTGATCGCGCTCGGCCGGCCCTTCCTCGCCAACCCGGACCTGGTGACCCGGCTGCGGCTCGGGGCGCCGCTGAACGAGCTGCGCGACGGGTACTTCATGTATGTGGGCGGGGCGGCCGGCTACACCGACTACCCCGCCCTCGATGATCAGCCGTCGAGCGACTCGATCGTGGCGTTGGACGCCGGCCGCGTCGCCTGAAGGCCGCGGGCCACGTCCTCGGCGGCGCCGAGCACCCGTACCGCGTTCTTCCAGGTCAGCTTGGCCAGGTCGGCCTTCGACCAACCGCGCTCCAGCAGCTCGGCGAGGAGGTTCGGGTAGCCGGAGACATCGTCGAGGCCGTCGGGAGTGAAGGCCGTGCCGTCGTAGTCGCCGCCGATGCCGAGGTGGTCGATGCCGGCGACCTCGCGCATGTGGTCCAGGTGGTCGGCGACCGTCGCCACCGTCGCGACCGGGCGCGGCTGACGCTCCTCGAAGGCGCGGTGGACCTTCATGGCCTCCGCGGTGGTGTCGAGGTGGTGGAAGCCGTGGGCGCGCATGTTCTCGTCGGCCGCGGCCGTCCAGTCCACGGCCGCCTGGAGCACGAACTTCGGCACGAACGTGACCATCGCGACACCGCCGTTGGCGGGCAGCCGCTCCAGGACGTCGTCCGGGATGTTGCGCGGGTGGTCGCACACGGCCCGGGCGGAGGAGTGGGAGAAGACCACCGGGGCGGTGCTCGTGTCGAGGGCGTCGCGCATGGTCGTCGCCGCCACGTGGGAGAGGTCGACGAGCATGCCGACGCGGTTCATCTCCCGTACGACCTCGCGGCCGAACGCGGTGAGGCCACCGGCCTTCGGTTCGTCCGTCGCGGAGTCCGCCCAGTCCACGTTGTCGTTGTGGGTGAGGGTCAGATACCGCACACCGAGCCCGTACAGACCGCGCAGGGTGCCCAGGGAGTTGGCGATGGAGTGACCGCCCTCCGCGCCCATGAGGGAGGCGATCCGGCCCTCCCCACGCGCGGCCTCCATGTCGGCGGCCGTCAGCGCGGGCCGCAGGTCGGCCGGGTGGCGGGCGAGCAACTGCCGTACGCAGTCGATCTGTTCGAGGGTGGCCGCGACCGGGTCCGGCGAGTCCGTGCGGACGTACACCGACCAGTACTGCGCGCCGACCCCGCCCGCGCGCAGCCGCGGGATGTCGGTGTGCAGGTGGGCGCTCTGGTCGGCGGCGACATCGCGGGCGTCGAGGTCGTAGCGGACCTGCTCGCGCAGCGCCCAGGGCAGGTCGTTGTGGCCGTCGGCGACCGGGAACTCACGCAGGAGTTCCCGAGCCGACTCCAGGGACGTCATCGCCGTCACTTCCCGGCGCCGAAGCCGAAGCCGCCCGAGCCCTCGACCTTGGAGCGCAGGCGCTTGCCCTTCTCGGTGGCCTGGTCGTTCAGCTCCTGCTGGAAGTCGCGCATCCGGCCGCGCAGTTCCTCGTCGTGCGCGGCGAGGATGCGGGCGGCCAGCAGCCCGGCGTTGCGGGCACCGGCGACGGAGACCGTGGCGACGGGGACACCGGCCGGCATCTGCACGATCGACAGGAGGCTGTCCATGCCGTCGAGGTACTTCAGCGGCACGGGCACGCCGATGACCGGCAGCGGGGTCACCGAGGCGAGCATGCCGGGCAGATGGGCGGCGCCACCGGCCCCGGCGATGATCACCTTGAGCCCGCGGCCGTCGGCCTGCTCGCCGTACGCGACCATCTCGCGCGGCATGCGGTGGGCCGACACGACGTCCACCTCGTAGGGGATCTCGAACTCGTCGAGGGCCTTCGCGGCGGCCTCCATGACGGGCCAGTCGGAGTCCGACCCCATGACGATGCCAACAACAGGGCTCATTCGGTGATGGTGCCTCTCAGGTAGCCGGCCGCGTGGGACGCGCGCTCCAGCACGTCGTCCAGGTCGTCGCCGTAGGTGTTGACGTGTCCGACCTTGCGGCCGGGCTTCACGTCCTTGCCGTACATGTGGATCTTCAGCTGGGGGTCGCGGGCCATGCAGTGCAGGTACGCGGAGTACATGTCCGGGAAGTCGCCGCCCAGGACGTTGACCATGACGGTCCACGGGGCGCGCGGGCGCGGGTCGCCGAGGGGCAGGTCCAGGACCGCCCGGACGTGGTTGGCGAACTGGCTGGTGACCGCGCCGTCCATCGACCAGTGGCCGGAGTTGTGGGGGCGCATCGCCAGCTCGTTGACGAGGACGCGCCCGCCGCGGGTCTGGAACAGCTCGACCGCGAGGTGCCCGACGACGCCGAGTTCCTTGGCGATGTTCAGGGCCATCTCGGAGGCCCGGACCGCGAGGTCCTCGTCGAGGCCGGGGGCCGGGGCGATGACCGTGTCGCAGACGCCGTTCACCTGGCGGGACTCCACGACCGGGTAGGCGACGGCCTGGCCGTGCGGCGACCGTACGACGTTGGCGGCGAGCTCGCGCAGGAAGTCGACCTTCTCCTCGGCGAGCACGGGGACACCGGCCTTGAAGGGGTCCGCGGCCTCCTCGACGGAGTCGACGACCCACACGCCCTTGCCGTCGTAGCCTCCGCGCACGGTCTTGAGGACCACGGGGAAACCGTCACCCTCGGCCGCGAAGGCCGCCACATCGGCAGGATCGGACACGATCCTGTGTCTGGGGCAGGGCACGCCGATCGCGTCGAGCTTCGCGCGCATCACGCCCTTGTCCTGGGCGTGCACGAGCGCGTCGGGACCGGGGCGCACGGGGATGCCGTCCGCCTCCAGGGCCCGGAGGTGCTCGGTGGGTACATGTTCGTGATCGAAGGTGATCACATCGCACCCGCGGGCGAACTCGCGCAGCGTGTCGAGATCGCGATAGTCGCCGATGACGACATCGCTCACGACCTGCGCAGCCGAGTCCTGCGGGGTGTCACTGAGAAGCTTGAACCTGATGCCCAGCGGGATGCCCGCCTCGTGTGTCATACGAGCGAGCTGGCCACCGCCGACCATGCCGACTACCGGAAACGTCACTCCCTCAGGGTATCGGCCGCGCCAAGGTGGCCGGTTTCCTGTCCCTCCCCGGACCGGCCCGGACCATCTCCGGCCGTCCACCGGTATCCGCAGGAAGATCGCGCGGGAGGGTGGTTAGCATGGCTGCGTTGACGCCAACTGAGGGACGGGGGCCTGCACGACCATGGGACATGGTGCCTCTCGGCTCCGACGGCTCGTTCGCGAAGTCGCCAAGTTCGGCGCGGTGGGCGGGGCCGGGGTGCTGGTCAACCTCCTCGTGTTCAACCTGGTGCGGCATGTCACCGACCTCCAGGTGGTACGCGCGAGCGTCATCGCGACCGTCGTCGCGATCATCTTCAACTACATCGGCTTCCGCTACTTCACGTACCGCGACCGCGACAAGTCCGGCCGCACCCGGGAAATGACCCTGTTCCTGCTGTTCAGCGCGGTGGGCCTGGTCATCGAGAACGGCGTGCTGTACGCGGCGACCTACGGCTTCGGCTGGAACACCCCGCTCCAGAACAACGTCTTCAAGTTCGTCGGCATCGGGGTCGCCACACTCTTCCGCTTCTGGTCGTACCGCACGTGGGTCTTCGTCGCCCTCCCGGCCCCGGCGCCGGCGTCGGAGGACACCGGCCCGACGGCGGAGCAGGAGCGGAACAAGCAGCGGGTGCCGTAGCCCTACGAAAACCGCCCTACGAAAAGCCCTACGAAGCGACAGGCCTAGGGCCTGTCGTTTGGATCACGCCGCAGACGCGGGGCCTGGCACGCACATCTGCCGCGTTCTCGTCGGTCGCCGACTCCCCCACGCTCGGCT